>JAVBJO010000119.1:0-14255 GCA_031546925.1 Rhodospirillaceae bacterium
CCGACCCCCCAACAAAAACCCCCGATTGTTTCGGGGGTTTTTTGTTGGGGGGTCGGGGGGGATGGGCTGTCTGGCTTGCGCCGGGGCTGCCGCCCCAATCCCCGCCCGGAGCGATGCCCCGGACCCCCCTTCTTTTTTACCGCAAGGGACACAACGTTATGATAACACGCCGGAGGTATACCACCCCTTCTGCGTGGCCGATAGCGCCGCGACTTGGGCTGTGGTGAAAGCCTTCAGCGTATCCTTATCAAGGGCCCCGAGCTGGTCAGCGTTCAACCCCTTTATCGAGGCCAAGGACAACGCCTTGACTTCAGTGGTGTTGCTCAGAAGCGTCTTGAGCGCCTCCTTATTCATGCCCGCGATCTGCATTGAGGTCAGGCCCTTGATCTGAAGTGTCCCCATTCCCTGCAAGGAGGCGGCGCTCATGTCGTTCAGAGTCTCGACGGTGAGGGTCGCGATCTGCTTATCGGTCATGAACCGGGTCAAATCTCCCAAGGAACGGGCTTGTTCTTCAGAAAGGGTTTTCAACTGCACCGCCGTCAAGCTCTTGATTTGAGCCGAGGTCAGATGCCCGATTTCTGCCCCATTCAGCGTCGCAAACTGCGGTGCCGAGAGGGCTGCAATTTGCCTC
Source organism: Rhodospirillaceae bacterium (assembly GCA_031546925.1). Lineage (GTDB taxonomy): Bacteria > Pseudomonadota > Alphaproteobacteria > Rhodospirillales > Magnetospirillaceae > Magnetospirillum. The sequence continues at coordinate 632 of JAVBJO010000119.1, forward strand.
GGGGTCATCTTCCGGAACTGGCTTGAGGTCATGACCTCAATCTGAGCGGTGCTCAAGGCTTTCAACTGAGTCACAGTCAAAGCCGCAGCATCGATCCCTTCAAGCGCCGCGACTTGCATCGTGGAGAGGGCCGCGATTTGTACGGCGCTCAACGACTTGACCTGAGCCGCCGTCAGTTCCTTGATTTGATCAACCCGCAAGACTTGCAATTGAGTCAAGGAAAGACTCGCCACCTTCAAGGCGGCAATCTGGTTCCCCGACAAGGTAACCACTTGGGTGGTGGTCAAGTTCGCGATCTGCGCGGCCTTCAACTTGCTGAGGGTCTTGATGGAGACGCCAGCGCTGTTCTGTTGCGTTCCCAGTGGATTTCCACTGAGGAAGGTCTTGTTCAGAACGGCCATCTGGGCGGTTCCTACACTTCCGACGAGCCAGCCCAACGACGGCGGAGTCCCCTGCTTGGTCTTGTGAAGCGCCACAATCTGTCCATAGGTGAAGCCCTTAAGCTGAGCCACCGTCAGGGATTGGATCTGGATTGCCGTTAGCCCCTTGGCTTGATCGAGGCTCAAGGCGCCGATCTGGGTTGCGGACAGTCCGTCCAGGGCCGAGGTCGTCAAGGTCGAAAGATCTCTGATTCCGCGTAGTTGCGGGACCGTCAGCCCCTTCATCTGCGCCGAGGTCAGAACACTCAAGCCGTTGGTATCTCTCACTTTGGCCAAGGCTTCCACTTGTGCTCCGGAGAGGTTTTTCAGTTGAGCTGCACTGAAGTCCTGAGCCTGTCTTGTTTCCAACTGGCTCAACACTTTAACGGACAGACCCGCCACTTGGGCCGCACTGAGAGCGTCGATTTCCTCTTTTTCAACTGCGACAGTGACGCCCTTCTTATTTTTGACCGTGGTCCCGCCGGACAGCGAGCGGACTTGGTCCACCGTCAGCATAGAGATGGCCCCAGCGGACAAGCTCTTCAGCTGTAGGGTTGTGACCCCCGTGATCCAGTTGTTGGCGAGATCCGGCGCAATGGCGATCTTAAGATTGGAATTGGTCCCATTCGAGGGTGCCATAGCCGCGATCTGACTGGGCGTCAGTCCCTTGATCGCTGCCGCGTCCAGACCCGCGAAGTTCCCGGCCCCCAAGCCGGCCACCGCCCCCGTACTCAAGGCGGCAATCTGTGTCGAGGTGAAGCCCTTCAGTTGCTTGGCATCCAGATCCGCGATCTGACCCGAGGTGAAGCCCGATACCGCAAGAGTGGAGAGGCTTCGGATCTGGGCGCTGCCCAAGCGATCAATGGAACTTGTCTCACTGACGGTTCCATCCGTCTGAAGCGCTTGCACCCAATCCTTACCAACGCTCTTGAGTTGAGGCGCGGTAAATTTGCTGACGAGACCGCCCAAATCATGAACTTGGTCTACGCTCAGTGCGGCGATTTGTCTTGCACTGAGGCTTGAAATCTTGCTCCCCAGCTGAGTCATTTGCTCGATCTTGAAACCACCGATGGCTTGAGTGGACAGGGCCACCAACTGCTTGGTCGTCAAGTGGCTTGGCCACTGCGTGCCGGCCGCGTTGATCTGCCCGGCCGTGAGGCCGGCGAGTTGAACAGCACTCAATCCGATGGCATCGGTCGAGCTGAGCTTGGTCAAATGGGCGCCCGCGATCTGCGTGGCACTCAGTTTCTTGATCTGATTCACCGACAGCGCCTTCCCCAGCACCGCGATTTGTGCCGAGGACAGACGGGTCATCTGTGCCGGGCTCAGATTCGCGGCGAGGCTCTTCAGTCCCTCTATCCCACCCTGGGAGAGGGCGGAAAGCTGAACCGCGCTCAGAGCGGCAAGGTTGGTGCGGACTAAGGCTGCGACTTGGGCACTGCCCAGCGACCCAAGCTGCTTTGCGGACAACACGCCCACCTCATAACTCGCGAGGGCCGCAATCTCTGCGGTAGTTTTTCCGGCCAAGTCAGCCTGCAGGATGAGGATCTTCCGCCCAGCCACCGACGACTCGGGAGGCGCGGCCAAGGCCGAAATCTGGGCCGAGGTCATGGCAAGCACCTGCTCGGGACCGAACGCCCGGGCTTGGGCTCGGCTGAGACTCTTCAGTTGGGCCACGGACAGGACCGCCACGTCGTTCGGCTCGAACGCCGCGACCTGCGCCGGGCTGAGAGCGCTGAGTTGCAAGACGCTCAAGCCCTTAACCTGCGCCTCCATCAGCTCCTTGACCTGATCGACGCGCAAGGCGGCGATCTGGTTCGGCGACAAACCGGCCATCTTGAGAGCGGCGAGTTGTGCCCCCGACATCCCAACGATCTGGGCGGTCGTTAAATGGAAGGTCTGCGCCGGGCTCAAGGCCGTCAGATCCGACACACTCAAGTCTTTGCTTTCCTTTGCACAGAATTCGGCATTCTTCGCGATGATCGCCTTCAGCGCCAAGTCTTCGAGCGTTCCTTTCTTGACGGATCCTTTGTTCAGGGCATTGATTTGCGCGAAGCTCAGTCCGTTCAGCTGGGCCACGCTCAAGCTTGCGACCTGATATGCGCTCAACCCTTCGATCTGAGCCATGCTCATGGCCCCGAGTTGTGTTGCCGACAAGCCATCCAAATCTTTCGGGGTCAGTTTGGACATATCCTCTGCGGCGATTCCCCGCGCCTGGAGTGCCGACAATCCCTTCAGTTGCTCGGCGTTCAGGGGGCAAATGTGGGCCAAAGCACCCACTTGTTCGGCCGATAGCAGCTTCAGTTGTGCCGCGCTCAGGTCTTGCACCTGGCTTGCGACCAACGTCTTCACGATCTCGGCTGAGATCCCCGCGAGTTGAGCGGCGCTCAGGGCGTCGATCTTATCCGTCTCCGCCTTGGAGCCGGTCAAGGTCTTGAGTTGCGTTGCGCTGAGCCTCCCCATGGCTGCCGGCGACAGGTTCTTCACCTGATCCACCGACGCACCACTGAGCCAATTCTGTGACGCGCCCCCTGTCATCGCCTGAATCTGATCGCCGGTGAACCCCTTGAATGCCAAGGGCTTAAGCCCACCGATGATGCTGGCGTTGAAGCCCTGGACCGCATCCGTGCTTAACGCTGCGATTTGCGTCGAGGTAAAGCCCGCAACCTGTTCTGCCGTCAGATCGGCAATCTGCGCCGAGGTAAAGCCCTCCACCGCTCTGGTGGACAACGCCCCTATTTGGGCGGAGTCCAACATATCGATCTGGCTGCTGTTGCTGAGCGCCCCATCCGCTTTCAAGGCATGGATCCAGCCCTCGCCCACGGCTTTCATTTGCCCGGCGGTCAGGGCATTGATGTGATTGACGTCCAAGCCTGCGACCTGGGTGGGAGTCAACGCCGCGACTTGCAACGAGGTCATGTTGCCGAATGCCCCACCCCGACTCAACGACAAGGCGTTAAGACCCGGAATAGAGAAGTTCGCCATCACTTCAGGGCGCAAAAGGCCAATCTGGGCCGGGGTGAACACGGCCCCTGCACCGGTCAAATCTTTGATCTGCTCTCCCGATAAGCCCGCGACCTGCGCGGGAAGAAGATGGGTGGCAATCCAGTCCGCCTTGCCCACCGTAAGGGTGGCCAGCAGGTTCGCATTCAAAGCCCCCACCTGGGTCGAGGTCAAATTCCGCAGCTTCTTGGTCTCGATCAGGGCGTTCAGGCTGCCTGCACCGAAGCCGCTCATGGCATCGGCAGAGAGAACCTTGACCTGGGTCGGACTCAACAGCTTCAGCCACTGTGCCCCGGTACCGCTGATCTGTACTCCTGTCAGACCGGCCACTTGAGCCGTGCTCAGGGCTTTAACGTCAAGCAGTGTCGGCAGTTTGGCCGCCAGGGCACTGCCGGAAACACCAGAGATTTGCTCTGCACTCAGACGCTTGATTTGGCTCGCGAGCAGACCTTCGCCCAACGCCCCAATCTGGGCCGAGGTCAGACCTTTCAACTGCGCCGTGTTCAAGCCTGGGGCATACGCCTTCATCTTGGCCATGGCTTGCGGAGACATGGCGGAAAGCTGAAGGGCGGTCATAAAACCGAGTTTATTGTCCGCAGCCCGGGTCATGGCCACGTACTGCTGGTCACTTAAGGAGGAAAGTTGGTCGAGGGTCAACAAACTGGCCTGAGCCGTAGAGAGCCCCGCCATCTGTTGATCCCGCCAAAGGGTCGCTCGGCGCCCGGAAATCTCCACAAACTCCGCCAGATCCGTCGCGGGTACCCCAAGGTAGGCCTGAACCGTGCTGTTCAAGCCTCTGATCTGCTCCATGGACATCTTGTCGAGCAGGGCATTCATGGACAGTTGATCGTCCGAGCTCGTCCCCCATGCCACCAGTTGCTCCTTGGTCAGGCCATGAAGCGCCGCAGGGGTAAGGGTCAAGAGGCCATCTTTGTCACAGAAGGCGTAGAATTGAGCCTTATCCAAGGCCGCGATTTGCTCCGAGGTGAAGCCCGTAACCGCAGTCGGGTTGAGCCCCTCAATCTGCGTCATCGAGAGTCCATGGATCGTTTTGGCGGACAACGCCCCAATATGACCGGCCCCAAAGGCCCCCACCTGGGAGAGATCCAATGACGCGAGCTGCTCCGCCGAGAGCCCTTGCATCGCGCTCGTCGACATATTCTTAATCTGCTCTGGACGCAGAGCATCAAGCTGCGTCTCCTCCAGATCCCGGATCTGGGCCGACGTCAGGCCATGCGCCCCGGCGGGAGAAATTGCCGCAATCTGGGCCGACGTCAGCAAATCGATGGTATCGGAAGTGCCGGATCCACTCGTCAGGGTCGCGATCTGATCCGAGCTCAAGACCTTCATCTGCTCTACCGTCAGCCCCCTAACCCCGCTGCTTGTCAGGGCCGCCAGGGCTTCAGGGGGGATGCCAGGGATCAGGCTCGAAGGGATACTGGAAACCATGACTTTATTCAGTGTCGCGAACTGCGCCGAAGTCATTCCCCCCAGCAGATCTGTATGCAGACCATCCGTACCATCCGTACTATAGGTCCCATATCGGCTCAGAGCAAGCATACCGGTCCTGCCGATGAAGAGGTTAAAGAGCTTCGGTGACATGGCCGCGACTTGAGCCGACGTCATCCCACGCGCAATCTGGGGCCGCAAACTAGCCTCAGTATTCACCGTCTGGGGATATCCGGCATCTCCTTTCTTATAGGGATAACCGGGGTCCCCAACGTTGAGGACGGAGCCAACGTAGCTCGAGTACACCCATGTATAGTGGTAGGTTGTTTCGACTCCACCCTCGCCTTTTTCTGTGTAGACCGTGGGCTTCGGCAGGGGATACGTCAGAGTCTTAAATACCTCTGCGGGTATGGCGCTAATATTTGCGACTGAGACTGTGATTTCTACGATGTTCGCCATGACCCAACTCCCTATCCGAGCTTTTGGAGCGGCAGCGCTTACGCGCCGCCCCATGCTCAACCCTTGCCCGAAATTCCAGGCTCGATACTATCTTTAATGGTGGTAGCACGGAGGGTAGAGAGTGTCTACTAACAAGGGATTAATAATTTCATCTAAGACCCTCCATTTAGGAGCGTCTTTCATAAGGAATATGCATAATACATCTCCAAAAAAAACATAACATGCGAACGAAATGGATGTTAAAAAAAATGAGAACAGGAGAAAAAATATATTGAAATCAAGAGGATAAATTAAATTCAAAGGGTTGTCGACGTGCCGAGTGCGACACTTCGTCACAGATATAAAGTGTCTCTTTCCCTCCGCATTTCTCTTGTCGCGAGAGGGGAAAAATTAACAAAATATAACCTATTACCCGTATTGAGGGAATTTTGCCGTTTGTGCCCCGTCCCGCCTCCCCTATCCGAGCAGTTCTTTGTCCACAAAAAATACCCCCCGATTCCGCATCGAGGGTGGTGTATGGATCGACTTTTTTTGAGGAGGTGTGAGGCGCTGCGTGGCTCGCCTAAGACTCGGCGGGCTTGCGGGTGTTGGCCAGGGCGTCCTTGACCCGATAGACGGCTTGGCGCATCTCCTTTTGGAAAAGGCTCGCCGCATCCTGGGCGCGGAGGGCCTGGAGCGCGGGGAGGGTTCGGACCACCTGGTCGGTGGCCTTTTGGGTGTTTTCCAGCCCAATCTCCACGGCCCCGATGATCTTCCCGGCCTCGTGCACCTGGGTGGCGGCCTCGCCATTGAGGACGCGGGGATCGGCAGAGGATAGCAAATGCCCCAGACCCGTTACCGCATTGCGCAGGTGGAGCCCCGAGGACGAAAGAACAACCGAGGCCCCTTGCTCCGAGGCAATATCATTCAGGATGCGCACGGCGGAAATCATAACCTGGAGCTGACGCACCACCTCGCTCGGCGGTTCGTGTCCCGAGTGCTCCCGCTGGGCGCCCGAGGTGTCCGGGGCATGGGACATCATCCGCAGATCGAGGGCCGGCGAACGCGCGTTCTCATCGACGATGAGAACGGCCCCATCGGTGTTCGGAGACATCGCTCCTAGCGGTGTATTGACTTTTCCAATCGCCATAACCCGCGAACTCCCTACACCTTATTTCTCAAGGCGCATTTCCCCTCTCTCATGGACTATAGCCTCTCGCGCAACATTTTCGCGCACGATAATGAGGCACACTACCCACGATACTGACACCGAACCATACATCAGAACGAGAGCGCCTCGCAAGGCGGAAAAACCAGGAAGGGGGTTTTTGTTAAAAAATGATGAATTTTGGCGACAAGTTTTGTGGGTTCCGGAAAAAGGGTTGGCAATGAAGAAATTTCTTATGGTAATCGCCCTGTTGATGGCGGCGGGGCTCACGAGCGCGGGCTCTGCCGAGGCCTCGGAAAAGATCCGACTGAATGTGGGCGGCTTCGCCAAATGGTGGGTGGTCGGCGTGTGGCCCTCCGACAGCTGGGAAGAGAAAAATCTGGGGTCCGATGCCGGAACCAATGCCGACGTCAAGGGCGATGTGGAAATCCACTTCACCGGGGAAACCCAACTGGACAACGGCATGAAAGTCGGCGTCGTTGTCGAATTGGAAGGCGGCGGGCAAACCCAGCAGCCCGGCACCTCCGCCGATATCATTGATGAGTCCTATGTGTGGGTGCAGGGCAACTTCGGTAAGGTCATCCTGGGCGCAGAGAACAACGCTCCGTACCTGCTTCATGTGACAGCTCCCGATGCGGCGGGCAACTGGAATGAAAGCGGCATGATCACCGGCAACCGCAGCTTGGCGCGTCCGGCGTCGGTGCAGGGGATGTTTGGCGGCAACACCACCGCTCTCCTCACCGATAATGATGCCGATAAACTGACCTATTTGTCGCCGCCTACCTTTGGCTTCACCCTGGGGGCGTCGTTTATTCCCAACCTCAAGGCCCTCGGCGGTCCCGTCGGGGGGCAGGGAGAGGATAACGCCAACTTCAATCTGAATGGGGCACCCGCTTACGGACTCGGCGCTCTTTTTGTCAACAAGCTGGGGCCGGTGGATGTGAAGGCTTCGATAGGATGGCTGACCTATGATCTCGGCCAGCTCAACGGCGGAGTGGTTGGCCCCCCCGATACGGGAGCCAACGCCCCCGTGCCCGGAGGCGACGGAAATTCCAACGAATGGTCGGCAGGAGCGCAACTGTCCTACGCCGGGTTTACCCTGGGCGGCTCCTACCGGGCGCAGCTGGTGGATGGCGTTAACGCGTCAGACGGGCGCGCTTGGGATCTCGGTCTCCAGTACGCCAATGGCCCCTACGCGGTTAGTCTTGCCACCTTTCAGTCCAAGGTCGGCTCCGATGCTAATGTTGGTGGCAAAGATACCACCGCCGTCTATCAAATCTCTGGAAAATATAGTCTGGGTGCGGGAGTCGATGCCCTCACTTCCCTGGGCTACCTGGGCTACGACGACGAAGGACCAGACGACAACGATAATCACGGCTATGTGGCCATGACGGGTCTTTCCTTGACCTTCTGAGGGCTCTTTGATCTTAAGAAAAAGGCGGCTGAGGCCGCCTTTTTTGTTGCGCTGCCGCAAAACGAGAGTCAAAAGAGGAAAGAGCGCTGGTACACCCTGAAGGGGGAACGCTCTCCTGGCTGCGCTTCGCCCCCAAAGATGAGACTCATTCGCAACGCTTCCCCCCTCGAAGGGCTGGAATGTTGCGTGAATGCCACAGTGAAAATGCGTTAAGCGGTCTTCTCCTGAGCATTGCTTGACTTACCTCCTTTGGCATGGCGTGATCAGCCCAGTTCGTTGGTTGTGGGCAGCGTGGCGCATTCGTTTAGACCTGTTTGGCAAGAGCGCCGCCTCTGTTTTCTGAGTCACCAGAGAGGAAATACAATGAAAAAGATTCTTATTGCCAGCACCGCGCTGGTTGCCATGGGCCTGATCGGCATGGACACGGCTAGTGCCTCCGAAAAGATCAAGCTGAACGTCGGTGGATTCGCTCGCTGGTGGGTCGTCGGCGCTTGGCAGTCCGACAAGTGGGAAGAGAGACACCCGGGCCAGGATGCCGGCACCAATGCCGACGTCAAGGGCGACGTGGAGATTCACTTCACAGGTGAGACCCAGTTGGACAACGGCCTGAAGATCGGCGCCGTGGTTGAACTCGAAGGCGGCGGGCAGACCCAGCAGCCCGGTACCAGCAATGATATCATCGATGAGTCCTATGTGTGGGTGCAGGGCAACTTCGGTAAGATCATTCTCGGTTCCGAGAACAACGGTGCCTATCTGCTCCACGTGACCGCTCCGGATGCCGCTGGCAACTGGAACGAAGGTGGCATGATCACCGGCAACCGCTCCATTGCTCGTCCGGGTGGCCTGATTATCAAGTCGATGCTCGGTGGCAACACCACCGCCATCCTCACCGACAACGATGCCGACAAGATCACCTATGTGGCTCCGTCGTTCGGCGGCTTGACCGTCGGCGCGACCTTCGTTCCTAATGCCAAGGCCGTTGGTATCAACAACACCCTCGGTGCTAATGGTGGGCTCATTGGTGAAGACAACGCCAACTTCAACCAGGGTGGCGTCCCCGCCTATGGCGTTGGTGCCCTGTTCGCCCGTAATTTTGGCCCCGTTGGTGTCAAGGTTTCCGGCGGTTGGGTGACCTATGACGCAGGGATCTTCAATGGTGGCGTTGGTGGCACCGGTGATGGCACTGCTCTGCTCGGCGCCCAGTCGGGTGGCGATGGAAATTCCCAAGAGTGGTCGGCTGGCTCCCAGTTGTCCTATGCGGGCTTCACCCTGGGTGGTTCTTACCGCGCTCAGATGATCTCGGGAACCAGCTTGCTTGATGGTCGTGCTTGGGATCTGGGTCTGCAATACGCCAATGGCCCCTATGCCGTTAGCGTTTCTACCTTCCAGTCCAAGGTTGGAACTGATGCCACCACGCGTGGGGGCACCGGTGGTGGCAAAGACACCACGGCCGTCTATCAGATGTCCGGCAAGTACAGCATGGGCCCTGGCGTCGATGTGCTCGGCTCCCTGGGTTACATCGGGTATGATGATAAGGGCGCAGGCGACGACGACAACCATGGCTATGTTGCCATGACCGGTCTGTCCTTGACGTTCTAATCGTCTAAGGTGTTTGGGAAAAGGCGGCTTCGGCCGCCTTTTTCTTTTTGAGGGAGAGGATAGAGAGAGGCCGCCCAACGGTCCCCCCTTGACCCGGTTGGTGAGGGCTCTTAAAAGCATACTCCCGGACCAGGAGATTCCCCCATGCCCCCCCTTATCTTTTCCGCTGCCTTCCGCACTTTCTTCCTGGTGACAGGTCTTTACGCGGCGGTGATGCTGCCGCTGTGGTTGGTGGGCTACATGGGGTTTTCGCCCGTTGTTCAACTGCCCTCCACCTGGCACGCCCACGAGATGGTGTTTGGCTTCGCGGGAGCGGCCATCGGCGGCTTCCTGCTGACGGCAGTGCCCAATTGGACCAACACCACGCCTGTCCAGGGGCGTCCCTTGATGGTCTTGCTCGCCGTTTGGCTGAGTGCCCGTCTCTTCTTTCTCTTTTTCCCCAACACGATGCCGTTTAGTGTCATCGGGATGGTTTTGGATTTGCTTTATATCCCGACTTTGGCGGTGCTCCTGGCCAAGCCGTTGTTGAGCGCTGGGGTGGGACGCAATACCGCGTTCCTTGCTCTGCTTGGGCTGTTCTGGCTCGCGAATGCTGCCACCTATGCCATCCCGTATTTTGATCCCAGTTTGGGGCGAAATCTGATTGGGGCTTATTTTGGCATGCTGATGGTCTTGGTGATCATTGCCGTCGTTGGGGGACGGATCATTCCCGCCTTTACCCGCAATTGGTTACAGATGCAGGGCAAGCGCGCGGAAATACGCTCCTTTGCCCTCATTGAGAAGGGGGGCGCGGCAGGAAGTGTCGCCGTGGCGGGGACTGTCGCCCTCCTGTTTCCGGGATCTATCGTGGCGGGCGTGTTGCTGCTGGGAGCGGCTGCCGTCCATCTGGTGCGCCTGAGTGGCTGGCACGGGATCAAGACGCTGAAAAATCCCATCTTGTGGATTTTGCACCTGGGGTATTTGTGGCTCGTCGTCGGGTTGGCGTTGTGGGGGGTGTCGATCTTCGTGTCCTCTTACGGGGTTTTGCTGGCCAGCGTCCATGCCCTGACCGCCGGATGTATCTCCACCATGATCCTTGGCGTCATGAGCCGCGCCTCCCTGGGACATTCGGGGCGGCCCCTGGTGGTCTCGAAAGTCACCATCGCCGCGTATGGCCTGTTGACTCTTGCCGCAATCGCGCGCGTGGCGGCGGCCCTGGCCAGCAATCCACATGGGGGATTCATGCACGCCGCTGGGACATTTTGGGCCTTGGCGTGGATTTTGTTCCTTATTGCGTATACGCCGATTTTGGTACGTCCGCGCGCTGATGGGCGAATGGGGTAAGCCTTAAGACCTCGGCAAGGTTTGGAGGATAGAACCATCGTCAGTGTTCTTTCCTCAGCCAGGAGCTTTGCTGAATTATGTCGCTTGTTGTTGTTCAGACGACCCTGCCCGATACAAAAGCGCGGCCCTTTCGACTCACCGAAGTTCTTGACCGCGTGGCCGAAACCGCAGAAGAAGCCTTAGAAGTCGCCGCAATCCATATCGGTGGAGAGCGAGAGATGGTCGAGGACTATTTATCGGTACGCTGGCATACTCTGGGAGAATATTGGCTGGTGGCCTATGAGCCGGTGAATGAGGTGTTTGCGCAAGAGCGCATCGTGCTGATGTAAGGGGTCAAGGGGCTTTCGCCCCTTGCGGGGGTGTCGGGGGCAGCGCCCCTGACGAGGCGTAAGCCCATACCCAGCCAACCACCCCGACCCCCCAACAAAAAACCCCCGATTGTTTCGGGGGTTTTTTGTTGGGGGGTCGGGGTGGTGGGCTGGGTATGGGCTTACGCCCTCGTCAGGGGCGCTGCCCCCGACACCCCCGCAAGGGTCACGGACCCTTGACCCCTTCGATCAGCGCCACATAGGGCGCCACCTGCATCAACACCTCCGCCAACGCCGCCATCAACGCAATTGACGTTATCGGCCTGGGCACCTTCACCTCGAACGCCACCCCCACACGATCCTGCTCCAGGCAGAACAACGTCCTCCCCAACGCTTCGTTGGCGCTAGCGATGACGTGAATGACGCCCAATCGCACCGTCGGATCTTCCGCAGACGGAGGCACCCCCCCCAAATCGCTGGTAACCTTCAGGGTTGCATCGCCCTCTTGCAGATCTTCCGTGCACGCGACAGAAAAGTGCGCTTCCTGGTATTGGAACGTGAAGGAGAAAACCCCCGCCATGCCAACGGGAAGTCTCGTGATGGAGTCCATGTCATCAGGCAGAGCGACATCGACCGGGGAAAGAGAATCATCTTCAAGCATGGGGACAGTTTAAAAATGTAAAATTAACAAACAATTAACATCTTGGCAAAAAAATCATTCCTCAAGGGTGACATCCCAATAAAGAAAGTCGAGCCATGTTTCGTGGAGGTCATTTTTCAGGTGAGAGCATTGTCGCGCGGAGATTTCCAACTGGGAATATGTTGGGATGAAGGGCTTATGATGGAGAGTCATCCGCGCCTCTGTGACGGATCTTGCTCCTTTTCTCAAATTATCAGCATGACAACAGGTGACGATATTTTCCCAGGTGGTGCTGCCAGAGCGGGATCTAGGAATGACGTGATCGAAGGTCAGATCGTGGGCGGGGAAGGAAGTGCCGCAATATTGGCAGGTAAAGCGGTCGCGGAGAAAAACATTGAAGCGGGTAAAAGCGGGCCGCCTTCGCAAAGGAACGTAGTCTTTGAGGGAGATAACGCTCGGAAGTCGCATGTGACGGGAGGGTGAATGGACTTCCCGATCATATTCGGACACCACGAGGACGCGCTCGGAGACAACCGCACGAACCGCATCCTGCCAGGGCCATAAGGACAGGGGGAAGTAACTCAACGGCCTGAAATCCGCATTCAAGACCAAGGCGGGATAGGTCTCCATCGTGTGAGATGTGTGCTTTTTCGCCCGGAAATCCATCCCCCCCTCGTGACCATCGGAGGAGGCAGTCCGGAAGCATTAGCTCTCTTTTTTACCCTCTCCGCGCGCCCCACCTCTCCTAAGGATCGAGAAGGGGACAGAAGGATGACGCTTCGCCAATCCTTGGAAATGATGAAACTGCGCATTGGGGTGACCATCGCGTTTTCCGCCGTCACTGGATACGCCGCCGTCAGCACAAAGGTCGAGCCGATACAGGCGGGGCTGCTCGTGCTGGCAATGATTTTGGGTTCCGGAGCCTCGGCCCTGTTCAACCACGTCTACGATCGCGATATCGATCGCTTGATGAAGCGGACCAAGAACCGCCCCATGGCCTCGGGAGCGGTGGATCCCACCGTGGTGCTGTGGCTCGCGGCGGGGATGATGACGGCGGGGCTGGTGGTTGCTCTGGCTGCGTTCAATTGGGTCGTGGCCCTCCATCTGTTCCTCGGTGCCTTCGTTTATGGCGTAGTCTACACCGTCTGGCTGAAACGCCGGACCTGGTGGAACATTGTCGTCGGAGGGGCCGCCGGAAGTTTCGCCCTCCTTGCCGGAGCCGCCGTCAGCCAACCCTCGGAGGGGTTGCTTCCCTTGGTGCTCGCCTTGACCTTGTTCCTCTGGACTCCGAGCCATTTCTGGGCTTTGGCGATTCTCCTGGTGGAAGACTACCGCGCCGCAGGAGTCCCCATGCTTCCCGTGGTCATCGGAGAGAAAAAAACCGCCTGGTGGATCCTTCTAAACTCCTTGGGACTCGTGGGGAGTTCGTTGCTCCCGTGGGGATTGGGGCTGTTGGGCAACGTCTATGGAGGCGTTGCGTTGCTGCTCGGGGGGGTCGTGCTCGGGCTAAACGTTAAATTGATCGCCACGCCGAATCGGACTTGGGCGGGGTGGAATTTTGCGGCGTCGATTCCCTATTTGCTGGGGTTGTTTGTGGCGATTTTGGTTGATCGGCATGGGTAAAAGCGGGTCAAGGGGCCGTGCCCCTTGCGGGGGTGTCGGGGGCAGCGCCCCTGACCAGGGCGTAAGCCCAGACCCAAGCCACCCCCCCGACCCCCCAACAAAAAACCCCCGAAACAATCGGGGGTGTTTTGTTGGGGGGTCGGGGGGGTGGCGGGGGTCTGGGCTTACGCCCTGGTCAGGGGCGCTGCCCCCGACACCCCCGCACGGGGCACGGCCCCGTGGCCCGCTGGTACGCCTCCG
>JAVBJO010000130.1:0-29388 GCA_031546925.1 Rhodospirillaceae bacterium
CCCCCAAAACCGACCATTCCAATCTGATGCATCAGATTGGAATGGTCGGTTTTGGGGGGGGGCAGGTTTGGGCATGGGCTTACGCCCCGTCAGGGGCGCTGCCCCTCGACACACCCCGCAAGGGGCCAGCGGCCCCTTGACCCCACCGGGTCCCCCGGCACCATTGCATGAATGCGCTTTTCCGCCTCCACCATCACCACACCCCCGAAACTCTCGCACCATCTCCGTCCCATCTCCTCCATCGCCGCCGCTGATCGCAGCATCACCCGAGACTCCACCGGCGGCACGAACAAGGCCCCCGAACTCCCCAGAGGCACAAACATATTCTCGCGCAACATCCGCTCCAACTGTCCCGCACTGTAAGGCCGTCCGTTGCCAAAGGGCGTGTGCTCCAACCGGGCCCAAATTCCTCGTCGATTGGGCACGACGACCATCATCTTGCCTCCATCGGCGAGAACACGCCAGATTTCTCGCATCATCCCCGCGACCTGCTCGGTGGCTTCCAAGGCGTGGATCAGCAACACGCGATCGACCTCTTGATCGGCCAAGGGCAAGGCCGTCTCATCGGCCATGGCGGTCAACCCCGGACCTTCCTCGGGCCAGGGCAAGGCCCCTTGGCGTGGAGGCATGATGGCGATGACTCGTTCGGCTTCGGGCAGGAAGGGCGACAGATAGGGCGTTGCGAACCCCAACCCCAAAAGGCGCATTCCGGAGAGGTTGGACCACCTCCCCCGAATTTTACGGCGGACCGTTTTCTGGACCATCTGCCCGAGTTCCGTGGCATAGAAGTCGCGCAGTTCCACCACATCGGTCCACATGTTCAGGGAACTCGGTCTTTTCTTGATCATGACAGAGGCGAGCGGGGCAGAGGCGAGCGAGCAGGGTTAGTCACGCGTTCTCCTAGGTTCCATCAGCGATTTCGACGCGGTTTCTCCCGTGACACTTGGCAGCGTAAAGAGCAGCATCGGCCACCGTCAAGGCCTCTTGCACCGAGCGCCCGGGTGCCAACCGGGCCACCCCGATGGAGCAGGTGATGGGAACGCGTCCCCCCGGTCCCTCCACCAAGACGGGCATATGGGCGAGGTGATGGCAGAGTCTGCCCAAGACTCGTGCGGCACTCCATTCATCGGTGTTGGGGAGACAGAAGAGAAACTCCTCTCCCCCGTAGCGGTACATGATGTCATAGGGCCGCAAAAGCTGGTTGAACAGCTGCGCCGCTGCGCACAAAACCCGATCTCCGGCCCCGTGTCCGAACGAGTCGTTGACCTGCTTGAAGTGATCCAGATCGGCCAAGCCGATGCAGGCGGGTTGCCCATCACGCAAGGCGCGCTCCCACTCGCGGCGAAGATCGTTCATCATCCCCTGACGATTATAAACCCCGGTGAGGGGATCGGTTTTGACCAGAACTTCCCAGAACTGGCGCTCCAGGCGTCCGGTTTCGTGGAAATAGGCGCACACCTGCGCCATGAAGGCGCGATAATCATGCTCACCGGCTTTTCCAGAGACACGAACCGCCTCCACCAGGTCGCGCGCCCGCCGGTGCATCACATGACACAGATGAAGGAGGGTCTCCACCCCCCCGCCAAGCCCATCCGGCCTCTCGATGGAGGGAGGCTCGGGCGGCATGTCGGTGGTTCTCGGAAACAGGATGGAGGCATGGACATCGGTCAACCAAGCCACATGCTGAGCCTTGTTTTTTTCTAGGAATGCGAGAATATCCTCGGTTTTCTGACCACGCACACTGTACTCCTTCCGCCTTGGAGACTGTCGACGCAGTATTTCATAGGCGGAGAGGTTCTCCATGGGGGCGGAGGGGGTAGACGCTTTGGAAGGTCACAATCCCACCTCCGTTAAAGCCTCCGCCTGGGTCTTGGCCAGCTTCTCCACCTGAAAATCCGCCACCAGTTCATGAAACATGGCGTACCAATTGACCTCTGCCCTTAAGTGGAGGAACACCGCGCCCAAGCCCACGGCAGCCCGATCCATCAGAACGAACTCGCGCGGGGGCGTGACTCCCCCGATGCGTTTCAATTCGGCATGAACCTTGCCAGCCACGTCGCGTCCATAGCCTCCGGCGTTGGTTTCATCAATGGGGCGGATGCGGTTTTCCATCACCGGGGCGTAAACGAACTTGGCCCAGATGTTGAGCGTATCCACCGCCTCGTTGGAGAGATTCTTGAACCCCCACGTTTCATACGCATGCACCGCCATGGCTCGGTCGTCTTTCTCCAAGGCGTGATAAAGGTCGATGACGCCCCCCACCAACCGAGGCGGGAACACGCGGATGCAACCAAAGTCGAGCAAATTGATGGAATAATCCTCGGCCTGGACGGTGTAGTTCCCCAGATGGGGATCGCCATGGATGACGCCGTAGCCATAAAACGGCACGTACCAGGCGCGGAACATGTTCATGGCGATGCGGTTGCGGATCTCAAGGGATTTGTCCGTCAAGGAGAGGATCCGCTGGCCTTCAAGCCACGACATGGTGAGAAGCCGCGCGGTGGAGAGGTCTTGCACCAGCTCGGGAACATGAATCGCCTCCTCGCGCGCCAGCATGCGGGCATAGAGGCGCATGTTGCGTCCCTCGCGCTCGTAATCGAGTTCCTCCCGCAGGCGCTCGGCGATTTCCAGATGAATGTGCGAGGTATCGATGGCGCTATCATAAACCCCATAGAGGCCGAAAATGACTTTCAACTGCTGGAGATCGGCCTCGACGGCGCTGGACATGTCGGGATACTGCAGCTTGCAGGCAAGCTGACGCCCATCCAACCCCACCGCACGATGCACTTGTCCCAACGAGGCGGCAGAGGCGGCCACACTCTCGAAACGAGCAAAGCGTTGTTTCCACTGGTCCCCTAGCTCCGCCGCCATGCGCCGCTTGACGAAAGGCCCCCCCATATGAGGCGCATCGGATTGCAACTGGGCCAACTCGGCGGCGTACTCGCGCGGGAGGGCATCGGGGATGGTGGAGAGAATCTGCGCCACCTTCATGAGCGGCCCCTTCAATCCCCCCAAGGCGGCCCGCAGGTCCGAGGCATGCTTGCCGCGATCCAGCTTCATGCCAAGAACGCGCTCGGCCCCCAGACGTGCGGCGAGTCCTCCCACGGCACGCCCGACGCGAGCATACCGCGTCACCCGCCCCGATAGGGTATTCGGCTCATCGTTCATACTTGGACCTTTCGTGCCGGGAGTTATTCCCGTTCCCTCGAAGAGTGCCTCGACACACCGTGTCCGCGCAAGCCTTCCCTGTTGGGGTAAAAAAAGGCCAGGACGACGAATCGGCCTGGCCTTTGTTCAGCAAGACGCAATGTCACGCAAAGTGAGCGTTGGCGTAATACCAGGTTTTCTGCTCATTCCCCAACGCTGCCACCTGCGCCGAGGTGAAGGCCCGAAGAGCCGCCTGACCGTTAGCATTGCCTCCAATGGCATTGATCTGCTCCTTGGTCAACGCCTTGACAGCCGCGACGGACAGGGCTTTCACCTCGGAGGCGTCGCTCAAGAGGGCGACCGCTTCCCCCGTGCTCAACCCCTTGATCTGAGCCGCCGTCAGAGCCTTGATCTGAGTCGTGCCAAAACCCTTAAAGAAGGTATCGCGATTAGCGGTCGCGATACTCTTTTCATGAAGGGCCTGATTCATCGCATTCGTATAGAAATCTATTTCCTCCTGATCCAAATTGTCTTCTAAAGCAGAATTATAATCAGAAAGAGCACTCTCATAATCCTGTTGTGCTCTCGTAATGCACAGCTCCATCTCCTTGAATTGGGTCACCGTGAGAGCGCCAATCGCAGCCGCCGACAAGGATTTGGACTGGGCACCCAAGTATTCAATCTCATCGCCGGTCAGACTTGTGATCTGCTTTGTCGTCAGCGCCTTGGCCTGAGCATCGCTGAAGTAGCTAAGCCCGAGGCCGTTGTTCCCCCAGTCCTGAATGGTCTCCATATAGCTTGCGAGAGACTTAAGCTGGGGTGCGGAAAGAGCGGATATTTGAGCCGTCGTCATGGCGCGGACCTGAGCGCTGCTCATCATATCAAGACTCCAGCCGTCCAGGCTCGAAATCTGAGCAACGGTCATGCCGGCTAAATCGATGGTTTCAATCGCGCCAATTTGCTCTGCAGACAAGAGCGAAATCTGCGTCGTCGTCAGGGATTTAATCTGAGCAGCGGTCATCTCTGCCACCTGATCGGGGGTCAGCGCCATCACTTGACCTCGGGTCAAGCTTTTGGCATCGATCATGGCAATCTGGCTCGCATTCAACAAACAGATCTGGGTGGTGGTCAAGTGGATGATCTTGGCCCCCAGCGTGGCGATCTCGGCCGGAGTGAAGGCCGTCACACTCTCGTTTTCAAGATGGATGCCCGTCCCGGCCTTGACCCCAAACGGATTGGTCCACGTCGGGGTCAGAGCCGTAATTTGCGCCGCAGTAAAGAAGCCGGCAAGAGCGGCCGTTGTCCCCGTGGTCGTGCCCGTTGCCTCGTTGTCCTGCCCAACGATGGCCTGGATTTGAGCATAGCTCAGCCCTTTGAGCTTCGCCGGATCAATGGCCTGGAGCTGATCGGTCGACAAAGCTGAAATCTTATACTCTTCCAAGGCTGTGAGTTGAGCCGCCGTCAACGCCTTCACCTGGTTTGTCGAGAGACAGCCCAAAGTGAGCTCATCGAATCCAGAAATCTGGAGAGGAGACAGCGAAGCAATCTGAGCTGTTGTGAAAGCGACGACATTTTTTGTCTCGTTTTCTGTGCCAATATTCTCCCAGACATGAGCGAGGCTGTAGATATGGCCTGGTGACAAGGCCTTCAGTTGATCGTTACTGAGGTCGCGGACCTGTTCGACGCTTAGCTCTGACAGAGGGCCATAATCGCCCAGCGTTGGCTCCCCCGTCCACAGAGAGGCGAGCTGGGCCGCGGTGAGGGCGTCAATCTGGTGCGTCTCTTGCCCCTTACCGCTTTCTCCTGCTGACAGAAGCGCCAATTGTGCCCCCGGTAGAGCCGAGAAGGCAGCCGTGCTCAGCTTGGAAATCTGGGTCGGCGAAAGTCCCTGGATCCAGGCAAACGCTTCGGGGTTGGTGTCATCAAGCGTGATGTCACCATCGAGAATGCCCCACGCCATGGCCTCGGTCTGATCCCTGGTGAGGCCTGCGATCGCTGCGGGGGAGAGGCCTTTGGCGTTCTCCGAGGTGAAGCCCAGAACGGCCAAGGGGGTCAAGGCCTGGATCTGCGCCGGTGTGAAGCCCGCCATCTGCTTCGAGGTCAGATCCCGGATCTGCGTCGAGGTGAACCCCGAAACCGCCAGGGTGGACAAGGCCTTGATTTGCCCCGAGGTCAACGCATCGATCTGATCCGTCTCTACAGCAGCGCCACTCTCGGAATTCGTGCTTCCGGCGGTCAGGTTGGCAATCCAAGTATTATTGACAGCACCGAGCTGTGTCCCCGTCAATCCCCTGACGCTTGCCGAAGCCAAACCCTTAATCTGAATGGCAGTCAAGGCGTTGATCTGCGCGGTGGTGAACTTACTGATCTGGGTCGTGGTGAGCGCACTTAGCGTATCAGTGGTGAACCCCTCGATAGCACTGGTGCTCAACTTGGCAAGCTGATCCCCAGTGAAACCTTTAACTTGGTCCGCATCTAGGTCCGCGATCTGCATCGCCGAGAACCCAACCATCGCCGTCGCCGTCAGCTTGTTGATCTGGTTGGAGGTCAGAGCATCCATCTGATCCATGTTCCCAGCACCAGAAGAAAGATCGGCAATCTGGGTGGCGGTAAGGCCGGAGATTATCCCCGTAGACAGCCCTTGGACCTGCGCAAATGTCAGCCCATCAATCCCATCATTCTCCTCCGTCGATCCCGCCGACAAGGCCCCGAGCAGAGACTTGGCTCCCTTATCCGTCGTCGATCCAAACAGGGCCGGGCTCAGTTTTTCGACTTGGGCGGCGTTAAGCCCGCTCACCTGGGCGGTAGAAAACCTCGACAGATCCTTGATTATGCCAGTGGGGCCGAAAAAATTCGCCGAAAGGGCATTCATCTGCGTGGAGGTGAAAGCACTGAATTTATTTTTATCAAGAAGGGCCTGAATCTTCGGGGGGTCCAGAGCCGCAGCCGCGCCGCTGTTCAGCACCGCGAGCTGCTTCGGCGACAGCGCTGCCACCGCCTCAGCGGAGAGCTGTCGGATCTGGTCTCCGGTAAAGGCCTGAACTTGAGCAAGGGTTAGAGGAGCCATATCTCCTGGCACAAACCCTGTCAAATTTGCCCCAGCAATCTGAGCCGCAGAGAGCCCCTTGATCACCGCTACCGAGAGGATGGACCCTCCGGCATCATTCGTACCGAGGTTGCCAATCTGCTGGGCGTTCAACTTGATCAACTGTGCGGCATTGAAGGTCGTCGTCGTGGCAAGATGCGACAGCACCTTCAATTGGTCGACCTCAAGCCCCGCGAGCTGGGTCGCACTCAACAACTTGGCGCGAGGTTCAGTGCTAAACAGGGCCTCAAACTTGCCCAGCTCATCGCCCGTCAGAAGGGCAAGCTGCCATCCTGGGAGCGTGGCCAGGACAGCAGGTGTGGCCTTCTCAAAAAGAGCTATATTCAAATTACTGATATTCTTGATATCCTCGCCCAGTGCACGGAATTGTTCCGCCGTCGGACCGCTCGGAAACATTGTTGCAGTAATTTTATTCCAATAGTTGGACAGTTGATCTGGGGTAAGGGCCTTTCCTCGCGTCCCCACCAAGGCTGCAAATTTTTCCCCATCGATCGAGTTAAGATACGAGAGCGGCAGCGTGGAGAGAACTTTGTCAGACGTTTTGGCAAGGATGTTATTTTGCAGGTTATTGATTTTAAGAGAACCGACGCCCCGAAACTGCGCCTCCGACAGTCCTGTTGCTGGAACCATGTCGCCCTGAAGGGTCTGCAGTTCCTCTCCCGTCATATTTACAAAATGCATCTCTGTCAGGGCTGCAATGGCGGCAGGTCCCCAAGATTTAGCGATCCCACCAACCGTTATAGGGGTAGCAAAATTAAAACCACTCCCACCAAACACCACCCCGCCACCCGGAGCCGTGAGTGTCGCAACTTCAGCTGCCGTTAAATAGATAGTCTCAACCATAAGCAATCCCCATGGAAAGCAGGCACAACCAAAAGCATTCCAAGCCTCCTTCATCAGAGGTTTTGGAAATACACAAACTTAAGGCGAGCCCTTCACGTCACGCGAAGCACCCTATCTATCGACAGATTGAGTATCAAGGGGCAAAGTATACATTTAAAATTTAACTTTATGCTCTTTGGAAGGTGTCCTTGCGATGAAAGAAAAGGGGGTCCGGGGCTGCCGCCCCAAACCCCGCCCGGGGCAATGGCCCCGGACCCCCTTTTCTTTCAATGGCTCATCAAAATCGGCACCGTCATATGCCGGAGAATATGATGACTGGCTCCCCCCATGGCCCATTCCCGCAAGGGATGGCGGCTGAAGGCGCCCATGACGATCATGTCGGCTCCCAGGTCTGCCGCTTGGGAGAGCAACACGTTCCCGATGTCGATTCCGCCGGTAACGGCATGAACGACCTCCACATTGACGCCGTGGCGGGCGAGCGTCAGGCTGATGTCCGCGCCGGGATTGGCCCCCCGGTCCTTATCCCCAAGAGTCAGCACGCTGACTTTCTGGGCCTTGGTCAGGAGTGCCATGGAATCGAAGACGGCTCGGGTGACCTCGCGATTGCTGTTCCAGGCGATCATGATTCTCCGCCCGGTTTCGCGGAAATGTCCGACTCTGGGGATGATGAGGAAAGGCCTTGCAGCATTCATCACGCAGTCGGTCACATAGTTGTGTCCGGTCTCCTCGGGTTGCCCGAGGACGGCGAGATCCGCATAGCGGGCATGAAGAGCGAAATCCTTGGGCGACTCCAAAGTTCGCCATTCATTGACACGATTGCCTTCCCAGCGTCGCGAGGCGGAGGCGATGTCGTCCTCATTTCCGATGGCGACCACGCGGGCGTCGTGATTTTCCGCGACGGCCTCGGCCAGGGTCAGACGCTCCAGCCCGGCAGTCGAAGTATCAAAGTGGACGACGATTTCTCTAAGCGACATGTGATCTTCTCCCCCTCCCCTGAGGCTAGACATCGAAGGCACGCAGGGCCGGTTTGAACTGAAAGGTCTTGGGCATGGTTTTCTCTCCTTAGACCCGTTCGATGATGGCCGCCAGGCCTTGACCGACGCCGATGCACAGGGTGACCAGGGCATAGCGTCCGCCCGAACGATGCAACTGGCGCACCGCCGTTAGGGCCAGACGAGCCCCCGAACATCCCAGGGGATGGCCCAAGGCAATGGCTCCGCCGTTGATGTTGACGCGGGAATCGTCGGGGGAAATCTCCAACTGCTTCAAGCAGCCGAGCACTTGAACCGCGAAGGCCTCGTTCAATTCGATGACGTCCATGTCCTTGAGCGTCAGTCCTGCCCGCTCCAACACCTTGCGGGTGGCGGGAACCGGGCCGAGACCCATGATCCGGGGGGGGACGCCGGCACTGGCACCGGCGATGATGCGGGCCAAGGGCTTGGCTCCCGCTTTCTCGCCTGCGGCGAGGCTGCCGATCAACAGAGCTGCGGCTCCGTCATTGAGACCACTGGCGTTGCCCGCCGTGACCACCCCTCCGTCAAACAAAGAGCGTAGCTTGGCGAGATCGGCGGCGCTGGTGTCGGGGCGCGGATGCTCATCCTCGGCGACGATCAGGGGCGGGTTCTTCTTGCCGGTGGAAACCGAAATGGGGTGAATCTCGCCGGTATAGAACCCGGCGGCCTTCGCGGCGGCATAGCGCTGCTGGGAGTTCAAGGCGAAGGCATCGGCCTCGGCCCGGGTCAAGCCCAGGTCATGGGCCACATTGTCCGCCGTCTCCGGCATGGAATGAGACCCAAACGGCCCCGTGACTTTAGGATTGGGAAAACGGGCCCCGATGGTGGTGTCGTAAATGGTCACGTCGCGGCTATAAGCGGCGTTGGCCTTGGCCATGGAAAAGGGAGCCCGGGTCATGCTCTCGACGCCGCCGGCGATGTAAAGATCGCCCTCGCGGCAGGTGATCGCCCGTGCCACATCCAACACCGCCGACAGGCCCGAGGCGCACAGACGATTGACCGTCTGGCCCCCCACCTCGACCGGTAGACCCGCGAGCAGCGCGGCATGACGCGCCACGTTGCGGCTGTCCTCTCCGGCCTGGTTGGTGCAGCCGAGAATCACGTCCTCGATCACCTCGGCCTTGAAGGGGGAGCGGGCGACAACGGCGCGGATCACCTCGGCGGCGAGGTCGTCGGGACGCACCGAGGCCAACTTGCCGCAGTGCCGCCCAATGGGAGAACGCAAACCATCGTAAATGTAAGCATCAAGCATGGTGGTCAATCCTTCAAACGGGCCTTCAAACGGGCCTTCAAACGGGACCCCTAAACAACGGAGCGAGACTCTTCGCGGTCAGATCACCCCTCGGGCATCAGCAACGACAGTCCTAACGCGGCGCGGCGGTACAGCCACAGGCTGGGGCGATACCGCGGGTCGCCCGTGATGGCGAACAGAGCATCCAAAATCTCAAGAATCTTTTCCGCCCCCAAGCGGTCCCCCCAGCTTAAGGGGCCGAAGGGATAGCCCAAGCCCAAAGTCACCGCCTGGTCGATATCCTCGGGCGAGGCCACTTGCTGTTGCGCCATGTCGCAGGCGACGTTGACCACACAGGCTACCACCCGCTGGACAATGCCGCCGGGGCTGTCGTGGATCACCGAAACCGGCTTGCCATCGCTGCCGAACAACCCATGGGCGCCCTCGCGCATGGCGGGACTCGTCGCTGGGGTCACGATCAGCGTGCGGTGGGTCTCCAGTCCGAACAGAGAGTCGATGGCCACGGTGCGCTCCGGATCCAGCTCCAGCCGGATACAGGCGGAGGTGGCGTCCTCCCCCAGAATGGGGACCACGCACAGGGCGTCATCCGACGGGGCGGGGCCGGTCTCCAGGCTGATTTTCCAGCGCCGCAACAGGGCCACCACCTCGGCGTCGCATTCCTCTGGCGCGACCCATACCGCCTTGGGGCGCGCGGTCGGTGCAGGCGGCAGAGGAGGAAGGGTGGCTCCCGTCTCGCCCTCGCCGTAGCGATAGAAGCCTTGGCCGGTCTTGCGACCCAACAAACCCGCCACCACCCGCTGATGGGCAAGCGGGGACGGACGATAGCGCGGCTCTTGGTAGTACTGGTGATAGATGGATTCCGTCACCCCTTGGGAAATATCCAGCCCGGTGAGGTCGAACAACTCAAACGGCCCCATGCGGAAGCCTGCCGCCTCGCGCAGGAGGCGGTCAATGGTGGGGACAGAGGCGACGTTCTCGCCCAGAATCCGCAACGCCTCGGTGCCGAAGCCGCGGCCCAGGTGGTTGACGATGAAGCCCGGGGTGTCCTTGGCCCGCACCGGATGGTGCCCCATGCGCTGCGCCAGAGCCGTCAGAGTCTCGCCTACCCAAGGATCGCTTTGGAGGCCGTCGATGACCTCCACCACCTTCATCAGCGGCACCGGGTTAAAGAAGTGGAAGCCGCCCACGCGCCCGGGGAGACGACACGCCTTGGCAATGGCCGTGACCGACAAGGCGGAGGTGTTGGTGGCCAGCAAACAGCCGTCCGTCACCACCGCTTCCAGACCGATCATCAGGGCTTGCTTGGCCTCCAGATCCTCGACGATGGCCTCAATGACCATGTGACAAGGGGCCAGGGCGGCGAGATCCGCGACCACCCGCAAACAGGCCACGGCCGCTTGCAAGGCGGGTTGGCTGATCTTGCCCTTGTCCGCCAGTTTGCCCAGCATTCCCGCCACATAAGTCCGCGCTTCCTCGGCCGCGCCGGGGCGGCTATCGAGCAGCAGAACCGTGCAGCCCGAGGCGGCGGCAATCTGAGCGATCCCTCGCCCCATGGCACCAGAGCCAACGATTCCCAAGGTGAAATCGGGTCGGCGAGCATCCAGAGTCATCGGATTATTTCCCTTCATAAACGGGTTTGCGTTTTTCAATGAAGGCGCCCATGCCCTCTTTCTGATCGCGACTGGCAAAAAGCAGTTGGAAGGCCTTGCGTTCCAGCAGCAAGCCGGTGTCGAGGGAGGCATCCTGGCCCGCCAACAGCACTTCCTTGATCTGCATCACCGAAAGCGGCGGCATCCGTGAAATGGTCTTGGCGATGTCGAGCGCCGAAGACTCCACCTCGGCATCGGGAACCACCAGGCTGGCCAGTCCCATGGCCGAGGCCTCCGTCCCGGAAATGGCGCGGCCGGTCAACAACAGCAGCATGGCCTTGTACTTGCCAATGGCTCGGGTCAGACGCTGGCTTCCGCCCGCGCCGGGCATAATGCCGACGCGAATCTCCGGCTGGGAGAAACTCGCGTTCTCGCCGGCGACGATGATGTCGGCGTGCATGGCCAGCTCGCAGCCGCCGCCCCAGGCGTAACCGTTCACCGCCGCAATCAAGGGTTTGGGAAACTGGGCAATAGAGCGCCACAATAAATGGTTGCGGCGCAACATCATCTCCACCGCACCGGCGTCGGCCATGTCCTTGATGTCGGCTCCAGCGGCGAAGGCCTCTTGGTTGCCGGTCAGCACCACCACGAGGACGCCTTCGTCCAGGGCCAGCGCCTCCAGGTGGGCCGCCAGCTGCTTGCGGACGGCGGGATTGAGCGCGTTTTTCGCCTCGGGGCGGTTAATTCTCAACAAAGCAACCCCCTCCAGGGGGCGTTCGAGCAAGACTTCCGACATAGTCCCTCCGTCCATTATTGTGCAGTGCAACAAAACCGCTCTACCAACACATAATTTTTAGGTTCCGCAGAGCGAAATTCACTTCCGAATTCTTGACGCCCACCCTAAATCGTGAGAGGCTCTGTTTCAATGAGTTTTTTCGACAGGTCTCTTCGTGGTTTTGTAAAGTCAGAGGAATGAGATGAACGAAAATCTTTCCCCTTCAAGTGAAAAAGACAATACAACAAAAGATAGACAGTTTGTTATTGCCTTGGAAAGAGGTTTAGACGTCCTTCGTGTTTTTGATGGGGACGATTTTATGCTGGGGAATAAGGAAATCTCCGAGCGAACCGGCCTACCAAGGCCTACAGTGTCGAGGATGACGCATACTTTATTAAAACTCGGCTATTTGGAATATGTGAATAAATTTGAGAAATATCAGTTAGGACCAAGTTGTTTTTCGCTCGGTTATCGGGCGATGATGAGCATAGAAACCAGGGATGTGGCTCGTCCTTTCATGCAGGAGTTGGCGGATTATACGCAAACATCGGTTTCTCTTGGCGCAGGCGAGGGAATGTCGATGATGTACATCGAGAATTGTCGAGGCAAAGCAACCTTGACGCTGAACCTCAGTGTTGGGTCGCGGTTGCCGATCCTCCGTACCGCCATGGGGTTGGCATATTTCGTGGGACTCTCGCCCGCAAAACGGGAAGAGATGATCCGTCTCTTCCAGGAAAAGAACCCGGAAGAACTGAAGCAATGCCAATGTTATATTGATATGGCTTTAGAGCAATATAAAAATTTTGGATTTGTTGTCAATATTGGTACATGGAATAAAAACATTAATGCTGTTGGAATACCTGTGGTATCTCAAATTACCGGAAAGGTGAAAGCAATAACGTGCGGTGGGGCATCATTTTTAATAACAGAAGATATGATACGAAAAGATTTTGGAGAAAAGCTTGTTAAAACAGGAAAAAAAATCGAACAAGCACTGATGTGTCGTTAGAATTGTTTTTAACTTTGTGAGGGAGGAAAATAGTTATGATTCGTGATCAGGAAACCCTGAATCAATTGCTTGATACTGTCTCTCGGTTTGTTCGTGAGCGTTTGATCCCCAATGAAGAGCGTCTGGCCGAAGACGATCGCGTTCCCGATAGCATCGTCAAGGACATGCAGGATATGGGGCTGTTTGGCCTCTCTATCCCCGAGGAATACGGCGGTTTGGGCCTCACCATGGAGGAGGAAGTCCTCGTGGCCATGGAGTTGGGACAGACCTCTCCGGCGTTCCGCTCCTTGATGGGGACGAACAACGGGATTGGCTCCCAGGGGATTATCATCGACGGCACCCCCGAGCAGAAAGAAAAGTGGCTGGGACGGCTCGCCACCGGGGAGGTCATCGCCTCGTTCGCCCTGACGGAGCCCAACGTGGGCTCGGATGCGGCCTCGGTGCGTACCACCGCGCGCCGGGATGGGGATTTTTATGTGCTGAACGGCACCAAGCGGTTCATCACCAATGCGCCACGGGCGGGGATTTTCACCGTGATGGCGCGGACCAATCCCGACATCAAGGGGGCCGGTGGCGTCAGCGCCTTCATCGTCGAGCGCAACACTCCCGGCCTGTCCTTGGGCAAGATCGACAAGAAGATGGGGCAGAAAGGCAGCCACACCTGCGACGTGATTTTCGAGGATTGCCGCGTCCCCGCCGCCAACATCATCGGTGGCAAGGAAGGGGTGGGCTTCAAGACCGCCATGAAGGTCCTGGATCGGGGTCGTCTGCACATCGCGGCGGTCTGCACCGGCGTGTCCCAGCGTCTGATCCGCGAGTCGATCAAGTACGCCAACGAGCGGGTCCAATTCGGCAAGACCATCGGCGAATTCCAGTTGATCCAAGCCATGTTGGCCGATAGTCGGACGGAGTCCTATGCCGCTCGGTGCATGGTGCTGGATGCGGCCCGGCGGAAGGATGCGGGCGAAGATGTCTCCACCGATGCCGCCTGCTGCAAATTGTATGCTTCGGAAATGGTGGGCCGGGTGGCGGATCGCGCCGTCCAGATCTTCGGAGGGGCCGGTTACATCGCCGAATATTGCGTGGAGCGCTTCTATCGCGATGTGCGTCTGTTCAGAATTTACGAAGGAACCAGTCAAATCCAGCAAATCGTTATTGCCCGGAGCATGTTGAAAGACGAGGCATAAAGACCTCTGACAGACTCTGGTCCTAAAAAAAGATAGGGGAGAAAACACAAGATGCTTAAATTGAAAAGCACAATTTCCGCCTTGGCCCTTGTTCTTGGCATTTCCGCGGCGCCGGCCGCAGAATTCAAGATTGGTTCGGATGTTCCCTTGACGGGCTCCCTGGCTCGCGTCGGCGAAGCCATGAGCGAAGGCGTCGTGGTGGCGACGGATATCTTCAATCGCACCAACGGCACCCACACCATCAAGCTGACCACCATTGACAACGAGTCCGCGCCGGCCAAGGCGGTGGCGGCCATTGATAAGCTGGCAGATCAGGGGGTGGTGGCCTTTAGCGGCGGCTATGCCTCCAACCTGATCGGTCCTGCCAGCGAGGCTGCCGAGCGGTTGGGCAAAGTCTACATGACCTCGGGCGGGATTTCCGGGGAGTTGGTCAATCGCGGACTGAAAACCTTTTTCCGGGTGAACAATTCCGACGGGTATGCGCGGGCCATGGCGGGGGTGATCGGGGATTTGGGGATGACCTCCGCCGTCATCCTCTATTCCACCAAGGAAGCCACCGAATCCGGCGCGAAACGGATCGAGGAAACCCTGAAGGCCCAAGGCGTCGCCGTGGAAATGGTTCCTTTCGATCCTGCCATCAACGACTTCAAGCCGCTTTTGCACAAGATCAAGGTGCAAGGCGCGCGCGATGCCTTGATGATCATCGGGTACGAGAACGATTACATCGGCGTGCTGCGGGCGGCCAAGGTCCTGAAGCCGGAGATCAAGGCGGTGCTGGGGCCGTGGTCCCTGGCGACGCCCAAAATGTGGGACGAGTTCCCCGATTTGATGAATACCGTGTTCGGCTCGTCCACCCTGTCCTATCCGGCCGAGTTCCGCTCGGCGGAGGAAAAGGAGTTCGCCGACACCTACCAACGTCTGTACAAGAAGGCCCCCGATTATTTGAGTGTCTTCAGCTACGTGCAGTCAAAGTTATTGTTCGAGGCGGTGGTGCGTGCCCACGACAAGGGGAGCCTCGACAAGGGGGGCATCGCCGATGAACTGCGCGCCGTCGATACCGACACCCTGATTGGACGCGTCAAGTTCGGCGCCAAGGGGGACAATGTCGAATTTACCCATCGCATGGGCCAGCATCAGAACGGCAAAATCGTGCTGGTGTGGCCCGCGACGGTCGCCACCGGGAAGGCCGTCTTCCCCGGTGTCCCATGGAAATAATAAAGAGCACGAAAACCCATCATGAAAGAGGAAATAAGATGTTTAAGATGATGAGAACTGTTTCCGCACTGGCTCTGTTGCTTGGTTTCTCCACGGCGCATGCGGCGGAGTTCAAGGTGGGCTCCGATCTGCCGCTGACGGGAGCCTTGGCTCGGGTGGGCATTGGTACCGGCGAGGGCATCGCCATCGCCGCCGATATCTTCAATCGCACCAATGGCAAGCACACCATTAAGCTCATGACCATCGACAACGAGTCCGCTCCCGCCAAGGCGGTGAGCGCGGTCGAGAAGCTGGTGGCCGAGGGCGCCGTCGCCATTACCGGCGGATACGGCACCAACATCATCAGCCCCGCCAGCGAAGCGGCGGAAAAGCTGGGCAAGGTTTATGTGACCTCGGGCGGGATTTCCGCCGAACTGGTGTCGCGCGGACTGAAGAACTTTTTCCGCCTGAACGGCTCCGCCGGGTATTCCACGGCGGTGGTCGGCCTGGTCGAAGAGATGAAGATCACTTCGGCCTCCATCGTCTATTCCACCAAGGAAGCCACCGAGTCCACCGCGCGGGAAATCGAGGCCGGGCTGAAGGCCAAGGGCGTCAAGGTGACGACGCATCCCTTCGATGCCGCCGCTTCCGACTTCAAGCCGATGATCCACAAGGTCAAGATGCAGGACAAGTCCGAGGCCCTGATCATCATCGGCTATGAGAACGATTACGTGGGCGTGTTGCGCGCCGCCAAGGTGCTGAAGCCCGAGAGCGTTAAAATGGTCATCGGGGTGTGGTCCCTGGCGACGACAAAGATGTGGCAGGACTTCCCTGATATTATGAACAACGTGGTCGGCACCTCGACGCTGGCCTATCCGGCCGAGTTCAAGACTCAAGAGGAAAAAGAATTCTCCGAAACCTATCAGCGTCTTTACAACAAGGCGCCGGATTATTTGGGCATCTTCGGCTACGTCCAGGCACGCGTTCTCTTTGAGGCCATCGGGCGCGCCGCCGATAAGGGGACGCTGGACAAGGGCGGGCTCGCCGATGAAATCCGCAACACCGAGGTCGATAGCCTCATCGGCAAGGTCAAGTTCGGGGCCAACGGCGACAACATGCTGTTCGCGCATCGCATGGGACAGCATCAGGACGGCAAGATCGTCCTGATCTCGCCCGCCAGCTCCGCGACAGGCAAGGCGGTGTTCCCTGGCGTTCCGTGGAAGTAAGTGTGTTTTAATCCGAAAGGGGAGATTCCTTCCCTTTCGGAAGACCAGGCGTATAAGATCGCAAAACGTGGGGTTGGCATGGAATTCGACCTTATCATACAATCGCTATCTTCCGGACTTCTCTCCGGATCGTACTATGCTCTGATTGCCCTGGGTCTAGCCCTGGTCTTCGGCACGATGCGCATCATCAATCTTGCCCATGGGGAGCTGGTTCTTCTTTCTGCCTATGTTATCTATTCGGCGGAAACGCATCTTTCGATGAATCCCTTGATGGCTTTGCCCCTGGCGATCATCGTGGTGACTCTTGTTTCCCTGATTGTTTACTATCTGATAAGCCACATCAAAAAGGATCGGGAGCTGAATTCTCTGATCCTCACCTTTGGCATTGGCATTATCCTGACCAACGGTATCCTGCAAATCTGGAAGGCCGATCTGCACTCCAGCAAGGTCAGTTGGTTCCAGGAAGCCCCCGAATTGGGCGGCGTGTTGTTCCTGCCCAACTCGGAGATTCTCTTCGGCGTCCTGGGCTTGGTGTTTTGCGGTCTGGTGTGGTGGTGGTTGGAAAAAACCTGGCACGGGCGCGCCATTCGCGCGGTGGCCTCTAACCGTGATGCCGCCAAGTTGATGGGGATCAATCCCCAGATGACCGAAATTCTCTCGTTTTCCATCGGTGGCGTGATGTCGAGCCTCGCGGGGGTGGCGATTTTCACCGGGCGGGTCATTCAGCCTGCCCTCGGACATAACCTGACCATCAAGGCCTTTATCATCACCGTGTTGGCGGGCATGGGCTCGGTTCCGGGCGTGCTCCTGGGTGCCATTTTGCTGGGCGTGGTGGAAAGTCTGACCGTGACGTTGGGAAGCTCGGCCTTGCAAGAACTGGCGGGCATGCTCCTCTTCTTGGTCGTGTTGTTGGTGATGCCATCCGGTCTGTTCGGACGCGCAAGGAGGCGGGGATGATCAAGGAACTGGTGAAAGGACCGCAGGGCCTCATTCTCGCCGCAGTCTTGCTTTTGCTTTACGTGGGGGTGCCGGCGCTCCTCGGTTCGAACAATTACCTGATGGGCATCGTGGTTCCCGCCATGGTTATCGCTGGGATTGCCTTGGCCTGGGCGTTGCTGGGCAACCTGGGCGGGATGGTGAGCTTCGGACACGCCGCTTTCTTCGGTGTGGGCGGATACGCCTCGGCGCTTCTCACCATGAAGTTGGGGGTGCCGGTGTTGCTGGCGATCCCCTTGGCTGGAGTAATCGCGGCGCTGGCCTCGGTGTGCATGATGCCGACTTTGCGCCTGCGGGGGCCGTATTTCGCGCTGGCGATCCTCGCCTTCGCCGAGATTTTCCGCATCCTGGCGACGGAATGGCGCTGGCTCACCGGCGGAGCGGGCGGCATCCAGTCGATTCCCTCGCTTCCGGTGATCGCCGGGGTCGATCTCGGGGCCATGCGGGGATACTTTGTCATCCTGACCCTGTTGTTTCTCGGGGCTCTGGCCTATCGCCTGATTCGCCGCAGTTCCTATGGGCTGGCCCTGCTCGCCATGCACGAGACAGAGGACGCCACCCGGGTGTTGGGGGTGAACTCGACCCTGCTCAAGGCGGCGATGCTCTTGGTTTCGGCCTTCATGACCGGCGTCATCGGCGCCTTCAACGCCCACTTCATCAACTTCCTGGAGCCCGATTACGCCTTCTCTGGTGCCTGGACCAGTCTGGCCATCGTGGCGGCCATTTTCGGCGGCTATCGCACGGTCTCGGGGCCGTTGATCGGTGCGGTGGTCATCTATTTGGCGGATCAGTTGATCTTCAAGGAATACTTGCCCCAAGGGCACCAGATCATCCTCGGCATCGTGCTGGGTCTGATGATCCTGTTCAGCCCGAGTGGGATGCTTCCCAGCCTCATGGGGCTCAAGAACCGCTTGTTCCTCGGGCTTAAGGAGAAAGCCGATGCTTGAGTTAAATGGCGTCTCCGTGGCCTTCGGCGGTTTGATCGCCGTCGCGGATGTAACCTTCTCCATGGGGCAGGGGGAGATCCTCGGGCTGGTTGGCCCCAACGGAGCCGGGAAAACCACCCTGTTCAACGCCGTTTCCGGCTTGGCGCGACCGCAACACGGTACGGCCACCTTCTTCGGCAAGGACTTGCTGAAGATGGCCATCCACGAGCGGGCCAGGAACGGCATTGGCCGCGCCTTTCAGGTGCCCCAGCCCCTGCACGAGCTGACGGTGCGGGAAAACCTCATCGTGGCGCAGCGTTTTTCCACGGGCTCCCTTAATCCTGAGCGCATCGACGAGATCCTTGAGGTGATGAAGCTGGGTCACAAGGCCAATGCCGATGCCGCGACCTCTCTGGCGCTCACCGAGCAGAAAGCCCTGGAGGTGGCCAAGGCCCTGGCAACCAATCCCAAGCTGTTGATGCTCGACGAGGTTCTCGCCGGCCTGGAAACCACAGGCAAGCGGGCCTTCCTGGATCGCCTGATCACCATTCAACAGCACTTCCACTTGGCGCTGCTGATCATTGAGCACGACATCGAGACCATTTCGCGGCTGTGTCCTCGGGTGTTGGTCTTGAATTTCGGGCGGTTGATCGCCGAAGGCACCCCCGACGAAGTGTTCAGCAACCCCGAAGTCATCAGGAGTTACACCGGTGGCGAAGCTGCTTGAAATCGAAAATGTGAAAGCCGGTTACGGCTCGATCAACGTGCTGTGGGATCTGTCGCTCTCCATCGAGGAGGGTGCCCTGACCTGTATCGTCGGCCCCAACGGCGGTGGGAAGACCACCCTGATGCGGGCGATCACCGGGTTGATTCCCACCTCCAGCGGTTCGGTCCTCTATGATGGGCGGGATCGCACCAATCATAAGACTTGGGATCTCGTCAACGACGGACTGGTGATGTGTCCCGAGGGACGCATGGTCTTTCGCGACATGACGGTTCTCGACAATCTCCTGGTGGGGGCCTTCCCCCCCAAGTGCCGCGCCAACGCGAGCAAAAATCTGGACAAGATCTTCGATATGTTCCCCAGGCTTTACGAGCGTCGGGATCAGTTGGCCAGCTCCCTGTCCGGTGGAGAGGCCCAGATGCTTGCCATGAGCCGAAGTCTCATGAGTGAGCCTCGGGTGATGCTGGTGGATGAGCCCTCCCTGGGGCTGTCGCCCATGCTCACCGACGAGGTCATGAGCATCTTGTTGCGCATGTGCAAGGAAGGCCTAACCATCGTCCTGGTGGAGCAAAATACCCACAAGGCCCTGGCCATCGCGGATCATGTGTATCTGGTTCGCGGGGGGAAAGTAGCTCTGTCGGATGCGGCGACTTCGGTGGACATGGGGCATCTCCATGATTTGTATTTCGCCCGTGACGTCATGGGCACGGTGTAGTTTTGGCAGAGTGTAGCTTTGGACCATATCGTTTTGGAAGGGGAGGACACTGTAATGAGGGCTCTTGATGATATCCTGATTCTGGATCTAAGCCGGGTTCTGGCCGGCCCCTGGTCGACCCAGATTCTGGGAGATCTCGGTGCAACCGTGATCAAGGTGGAAAAACCCGGCGAGGGCGATGATACCCGTCGTTGGGGGCCTCCCTTTCTCACCCATCCGGAGACGGGGGAACGGGGCGATCCGCCCTATTACCTGGCGGCCAATCGCAACAAGCGCTCGGTCACCATCGACATGACCACGCCGGAAGGTCAGGAAATGATCAAGGAATTGGCCTCGAAGGCCGATGTCCTGGTCGAAAACTATAAAGTCGGCGGCTTGAAGAAGTACGGACTGGATTATGCCTCGTTAAGCCAGATCAACCCGCGCTTGGTCTATTGCTCCATTACGGGCTTCGGTCAGGATGGACCCTATGCGCCCCGTGCCGGCTATGACTTCATCATCCAAGGCATGGGTGGGATGATGAGCGTTACCGGAGAACGCGACGATCTCCCCGGTGGCGGTCCGCAGAAAACCGGCGTGGCTTGGGCCGATCTCACCACCGCTCTTTATTCCGCCATCGGGATCTTGGGGGCTTTGAACCAACGCCACCGCTCGGGGCGCGGCCAACATCTGGATATCGCCCTGTTGGATGTCCAAGTGGCTACGCTGGCCAATCAGGCGCTGCATTACTTGGTCAGTGGCGATGTTCCTCAGCGGATGGGGAATGGGCACTCGGTGATCGTGCCCTATCAAAGTTTCAAGACCTCGGACGGTTATGTGATCATCGCCGTGGGTAACGACGGGCAGTTCGCCAAACTCGCCGACTATCTCGGCCACCCCGAGTGGTCCCAAGACGAGCGTTTCAAGACCAATCCGGCGCGCAACGTCCACCGCAACCTCATTGTCGGTCTGATCGAGGAGGAGACGAAGAAACGGACCCTCGCCGAGATGCTGGCGGCCCTGGAGCAGCGCTCCATCCCCGGAGGCCCCATCAACGACATCAAGATGGTCTTCGAGGACGAGCAAGTCAAAGCCCGGAAACTGGCGCGCGAGACCAGTCATGCTTGGAAAGGAACCGTTCCCGCCGTGGCGAGTCCCCTGCGGCTGTCGGACTCCCCCGTGACCTACGACCGTGGCCCCCCCCTGCTCGGCCAGCACACCGAAGAAATCCTGCGTGAATTCTTGAAGATGGACGATGCAACTTTGGAAAGCTATCGTCAACGCGGGATCGTTTAACGAAGAGGGCATCCCCGACCCCTTCTTTCTTTATCATCAATAAAAGAAAAAGGGGGTCTGGGGCATCGCCCCAGCCAGGGTTTGGGGCGGGAGCCCCAAGGCCCCCTTTCTCCTCACCTGCGAACAGGGTGTTGACACACCCCCCCATATTGCGTACCTTCCCGCCGCTTGAAAAGGAACACCCATCATGAGAATTCGCAATTCCCTCAAGTCCGCCAAGCTGCGTGACAAAAACTGCCGGATCGTCCGCCGTAAAGGCCGGGTCTATCTGATTAACAAGACGAATCCACGCTTTAAGGCGCGCCAGGGCTAACGCGCCAGAGGGCTAACGCGCCAGCTTCGCCAGCGGATGGTGCTGTTGCACCAATCGCGTTTTCGGTTCATCGAGAACATGGGTGTAGATCTCGGTCGTTGCGATATCCGCATGACCGAGAAGCTCCTGGACGACGCGTAAATCCGCGCCATGAGCCAGCAGATGGCTGGCGAAAGCGTGCCGCATCACGTGCGGCGATAAGCGCCGTGGATCAATCGCCGCACGAACGCCCACGCGAATCAGCAGCTTGGTGAACCCCGACCGAGTGAGATGCCCACTTTTCCCGTGGGACGGAAACAACCAGCGCGAAAGCTTCTTTTTTCCCAGCAGAACCTGCCGGGTTTCTTTCCATGTCAGCAGAGCCTCACGCGCGGGGTCAGAGAGGGGGATCAGGCGTTCCTTATCCCCTTTCCCGCGCACCAGGAGGGCCTCGGGGTTGCGCGCGATGGCGGAGAAGCTCAGCCCCACCAATTCGGAGACTCGCAATCCCGTGGCGTAGAGCAGCTCCAGCAGGGCGGTCATCATCACGCCGTGGGGCTCCGGGAGGTCTCGTGCCGCACGCAGCAAGGCCTCGACTTCGGTTTCGCTTAAGATCTTGGGGAGTGGACGCCCGAGGCGGGGGGCCACAAGAAGGGTGGTCGGATCATCTTTCCGCCAACTTTCTCCGAAGATGAAACCGTAAAACTGCCGTAAGCAGGAAAGACGGCGCGCTTGGGTTCGAGGCGCCATCCCCGCATTGGCCAGAGAGCGCATATAAGCGGCGAGATCCTCTGGTGTCGCCCCATCGGGAGTCGTCTTACGTCGAACCTCAAGGAAGCGCTCCAGATCCCCCAGGTCGCGCCCATAGGCATCTAAGGTATTGGCGGCGGCTCCCCTTTCCACGCTCATCATTTCGAGGAAGGTTTCGATGTGGCGCGAGGTCATCTCAGGCCGCGAGGTCTTGGGGCGGGCGTCCGGCGAGCGAGCCAACAACCCCACGGGCCACCACCGCTTGACAGTGCAGCGCCAAGTCTTTGCGGTTGTTGAAGGTGCGCAACGAAACCGGCGGATGGAACAGCACTTCGACGGTGGCCGTTCCCAGCCCCAGGGCGGCGAAGAGGTGCCCTCCCAGGGTCATATCGCCGTACCAGGCGTAAAAGGGGCGAAATGCCCTCCCCAAGGGACGCCCATCCAAGCGGGTGTAGGCCAGGGAGACCGGTTGCACCATCAAAGGCTCGTCTCCGGCTCCGAGGGTCTCGGCGATGGAAAACAGGGCGCTTTTGAATTGAAGCACGCCATTACCGTCGTTGGAGGTTCCTTCGGGGAACAGAATCAAGGAATCCCCTTGGGCCAAGCGCTCGCGCAGTTGATTGCGTTCGGTGGCGGAGGCGCGAGGGTTACGGTCGATAAAAGCAGTTCGCGCAATGCGCGCGAGAAAGCCAAAAATCGGCCACCCTGCCACATCTTTCTTGGCGACAAAGCTGGCCTGTAACAAACTTCCCAAAAGGATGATGTCAAAGTAACTGGTATGATTAGCCACGAACAATACTGGAGAACGCTGCACCAGGGGCGTTCCGTGACAGTGAATGTGAAATCCACAGACCCAGCTTAGGCATTTGAAGTAGCACTGTCGGAAGGGGGCGGTCCAGGACACCCTTACCATCAGGAGCACCAGGTAGAAGGGCAACCCCAACAGGGTCAGGAGGGCGAAGCCTAAAAGTCGAAAGCTCGCCAAGGCAGGATTGATCATGGACGTTCCCCCCGATCAGCGCTCGCTTGAGATGGCCGGTGACGCGGCTGGAGGCTGGGAAATGTCGCGCCCGGTCCGATCATAATGCTTGGCATATTTCGCGGTCACTAACTCGGTCTTGACCATGACGCAAACATCGGTGGTGTTGAATTGCCGGTCGATCACCGCGCCGTCGCCGACAAAGCCACCCAGTCGCAAATAGCCCTTCACCAACGGCGGCAAGGCGGCCAAGGAGCGCCTGGGGTTGAGGGACTCCTTGTCCATCAGGTTCATGTCCACGTAAAGATCGGCCAGGGCGCGGGGCCGGAGCGTCTCGGGCGCGAGGTGGTAATGGTACAGATAAGACAAATGCCCCGCTAAGGCCTGAGGATCAATCCCAGGCAAAGAGGCGCAGCCAAACATCAAATCAATATTGTTCTCGCCCACATAGTTGGCGATTGCGCCCCACATCAACTGCATGGTCGCGCCATTGCGATAGCGCACATCGACGCAAGAGCGCCCCAACTCCATGAAGTTACCACCATGCTTGACGATTTTGGCAAGATCATACTCGCTCGCGCTATAGAACCGTCCGAACGCCTCTCCCACCGAGCGGCGGATCAGGCGATAGGTGCCCACCACGGGAGACCCTCCCCCTTCACATTCGGGGTCGATGACCAAAAGGTGGTCGCAAATGGCGTCGAAGGCATCGAAATCAGAGCGCCGCTCGGCCATTTCCGCCGTCGGCCGCGCGCCCATTTCCTCGTAGAAGATACGGTAGCGCAAGGCTTGCGCTGCGGCGATTTCCTCGTCCGAGGCGGCAAGGCGAACCTCCATGCGGGAGCTTATTCCACGAGGGCTGCTCTCTTGAGAGGGATCCTGCGACTCCATTCCGTTTTCCTATCCAGGGGTTAAACGTTTTTGCCTTCAGCCTTGCGTGCTCAACAGGCTTTATTTTTTGCCCTCTTTCTCCGGAGGGACCAAAGGAACGCCGTACAATTCCAGTCGATGCCCCACCAAGCGAAATCCATGGCGCAGGGCAATCTCGCGCTGCATCGCCTCGATCTCCGGGCTCGAGAACTCGATGACCGTGCCGGAGTTGACATCGATCAGATGATCATGGTGCTCCTCGGAGATTTCCTCATACCGCGCTCGTCCGTCTCCAAAGTCATGACGCTCCAGAATCTCCGCCTCTTCAAACAGGCGGACGGTGCGATAAACGGTGGCAATGGAGATACGCGGATCAATGAGGGCTGCGCGACGATACACTTCCTCCACATCGGGATGATCGGCGGACTCCGACAACACGCGAGCGATGACCCGACGTTGATCGGTCATCTTCATCCCGTGCTCAACGCACTTCAGTTCAATGCGGGAAACCATGCTGAAAGCTACCACACCAAAGAGTTCACGCTGAAGGCGAGAAACTTCGCATGAAATTCCCGTCCCTCCAAGCGCGTTTACAAGAGACCTGTTCACGAAGGGTCTCAAAACGATGCTTTATCACAATACGCCAAAAAGCGCCGAAGGCCAAATGCCGACGACGCTCTTCGACGTTGTTGAAAGAAAAGACGCGGCGGACTAGCCGGCGCGGCGACCCAAGCGCTTGCGCGGCTTGGTCCCCAGACCAATCTTCTTGGCCAGGGTCGAACGATGCGCCGCATAGCTTGGAGCCACCATGGGATAATCGGGCGGCAAGCCCCAACGCTCCCGATATTCGTCGGGGGTCATGTTGTAGGCGGTCTTCAGGTGGCGCTTCAGCATTTTGAGCTTCTTGCCATCTTCCAAGCAAATGATGTAGTCGTTCTGAATCGACTTCTTAATGGGAACAACCGGTTGAGGCCGTTCTGGCACGGCGGGGACCGTCCCGACGGTGGTCAGGGTACGGTAGAGGTCATTGATGAGTTGCGGCAAGTCGCCGACAGCCACATTGTTATTGGCGACATGTGCCGCAACAATCTTAGCTGTGAGCGCTAGCAGATTGTTGGTATTCGAACGCTCCGACATCGGAAAAATACCTCCACATGAGACGATTGCGGTAGGGTATATAGAAGTTTTTGCACACTGGCAATAACCTTAATGAAAAAATAGGAGACGTTTCCAGAAAATGCCTGAAACAATCAACTATTCCCTCGATATCACCGCAGAGACCTGTCCTATGACGTTCGTCAAGGCGAAGCTGTTGTTGGAACGCGCAGTCCCCGGAGACCTTGTGGAAATCCGCCTTAAAGGTGCGGAACCTCTGATCAATATCCCCCGTTCAATCCGTGAATTAAATCACGAGATTGTTCGCTTTATTCCCGAAGAAGGAGAATCAGAAATTGGAATTCATCGCTTGCTCATCCGCAAGCGGGGAGTGCCGGAAGGTTCCGCCGCATAACGCGAGCATCTTTCCCTGCGTAGTATCCACGACGCAGACCCACATCAATAAAGCCACGTCCACGATACAGGGATTGCGCGTTATTGTTGTCGACGGCCACCTCAAGAAACAGCAGCTCGGCCCCTGCTTTTCGCGCGGCATGGGCCGCTGCCTCCAGCAGCCGTGCCCCCAAGCCGCTGCGTCGCCAGGGGGGCAGAACGGCCAGACTGAGAATCTCCGCCTCGTCCCCGGCCACCCGCCAGACCACCAAGCCCGCCGGTCCTGGCGACGTCAAGGAGGGACGTAAACTCCCTCCATCCACCGCGAACAGACTCGACACCCCCGGCATGGCGAGGATATCGGCCATGGATTGGGGTTCCCAGGCCTCCGCGAAGCAGACCCTGTGGATTCCCGACAAGAGGGATGCATGGAGGGGCGACGCAGGGCGGAGCTCAATGCTTCCACGATTCAACGGGGGGCACCTCATGGTTGTGCCAAAAGAGAGGCATGGTGGAGAGTGACATCCGCCGGGCGGAGATACAAGGGGGTCGCGGGCAGAGCGGTTCCTCGGGTCCAATGGAACCGCGCCAAGCGCCCCACCACGCTGGCATCCGGTGTTGCCGCGCCGGAACTGAGGCGCGCCTCGGGCAAAAGAGACAAAACCAGCAGAGCCGCGTCACCCGCCACCACCATGGGGCCTGGGGCGAGGGCGGCAATCGCCTCGGGCAACAAGGCGGCCGGGGGTGAAAGCGGCGTCAGGTCCCCGTCAAACCGCTGCACCCACAAATCCGCGCGCCTTGAATCGAGCACCACGAGAACCTGACGTCCTTGGCGCTCTTGCTCGGGGATGCCGGCGGCGATGGCCTCGCAGGTGCTGACTCCCGCCAAGGGCTTGCCCGAGGCCAGATGGAGCGCTCGCGCTGTGGCAAGGCCAATGCGGATCCCGGTGAAGGTTCCCGGCCCCACCGTGACCGCGAGAAGATCAAGCTGAGGAAAGGACATCTCCGCCTCGGCCATCACCTCGGCGATCATGGGGATGAGGCGCTCGCTCTGCCCCCGTGCCATGGCGTCGTGGCGGTGGGAGAGGATCCGCGCCCCCGCCATCACCGCAACGGAGCAAGACGAGGTCGAGGTGTCGAGGGAAAGGATCTTCATGGGAAGCTTGATTCCACGCCGGAAAGCTGGTGAGGTTCGGGAAAGAGGGCACGCGGAGGGCTCTTGCCCCATGCCCTGCTGTCTTTAACACTGAAAGCGAAAAATAACGTCATGTTTCCCTTGGTCCCGGTGACGACCACCGTCTTTGATGTGGAGATCAGCCTCGCCTATGCGACGGCGGATAATTTTACCGGGAAGCCGGTGTATCGTTCGGATGCCCTCTGTTATTTACACACCGATGCCGCCGCTCTGCTGCAAACCGCCGTGGCCCTGGCGCGGCCCTTGGGGTTGCGATT
The DNA here is from genome assembly GCA_031546925.1 of Rhodospirillaceae bacterium. Classification (GTDB taxonomy): domain Bacteria; phylum Pseudomonadota; class Alphaproteobacteria; order Rhodospirillales; family Magnetospirillaceae; genus Magnetospirillum. The sequence goes on from JAVBJO010000130.1 coordinate 26,809, forward strand.
GCGGATTTTTGACGCCTTCCGCCCCGCCGAGGCCCAGTGGACGCTCTGGACTCATACGCTCGATCCTGGCTTTCTCGCCGATCCCAGGCGCGGTTCGCCCCACTCCAGGGGGGTCGCCGTCGACTTGACCTTGGTGGATCGAGCCACGGGACAAGACTTGGACATGGGAACCGCTTTTGACGCTTTCACGCCCCTCTCCCACCACGGGAATCAAGGTATCAGCCCTCAGGCACAAAAAAACCGCATGCTGCTGATGGGCGTGATGACCACGGCGGGATGGGACTTTTACCGGAATGAGTGGTGGCATTACCAGATGTTTCAGGCCCGTGCCCACTATCCCGTGCTCGGCGACAGTGTGCTGGGCGAAAAACCAATGATGTCTTCTCCGTAATGTTTAGGTTTTGCGGACAAGGAAAATATACGACTCGCCTTCTTGTCGCGTCTCCACCAGTTCATGGCCGGTCTGACGGCAAAACGCAGGCATGTCGCGCACCGCGCCGGGGTCGGTGGCAATGATTTCGAGGACCTCTCCGATGGAGAGCTTCTGCAACGCCTTCTTCGTGCGCAAAATCGGCAGCGGACAGGTTAAGCCGCTGGCATCAAGAACCGTCGCCATGAGGGGGTGCTCCTTATCCCGAGGACGGTGGAGGACTATAACGGAAAGAGCGTTCCATCAAAACCTCTGGCAAAACCTCTGGCAAAACCTCTCGCAAAACCTCTCGACGAAGCCGCTCACTCCGGCTACCGTCAGCGCAGATGGGCGCTTGGAGGCAAAAGGCAATGATACGTCGATGGGCATGGGTGTTGAGTCTGGGGGTCGTGCTGGCCGCTCCCGCAGCGTGGGCGGACCAGGAGAGCGCGATTCAAACCGTTCGAAACCATCCGAAGATTCTGGATGTCAAAGTCGATACCACCGGAAACCTTTACGCCATCGTAAAGCCGGAAAATGCCGCCTGGGCTCAGTACGCGAGCTACCTCTGCCAAGTGATCACGCCGCACCAGGCACGGATTTTTAAAGTCCGCATCATTGACGTGACCAAGGCGGTCTTCAGTCTCCCCCCCGGGAAATGGCAAAAACTGGCCGAGGCCAATTGTGCTCAATAATTCCTCCTCCTCCCTCGCTGCCGTTATTCTTGCCGCAGGTCTGGGAACCCGCATGAAATCGGCCTTGCCCAAGGTCATGCATCCCTTGGCCGGACGGCCCATGATCCAACACCTCATGGCCACCGTCTCCCCCCTGAAGCCAGACCACATCGTCGTCGTGGTCGGTCCAGGGATGGAGAGTGTCGGTCGCGCCGTTGCTCCCGCTCGGACCGCTGTTCAGGAGGATCGTCTGGGGACGGCCCATGCCGTGCTCCAAGCCCAAGAGGCGTTGCGGGGATTCGTGGGCGATGTGCTCGTTCTTTATGGCGATACGCCGCTGATCTCCGAAAAGACCCTCGCCCGTCTGCTGGAGGAACGACGCTCCGCCAACAATCCCGCCGTGGTCGTGCTCGGGTTTACCCCCAAGGATCCTGGGCAGTACGGGCGGCTCGTCCTGGATGAGGCCCAAGGGCTTCAGGCCATCGTTGAATGGAAAGAAGCTTCAGAGGAAGAACGGCGCATCCCCCTGTGCAACTCCGGGGTCATGGCTCTGGATGGGCAGGGGGTGTGGGAACTGCTGGGTCAAATCGACAATGCCAACGCCAAAGGGGAGTTCTATCTCACCGATATCGTCAAACTCGCCCGAGCCCAAGGACGCTCCTGTGCGGTGGTTCAAGGCGAGGAAGAAGAACTTCAAGGCGTCAATTCCCGGGTGGAACTCGCCGTTGCCGAAAGCGTCGTCCAGCAAGGGTTGAGACGCCGCGCCATGGATAATGGCGCAACCCTTATCGCGCCGGAAACGGTCTGGTTCTCTTGGGATACCCAGGTGGGGAAAGATGTCACCGTCTGGCCTCATGTGGTCTTTGGGGAGGGCGTGATTGTCGAGGATGGGGTCCAAATTAAGGGATTCTGCCACTTCGATCATTGCCACATCGAGACCCTCGCCGAGATTGGTCCCTACGCCCGCCTTCGGCCTGGAGCCCATATCGGGGCCGAGGCTCATATTGGGAATTTCGTCGAAATCAAGAAGTCCGTGATCGAGAGGCAAGCTAAAGTCAATCATCTGACCTATATCGGGGACGCCCGAATCGGGAGAGGCAGCAATATCGGGGCAGGGACGATTACCTGCAATTATGATGGGTTTAATAAGTGGCTTACGGATATTGGGGAAGACGTGTTCGTCGGCTCGAATACCTCCTTGGTTGCTCCCGTCAAAGTCGGAGATGGGGCAATGATCGGTGCTGGATCCGTGGTGACAAAAGACGTGGAGTCTGGGGCCTTGGCGGTGGCGAGAGGGAAGCAGGTGGAGATTGTGAATGGGGCGACACGGTTTCGCTCCGGGAAGAAACGGTAATGGGTCAAGGGTCTTTGACCCTTGCGGGGGTGTCGGGGGCAGCGCCCCTGACGAGGGCGTAAGCCCATGCCCAAGCCAGCCCCCCGACAAACCCCGCCCCCCTTACCCTGATACATCAGGGTAAGGGGGGCGGGGTTTGTCGG
>JAVBJO010000121.1:0-11470 GCA_031546925.1 Rhodospirillaceae bacterium
GTGTCCCGCCCCTGGCGAAAGACATCAAGGGTCTATCCCGAGATGGAGCCGCAGGGGCGGGAGACGCCGACCGTATCGGGGGGGCTGGCGCGGGCATGGGCTTACGCCCGCGCGGGGGCGCCGCCCCCTGCACCCCCGCAAGGGGCAATGGCCCCTTGACCCCCGCCTTGCTCCGGCAACATCAACCTCTCCACAGTCCTCCCTCCCACCAGATGCTCCCTCAGAATTTCATCCAGATCCTCGTACGCCCGCACGCCGTACCAGATTCCCTCGGGATAGATAACCATCACCGGCCCCAATTCACAACGATCGAGGCATCCAGCAGAATTAACCCGCACCCCCTCAAGCCCGAGTTCTTTGACTCGGGCTTTAAGGTAATCCCTCATCTTCTCACTTCCTGAAGCGGCACAGGATCCGCGAGGATGCCCCTCGGGCCGTTGGTTGGTGCACATAAAGAGGTGGATTCGGTAATACATCACACCTCTTCACCTTTCCGAGCGAATTGCGCCCAGAAGATTTTTTGCAGGTGTTCAATGCCTTGAACCTGAGCGGGCAGCCAAGTTTTCAGCATGGTTTCCGGGTCCATGGCAGAGAGGCTTGCTCGGATTCGCTCTTGTGTGTCTTGCATGAGGGCGTCTTGCATGGGTTTGACGTCCGGCAATCCGATGAAGGAGCGTGCTTCTTCGGGTGTGCAATCGATATCGACGGTTATTTTCATGGTCTTCCCCCTTGGTCTTGTGGACCTCTTGGTCTTGTGGAATGGCCCCCTTGTCCAAACTTAAGCCTTTGGGGCGCGGGGTGCAACGCCAACTCCTAGGATGGGTTATATGACGAATCGGCTTTTTGCAGAGACAAGTCCCTATCTTTTGCAACATCGCGACAATCCGGTGGATTGGTGGTCTTGGGGTCCAGAGGCTTTGGCTCAAGCTCGCGTTTTGGATCGTCCAATTTTGCTTTCAGTGGGGTACGCGGCGTGCCACTGGTGCCATGTGATGGCGCATGAGAGCTTTGAAAATCCTCAGATTGCGGCGTTGATGAACGATTTTTTCATCAACATCAAGGTGGATCGCGAGGAGCGCCCGGATTTAGACGCCGTTTATCAGGGCGCCCTGGCTTTGCTCGGGCAACAGGGAGGCTGGCCCCTGACGATGTTTTTGACTCCGGCAGGAGAGACGTTTTGGGGCGGAACGTATTTCCCTCTAGCAGGGATGGAGGGCCGCCCGGCCTTTGCGACGGTCTTGCAGGCGGTTCACGATTCCTGGACCAAGGCGCGGGAGATTATCGCCGAGAACGCTCGCATCCTCAAAGCCGGGCTGGAGCGTCAGCATCGCGTGATGGAGGCCTTCCCTCAGGCCGAAGAGCAACGGCGAAACATCAGTCGTCTCTTCCTCGAGGCGATGGATTGGGACAAAGGCGGTCTGGGAGGCGCCCCAAAATTCCCTCAGCCCGCCGTTTTCGACTTCCTCTGGCGAACGGAGGAGGCGGAGGCTCAACGCGCGGTGGGCCTTACCCTTGACCACCTCTGTCGAGGAGGAATCTACGATCACCTGGGGGGCGGCTTCATGCGCTACGCCACGGATACGAATTGGCAGGTGCCTCATTTTGAAAAAATGCTTTATGACAACGCACAATTGATTGATCTTCTCACATTGGTTTATCAAAAGACGCGCTCTGAACGGTATCGGTCTTGCGTTGATCAAACGGTGGCGTGGGCCTTGCGGGAAATGCGCCAGGGCGAGGCCTTCGCCGGAGCGCTCGATGCGGACTCCGAGGGACACGAAGGCCGATTCTACACCTGGACCGAGGCGGAGATCGACCAACACCTCGATGCTAAAGCCGCCCGAGACTTCAAACACGCCTATGACGTCCGCCCTGAGGGAAATTGGGAAGGACTCTCCATCCTCCACCAGAATCATCCCGGCTGGGGGGAGGTGCTGGAGAGCGCCTCCCTCGCTGAAGCGCGCGAGATCCTATGGCGCGTGCGCGAGAAGCGTCCGCATCCCGGTCGAGACGATAAAATCCTCGCCGATTGGAACGGGATGATGATTGGGGCTCTGGCCCGGGCAGGCGCCACGTTCCAACAGTCCTCATGGATCACTGCGGCGACAGAGGCCTTTGATTTCGTCGTTCTCGCCATGGCGCTGCCGGATGAACGGGTGGCGCATACCTCGTGCCAAGGAAAGACAGGAAAAGTGGGCCTGCTGGACGACCTCGCCCACATGGTCCGAGCCGGCGTGGTTCTCTTTCACGCCACCCACGAAAGACGCTTTCTGGACCAAGCGCGGCGCTGGGGAGAGGCTGCCCAGCGGCACCACTGGGATCGCGCGGACGGCGGCTACTTCCAAACCGCTCACCAGGCCTCAGACGTGCTGGTCCGGCTGAAGCTGGACGGAGTCATGGAGGAGGCGAAGCGGTTGCTTGACGAGGCAGAGTAAGAGAAGATGCTTCCTCCTTCTTTCCCCCTCGTGCTTCATCGAGCCCTTCCATGCCCTACGTTACCAGTGTCACCTCCCTTGGTCCGCTCACCTTATTCGAGGAAGACGAGCATATCATCTCCCTGGATTGGGGCTGGCCGCCGGAGCAAATCACCCTCCCCAGCACGCCTCTGCTGAAAGCCGCCCAGGAAGAGCTCGAAGCCTATTTCGCGAAAAAATTGCAGCGGTTTACGGTCCCCGTGGCTCCAATGGGAACAGCGTTCCAGAAACGCGTTTGGGATGCCCTGCTCGACATTCCCTTCGGGGAGACCAGAAGCTACGGCCGATTGGCAGAGCACTTGAAGACAGGCCCGCGCGCCCTGGGACACGCTTGCGGACGCAATCCCATCCCGATCCTAATCCCCTGTCACCGCGTCCTCACCGCAGCGGGCGGATTGGGAGGATATTCGGGACTGGAGGGAATCGACAGCAAGCGTACCCTGCTGGCGCTAGAAGGAGGATTACCGGGGAACTAACTTGTCGCCCCCCGGCATCCTCTCCGCCTACATGTTGTGCTGTTGGTGCTGCGGATGCGCCTCTGTCAGCAACGTCGGGTCAAGCATCCCGGCGATCATCGCCACGTGAGCGAGGATCAAGAAGGCGGCCACGCCTGCCGCATGCCAGGCGAGTCTCTTCTCGTCACTCTCGCCCCGATGGACGAGCGACAGATCCTGCAAGGCAATCCCGATCATGGGCAGCCCACTGAGGATATAAGCAACCACGGCGACCACATCGATCGGACCGCGCCATCCGCCGGTCTGGGTCAACGGTACGACAACCATGGGCACCAGATAGACGATGATGGCAACGAAGGCGACGCCTACGAGAATGCTCGCGCCTCGATTAAGCAACCTCACCCGCCCATGCAGGTTCCGTGTGAACAGCAAATAAAGTTCGGTAATGGCGATGGTTTCGGCGAGAATCACCGGAGCCGCCATGAACATGAAGAGGTTCCACGGCTGGTTCACCGCCAGCAGTTCCATGTAATGCGTCATAGACATAGATCGAGTCTTTCCTGATTTTGCGTTCAACAGCGTTTATTTTTGGTCTGTCTCAGGAAAGACGGGGAGGCGGGTCCAGGGGAGGATGAGTCACGCCCACGGACGCCGAAGCTGTCCCAAGCGGCAAGGGCTCGCGCACGCCCACGACGTTTTTCTCTAGGAGAACCACGAGGATCACCGACGAAGCACACCGTTTGGCGCACCTGTCATCGTGGGCGGCGAGGTTCCCCTTTTTCGTGTGGTCCTGCTCGGCATGGCAGGAGGGCTCGGCGGTCCCCGAATAGGCGCGGGCATGCCCCAACTCAACGCTGAGTCCGCTCAGAAAAACGGAGAGCATGCTCAAAACAACGACCCAGAGTTTCACCCGACACATCGCGGAAATGTAGCAGAAGGAGGGAGGACAACAAAAGACCTGTTTTTTTTCAAAAGCGATGGGACGCGACGACGATTCGCGTGGCCTCGGCCAGCGCGTTGCTCAGGGGCCTTATACCGATTGGAATGCCCCCCTTTTCTTTCACCGCAGGGGGGCGTTCCAATCGGTATTAGCCAAGGACCCGCGCTACCGCCCTTAACCATTCCGCTAGCGCCTCCGGTACATACACCCCGGCCACCACCACCAACAGCAAATGGCCCCATAACGGCAGATACGCCAAGGCGGTAAACACCGCCGACCGCGGCCGGTCATAGATCGACTTTTCCGGCGGCATCCCAAACGCCATGTCCTGGAGCCGCCAGAGCAACGCCCCAAACGCGATGAGCAACCCCAACACCAGCGGCAAGGCCAGGATGGGAAGGCGAGCGAAGGTGGAGCTGATGACCAGAAATTCGCTCATGAACACCCCCATGGGCGGGAGTCCCGCGATGGCGAGCACGCCGATCACAAATCCCCACCCCAAGAAGGGATGGCTCACGGTCATTCCTCGGATATCGACGATGCGTTTACTCCCCACGTTCTGGGTCATCAATCCCACGGCAAAAAAGATCGCTGATTTGGTCAGAGAGTGCATGGTCATGTGGAACAGGCCGGCGAAATTGGCGACGGCCCCCCCCATGCCGAAGGCGAAGACGATGATTCCCATGTGTTCGATCGAGGAGTAGGCGAACAACCGTTTGATATCGCCTCGGCGGTAAAGCATGAACGCGGCGACGAACAGCGACGACAATCCCATCATAATCATGGGCAGGCCGGGCGAGAGCGTATCGCCATGAGCGGCGATGAGGATCTTAAACCGCAGCAGCGCATAGAGCGCCACATTCAGCAACAACCCGGACAGCACGGCGGAGATGGGGGTTGGTCCTTCCGCGTGGGCATCGGGCAGCCAGGCGTGCAGGGGGGCCAGTCCCACCTTGGTCCCATACCCCACCAGGATGAAGACGAAGGCAAGATTCAAGAGATCCGGCTGGAACTGCGCCGCTTGGAGGACCAAGAGGGTCCACGTCATGGCATCACCGCTGTTCTCCATGACCGGTTGAGCGGCCAGATACACCAAGATGGTCCCGAACAGCGCGAGCCCAATGCCCACCGAGCAGAGGATGAAGTACTTCCAAGCCGCCTCAATGGCTGCGCGGGAGCGATACAAACTGACCATCAAAACGGTGGTGAGGGTGGCCCCCTCGATGGCGACCCACATCACGCCGAGATTGTTCGCGGTCAAGGCCAGCAACATGCTGAACAGAAACCCCTGATACATGGCGTGATAGAAGCGCAAATGAGCGGCGGAGAGTCGTTCCTCTTCGGTCTCACGGGCGATATAAGCGACGGAGAACAGAGCAGTGGAGAACCCGATAAAGGCGGTCAGCACCACCAGAGTGATATTGAGGTCATCGATGAAGAAGAGCCAGGTCGGCTCTGGCCGGTCTTTGAACAGCCGCACCGCCATGCCTAAGGTTCCCGCGCAGGCGAGCACGTTCAACCACGCAGCCACGCGCCACGCGGGAATGAGCGCCAAGACCGCCGCCGCCACCAAGGGAATACCGAGAATCCACACCACGGGGTTATCGGTCATAGGCGGTCTTCCCGGAAGCTATCGAGGTTATGAAGGTCGAGGGAATCAAAGCGGTCTCGGATTTGGAAGAAGAAGATGCCGAAGATGGCCATGGCCACCAGGACCGAGAACGCCACCGAGAGTTCCACCACCAACGGCATCCCCCGGGCCGACACAGCGGCGAGGATCAACCCGTTTTCCAGCGCCATGAACCCAATCACCTGAGTCACCGCGTTGCGCCGGGTGATGGTCATCAACAGCCCCAGCAGCAGCACGCTCATGGCGAGGGCGAGGCTCTCCCGGGTTAGCGCTGCGGCCTTGGCGGTCACCGGCAGCACCAGCAAGATGGACAATGCCACCAAGGCCACGCCCGTCACCATGGAGGCGGCCACCGACAAGGCCGGTTCGCTGCTGCGTTTGATTCCCAACCGCTCCACCAGCCAGTGCAGCACCAGCGGCACCAGGATGGCCTTGAAGACCAAGGCGATTCCTGCGGTGATGTAAAGATGCGGCGCACGCTGGATATAGGCCTGCCACGCCGCTGCCGCTGCCAGGGCCAGAGCCTGGAGGGCAAACGTGTTCAATACGGCCCCCAGTCTGCGCTGATACAACAGGGCGAATCCCGTCATCAAGACGGTGGCACCGATCAGGTGCGCGACGTTGTAGTTGCCTTGAGAGAGCATCACACCGCCTCGGACACGTAAAGGAAGATGGTCGCCAACAAGCCCAGCAGCAAAGCGCCGCCAAGGAAATCAGCGGTTCGGAAGACTCTCATTTTGGCAATACTGGTCTCGAACACGGCCAGCGCGCCGCACAGAACCAATATCTTGCCGAGAAACGCCCCCATCCCCAGCGCGACCTCGCGCACAGGGACGCCGGGAGGCGCGATCCCCCAGGGAACAAACAATCCTGCAATCAAGGCGAGATACAGCGTCAAGCGGATCATGCCCGCCGCTTCGATCATGGCGAGGTGTCGCCCCGAGTGTTCCAACACCATGGCCTCGTGGACCATGGTCAACTCCAGATGGGTGGCGGGGTTGTCGATGGGAATGCGCCCGTTCTCCGCCAAGGCCACCATCACCAGGGCCGCCAGCGCCAACCCCACGCTGACCTCCAGCCCCACGTGCCCTTCCAGCACGAAGGCGATAATCCCGGCCGGTTGCGTCGTCTGACAAACCAAGGAGAGGGAAAACGTCATCATCAACATCGCCGGCTCGGCCAGAGAGGCGATCAACATTTCCCGGCTCGCCCCAATCCCGCCAAACGCCGTCCCCACATCCATGCCCGCCAAGGCGAGCCAGAATCGCCCCACCGCTAACAACGCCACCAAGGCGATCAAGTCTCCGGCGGGAGCCAACGCCAAATCGGTGGTAAAGGTGGGAACGATGCTCGCAGCCACCCACGCCGAGGCGAACACCACATAAGGGGCTGCGCGAAACAGCCACGACGCCGAGGTCGCCACCAAGGTTTCCTTTTGCAGCAATCGATAGAGATCCCGATAGGATTGCAGCAAAGGCGGGCCTCTACGCCCATTCAGCCGAGCCTTGAACCAGCGGATGGTCCCATTGACCAGGGGGGCCAGTGCCACCACCAGCACCACCTGGATAATCTGCCACAGGATGGCGATCTGGGCGGGGGAGAGAAGGGACCTCATAATTGTTGCCTCACCGCAACGACGAGGAGAAAGACGATCAAGGTGACGAACATCAGCAGCAAATAGCGGCGGATGGTCAGGTGTTGCAGAGGATTGACCCGATCCGCGATGGCAGAGACCAGGGCAGCGATGCGCTGATAAATCCCGCTCCAGATCGGATCAACCAAGGTCAAACGATGGCGTGCCGGCAGCAAACTGCCGGGCGGAGGCATGGTGACGGTCTCCTCCACCTGGAAAAACGCCGTGCCAAAAACCCGCCGCAGGGGCTGAGCGAAAGAGGCTGCGCTATATTGGGCCTGGGGGATATCCTCGCGATGACCGCAATCCCAGGCCTCGGCGACGCGCTTGCCGCGAACGCCAATCAGGCGCGCCAACGCAATCCCCAGCAGGAACAACAGCACCCCCAGCAAAACCAACACCGTGCCGGAATAAGACCCGCGCAAATCCGAAACGGGAGCCAGCCACGGCCAGCCCAAACTCCCCGATACGGCCAACTGCGTCCCGGTCAGGGGCTGCACCACCACCGCCAAGGCATTGGTGACGGTAACGGGGATGACGCCCAAGACCACGCACAACCCCGCCAAGACCACCATGGGCAGCAGCATTCCGCCGCTGACCTCCACCGCTTGTGCCGCTTGGGAAGAGCGCGGACGCCCTAAAAACGCGACCCCAAAGGCCCGCACGAAGCACGTTGCCGCCAAGGCCACCGACAGGGCCAACAACACGCCTACCACCGGTACGCCGAACTTCATCGCCCAATGGGGTGAATCCGGCCCCTTGAACAGGGCTTGCAGGATCATCCACTCCGACACAAAGCCATTCAGGGGCGGTAGGGCGGAAATGGCGGCAGCGCCCACCAAAAAGGTTCCGCCGGTCCAGGGCATCCGCTTTAAAAGCCCCCCCAGCCCAGCCAGAGAGCGCATCCCCGTGCTCGCTTGCACGCTTCCACTCCCCAGGAACAAGAGCGTTTTGAAGACGGAATGATTGATCACATGGTACAAACTGGCGATCAACGCCAAGGTGGCGAGGGAAAAGCGCTCGTCGGCCTTAAAGGCGAGGGAAAGCCCCAAGCCAATCAGCACGATGCCCACGTTCTCGACGGTAGAGTAGGCCAGCAGCCGCTTCAAATCGTCCTGGAGCACGGCATAGAGGACGCCGAGCACGGCCGTCACTCCCCCCAGGACCATCAAGGCGGCCCCCCACTGCCACGCCACCTTCCCGTGGAGATCAAACAAAATCCGGATCAATCCATAGAGCGCCACCTTGGTCATCACGCCGCTCATGAGCGCGGAGACGGGACTGGGCGCTGCCGGATGGGCCAGCGGCAGCCAGGCATGCAGGGGGGCCACCCCCGCTTTGGAGCCGGCCCCAAGGATCGCCAGCAGCACCACCAAGAAGCCGGAGAAGGCGGACATTTCGGCGCTCCGCATGGTGGCGAAGGTGTAATCCCCCTCGCCTCCCGCCATCAACCCGAAGGAGAGCAGCAAGCAGAGTGTCCCAAAAAGCGCCATGATCAAATAGACCAGGGCAGCTTTACGATTCTCTGGATCTTGGTGCTGATAGAGCACCATGGCCCAAGACGTCAGGGACATGAACTCCCAGGACAGCAAGAAAATAAAGGCGTCATCGGCGATAACAACCATGTTCATGGCGAAAATAAACAAAGGAAGAAAGGGCGTGACCCGTCTTTTCTCGGGAAGATGGGCGAGGTAACTTGATGAGAACCAAGCCACCGCCGCCGCTGGCAGGTTAACGATCAGCAAGAACAGCGACGCGAGATTATCCACGTGAAAATGCGCTTTCAGCCAAGGCAGCCCAAACGGCAGCACCTTGGTGATCGGCCCCCAGAAATTTTCTAGTTGCTCCAGCCCCGCCCCGGCCAGGCCGAGGCAGCAGAAAAAAATCCCAAACGGGACCACGCGATGGGGCCAATCGAAGCGAGAGAAAAGTAGGGCGAGCAGGGTAAGAGCGGGCAAAGCGACAAGCGCCGCCGCGATCAGCATGCTCTCGTTCCGTGGATCTTTCGTCTTACCATAAAAAGAGCTCCCTTCCGCCTTGGTGGTAACTCGGTGGTAACACCCCAGAGAGCACACTACCGAATGGCTCGGATATATTGCCGCGATTTCTGATAAGGGGAAACCGCGAAAGTGTATTCTGCCCCCCAAACGCGGAGAAGGTTTTGGTGCGCACCCCCCGGTCTGGTCGTTTCCTTTCGCTGTTTACCGCCATGATGCTGGCCCTGGGGGGGACTCAGGGAGCCTTGGCCCAGGATATTCATTTTTTCCGGATCGGCACCGGCCCGACCCTTGAAACACGTTTTCCCATCGGCGGCCTTCTCGCCAACGTGCTTTCCAACCCCCCCGGCTCTCGGGAATGCAGCAAGGGGGGAAGCTGCGGGGTTCCCGGACTGGTTGCGGTGGCACAATCCACCAGCGGCTCCCGCGCCAACCTGGCCGACATCCAGGGCAAGACCCTGGACGCGGCCTTGGTCCACACCGACATTGCCTTTTGGGCGACTCATGGGACGGGACTCTACCGGGGCGTGGGGCCAATGAAGGATCTGCGGGGGGTGGCTCTTCTCTACGGCGAGAGCCTCCACCTGGTGGTCCGCGCCGACAGCGACATCCGCACGGTGGAGGACTTGCGCGGCAAACGAGTCTCCTTTGGCGAGACCGGCTCCGGCCCCGAGGCGCACGGACAAATCCTCCTCGCGGCCTATGGCCTGCAAGACAGCGACGTTCTGCTAAGTCACCTTAAGCCCTCGGTGGCCACGGCGGCGCTCGCGGCGAAAACCATCGACGCCATCCTCATCGAGGACGGAACGCCCAGCGTTCTCCTGCGCGACCTGGCCCGCGATACCCCCATTCGCCTCCTCCCCATCAGCGGTTCGGCGGCGGAGCGCATCCGGGCCCGGTATCCCTTCTTCACCATCGGCAGCATCGCGGCAGAGACCTATGCCGGTGTGGACACCCTGGTGCCGACTCTGGAACTCGGCATCGCGCTGGTCACCGGCACCGAGCAAGACCCCACCGTCATCGAGGGCATTACCCGTGCCTTATGGCATCCCTCCTCCCAAAAAATGCTGCTTCAAGGGAGCGTGCAGGGGCGCTTGATCCGCCTGGACGCGGAAGGATTCGATCGCCTGGGCATCCCCCTCCACGAAGGAGCCGCCGCCTATTACCGAACGGGAGGCAAACCCCCTGCCCTGCCTCCCCTCCCGGCCTCCGGGGTCCTCTTCAGATAAGTTGCTCCTGGTGATGTTGTCTGGTCTCTTTCTCATACGGGAGGTTTTTCTGCCAGGCAAACGTTGGTACGGCGCGCACCTCAAGATCAGGACCAGCAGAGAGGACGCTCAGCCACATATTTTTCATCGGATTAAAAGTCGAGGTGAAGATTCCCCCCCCTCCTGGACTTCGATACTCTTCTGTCCCGTAGGGCTTATCGTGGCATGAACGACGTAGTTCGTAAGATTTACATATCCAGGACTCCCTGGAGAAATAAAATCTGTCGGACCAAGGAGCTTATGACTGAAAGCCGTCCCATACTGACTCTGGAGCTGTGTCCACAAGATACGCCCACCAATTTGCATCATCTTGTAGTTCAGGATCGCTTCGCCGGATGACAACCAGCGGCCCCTGACCCTGCTGTTGAGCGAAGGGCAGATGAGCGACTGCAAAGGGGCGGCTCTGTTGCTTCCAACCCTCCCTCCCGCCCAGTCTCTTCTCGCGGATCGAGCCTATGACGCCAATTGGTTCCGCAATGCTCTGGCCGCGCGAGGAATCAAACCCTGCATCCCATCAAAGAAAAATCGTATCAGACCTATCAAACATGATGCCAAACTCTACCAAAAGCGCCACAAAATCGAAAATATGTTCTCAAAAATCAAAGATTGGCGTCGTATTCACACCAGATACGACCGATGTGCTCACACTTTCTTTTCTGCCATTTGCATCGCAGCAACCGTTATCTTCTGGCTTTAATTAATGGCTCCTGACCCTAGGAATAGAGAAGAAATGCATTATTCTTCTTTTGATGTCTGCCGCACTTATTGCTCTTTCAATGACGGCGGGATTTCTCAGTCTAGAGCACAAGATGGTGAGGATAGCACTCAACGTTTTAGGACTGTGGGTTGCGTTGTGCGCAAGGCCCGTCAATTACTGCTATTACCTCAAGGTCACCCAAAAGAAAGGGGTGGACAGTTGGAACGTATTTGAATACGTGAAGTAATACCGATTGGAATGACCTCATGCGGTGAAAGAAAAGGTGGTCCGGGGCAATGGCGCCCTAAGCGGCGGCGCTCCCCTCGCTCCCCGAAAGAGGCACGTCCCCAAGACCCCTACTAAACGGGCCAATAAC
>JAVBJO010000004.1:0-10908 GCA_031546925.1 Rhodospirillaceae bacterium
GGGGGTCGGGGTGGGGGCTTGGGTGGGGGCTTACGCCCTGGTCAGGGGCGCTGCCCCCGACACCCCCGCAAGGGGCAAAGGCCCCTTGACCCGTCTTAGAGCTATTTCTTGACCGGATTGCTCAGCACAAAGCTGTCATACATCGCCTCAGACACACGCCACCACTGTTGGATATCCTCGCGGAATTTATTCCACGGCTCGTAGATGGTCTTAAACCGAGGATTTTCCTCGGAAATCCGCGCATACATCTCGAAGGCGGATTTCTGTGCCGCGATCATGATATCCTTGGGGAATGCCCGGAGCTGGACACCATTCCCGATCAGTTTTTTCAATGCAATGATGTTCTGCACATCATATTTTGTCTGCATTTCCGCATTCGCCTCGGCACAAGCAACTTCAAAGGCGGCTTTGAAAGCAGGCGGCAGATTTTTCCAGTGTTCCAGGTTAGCGTAGGTGGAGGTACTGGCCCCCCCTTCCCAAAATCCAGGATAGTAGTAGTATTTTGCCACACGATAGAAGGCGAGCTTCTCGTCATCGTAGGGTCCAACCCACTCGACGGCATCGATAGTACCTTTTTCGAGGGCTGGATAGACATCCCCACCGCCCAGTTGCTGGGGTACAACGCCCAAAGTCTGCATCAATTGCCCGGCGATACCGGCGATGCGCATTTTCAGACCTTTGAGATCCTCAGCCGACTTAATTTCCTTACGGAACCATCCCCCCATCTGGGTTCCTGTATTTCCGGTGAGGAAATTGATGACGTTGTAGGGAGCATAGAAGTCGCGGAGCAACTTCATTCCACCACCGTGCATGATCCAGGCATTATTCTGACGGGCGTTGAGCCCAAAAGGAATAGCGGATTCAAATGCGAATGTTGGATCTTTTCCAACGTAGTAATAGGCAACAGTCTGCCCACATTCCACGGTGCCCGCTTGCACGGCATCAAAAACTTGCAGAGCAGGAACAATTTCTCCTGCTGCGAAGACTTGGATTTGAAATTTCCCACTGGTCAGTTCCGAGACACGCCGCGCGATACCTTCGCCGCCACTGTAAAGGATATCCAGATTTTTAGGAAAGCTAGAGGCCATCCGCCACCGAACTTCGGGGAGACTTTGAGCAATAGCTGGAGCAGAGAGGGCACTGGCTGCGCCCCCGACGGCTGCTGCCGTAAGAAATGAACGTCGTTTCATCCGAAATTCCTCCGGGAAGATACCGTGGACCGAAGCCTAATCCCTTCTTACTTGCGTGAACAGGCTTTATGAACGTGAATCAACTGCGAAGCTTTGCTTTTTCAACCACGTCCCTAGAGTCTCCGCAGCACTCTCCCACTGATCGAGCATCAGCACATGGGGCCAATCATAAGAGACCTCCAGGTCGGCATTCCAAAACTGAGCCGTCATCAACAGTTCCCCATAGGGAATGAAGGAATCATTTATCCCGCCCAGAACCAGCGCAGGAAGATAAGGCCGCCCCAGAAGGTTAAACCACTGGGGAATCATGGACTCAAAAGAAGCCCGTCGAGACTCCCGCTGAAAGCGTGGGAGGTAAACACGCCCTTGCTCAACAGAGAAATCTTTGGAGAACAGGCCCTTGCGAAAGATCTCCCAATCGGGTGTTTCGTTTCGCGTGGATTGGAAGCGATCAATTTCCAACATCAAGTCAGGAGCGCCCAAGGCCATATGCATCATGGCTCCCCCCAGGCCACCCGGCCCTACCGGAGCCAGCAAGGCTAGCCCCGCAGCGGGATAGTGGCAACTGAAGCGTTGCGCCACCAATCCCCCCAGGGAGTGCCCAATAATCACCGGAGGCTGTGAACATCTTTGCGCCACCTCGGCGACATCGGCCATGTAATCGCGGAGGCCGAAGGTATCCAAGGACTCCCTTCCCCCACTCTCGCCGTGCCCCCGCCAGGAGACCGCAAGGCAATGCCAATCCAAATCACGGAAATAGGGCATGAAATACTCGGACCACACCCATGCTCCACAGAAAGAACCGTGGACGAAAAGCAAGGATGGTCGATGATTTTTTTGTCCTACTTCAATAATTTCCAGCATTTTGAGCTATTTTCTTTCTATGAGTTCGATCTTATAGCCATCTGGATCCTCGATAAAAGCGATCACCGTGGAGCCATGTTTCATCGGACCGGGTGGGCGGGGGATCTTCGCGCCATTTTGTGCCAAAACCTCGCAGGCTCCATAGATGTCCGAGACGCCCAAGGCGATGTGCCCAAATCCGGTGCCAAGCTCATAGGCCTTCGTGTCCCAGTTATGAGTCAGCTCGATAACGGCGTTCTCGGCTTCGCTGCCGTAACCGACGAAGGCCAGGGTGAAGCGGCCTTCGGGATAATCGGTACGCCGAAGCAACTGCATCCCCAGCAATCGGGTGTAAAAATCGATGGAACGATCAAGATCGCCCACGCGGATCATGGTGTGCAGAACGCGCCACGTCATGCTTTTTCTCCCGTGTGATGTCTCTCTGCCAGATACTGCAAGACAACTTCGGCGGCACGGCCACCGGGCTGCTCTTGTTGTTGTCCCAGTTTGGCGATGGCTTCGCGCATGTCCAGCCGTCGCAACAAACGAGCCTCGGGGTCACGCAGCAAGGCGGAGAGCGCCTCAGCCAGCAGATCCGGACGGCACCGTTCTTGCAGCAGTTCGGTGATGATTTCGCGCTCTAGGATGAGATTCGGCAGACTCGCCCATCGCGCCTTGAGTCCCAAAAGATGAACCGCCGCGAATGCCGTCAGTTTGGAAACCTTATAGGTTACCACCGTCGGCAGTTCCGCCATCGCCAACTCCAGCACCACCGTCCCAGAGGCGGCCAGTGCTACGGTTCCTGCGGCGAAACAATCGTATTTGGCCTCTCGTCCCGTCACCACCACCGTCGGCCCTGGCCATTGCGCCACGACGGAACGAACCTCCCGGACGACAGTTTCCACCGTGGGAACCGCAATCACCAAGTCGGGAAACGTCGCCTTTAGACGGTGAACCGTCTCGGAGAACACCGGAAGCAAGGCCTTCGTTTCAGAATGACGACTCCCGGGGAGCGCCACCAATACGGGAGCCGCCGGAGGAATCTGGTGACGAAGACGAAAAGCCTCCCCATCCCCCTGCCCGGCACCGCATCCGATCACCGGATGGCCAACGTGAACCGAACGCAGTCCCTCCTTTTCGAACCACGGAGGCTCAAACGGCAGCAACGTCAGCAGCAGGTCAAGAACCGCCGCCAAAGTCTTCGTCCGATGAGGCTTCCAAGCCCAAACCATCGGCGCAACATAATGAACTCGAGCAATCTCTGGAAACTGCCGCTGACAGGCGGTTTGAACCCGCCCCGTGAACCCCCATGAGTCGATGGTGAGGATCGCCTGAGGCCGTTTGCTCCCAATATCGGCCACCGTTTGCTTCACCCGACGCAAAATCTGCGGAATGCGCGGCACAACCTCCACTAATCCCATGACCGAAAGCTCGGACATAGGAAAAAGGGTGGTCAAGCCCTCGGCACACATGGATTCTCCACCGATCCCCGCAAACTGGACCGACTCCCCTGCCAAAGCCTTCAGGCCCCGCATCAGCTGGCTCCCCAGAAGGTCTCCCGAGGGCTCCCCCGCAATGAGATAAATCAGCATGAGGCTTCCAAACTCACCACGAACAGCCCGAGGCGATCCGCCTCGGCGGCAATCTGCTCCCGAGCCAGGACCAAGGTTCCTCCCATCTCGATGGCAATTCCACGCAGACCTGCCTCTGCCGCCCCCGTCACCGTCGTCACCCCGATGGTCGGAAGATCCAGACGACGATCCTGAGTCGGCTTGCGCACTTTGACCAAAACGCCCCCAGGGCCTTCGCGCCGCAACGTTGCACAGCGCAGCAACAGAGCATCCGTCCCCTCGATAGCCTCGACCCCCAACACAATCCCCTGCTGAACGACGACCGCTTGGCCAACGTCTAACGCTCCAAGACCCTTGGCAACCTCGAAACCTCGGCGAATGTCCCCATCGGCAAGGCTATCGGGACGAATCGAGCCATAACAGCCCGGACTCGCAATACAATCTTGGAGAACGTCGTCAATGCCAATCAGGCGAAATCCCTCTTCCTCAAGCTCGGACGCAAGGGCCCGGAGAAGGGTGTCATCTCCCAAGGCCTTCATCCCCAGCCGCGCAAAAAAACGCGCGGTGCGGAGATCTGGCCTCAAGTCTTTGAGAGTCGGACGGCGGACGGGGCCAATCATGACCACCTCGACCACATTGTGGTCATGCAGACACTGGAAACCGGAACCGGCCTCGCCGATGCGAATCCAGGTGGCAGGAGCATCGCCAATCACTTGAGGATCAGCGTGACCAGAGATGGCCAGAACGTGGAAGGGACGCCCCTCGGCGCGACAGGCAGAGATAACCAGACCGGGGAAAGTGCCGCCGCCGGCGATGATGCCGAGCTTGCTCTTCATTGCCCTCTCCTTCCTCACCCCTCCTCGGAGCGCAAATCTGGCGTGCACAACCGTCGTGACGAATCCGCTCGAATAAACCGAGCAATCTCCATCACCGCCTCATTGCCCCCTGACGTCTCGATCACTTCATCGAGTCGTTCCTGAAGGGTTTTCCCGGCCACAAACAGCATCCGATAGGCATTTCTCAGAACGTGAATATCCTCCCGAGCGTAGCCTTTCCGCTTCAGTCCGACGATATTCAGGCCGTTCAAGTGGGCTCGGTTCCCGATCACGGTCCCAAACGGAATGACGTCATTTTCGACTCCGGACATGCCCCCGATCATGGCGAGGGTGCCAATCCGCACGAATTGGTGACAGGCGGAGAGTCCTCCCAGGAAGGCATGGTCGCCCACAACCACATGCCCGGCGAGGGTCGCATTATTGGCCATGATGACGTTGTTTCCAAGGATACAATCATGCGCTACATGGGCACTGGCCATAAACAGACAATGATCGCCAACTTTTGTCAGCATCCCCCCGCCTTCTGTTCCGGGGTTCATGGTAACGTGCTCCCGGATCTGGCAGTTTTTCCCGATTTCGAGACGAGATGGCTCGCCTTTATATTTCAGATCTTGAGGTTGGTGTCCGATAGACGCAAAGGGGAAGATACGAGTCCCTTGTCCGACGTAGGTTCTTCCGGCGACGACCACATGGGCGATCAGCTCGACTCCGTCTGCGAGTTCGACTTCGGGGCCAACGACGCAATAAGGTCCGACACTTACGGTTTCGGCAACTTTAGCGCCAGGATCGATGAGTGCGGTGGGGTGAATCTGGCTCACGTTATTGGTCCATAATCATAGCGGCATAAGTCGCCTCGGCCACGAGAACATCATCGACCTTGGCTTCGGAGCGAAACTTCCACACGTTCCGACGAGACTGCTCTTTGAAGACATGGACGAACAAGCGATCCCCTGGCCCCACGGGCCGACGGAATCGCGCATTTTCCACACTCATGAAATAGACCAACTTCCCTTCGGCCGAGGCCCCGAGGGTCTCGACCACAAGCACGGCAGAGGTCTGCGCCATGGCTTCAATGATCAAAACACCAGGCATCACGGGGCGCTGAGGAAAATGTCCCTGGAAAAAAGGTTCATTGATCGAAACATTCTTAACGCCAACAGCGCTCTCGTTCGCAATGACGTTGATCACTCTATCGACCATCAAAAATGGGTACCGGTGAGGAATCATCTCCATAATACGATCAATGGTGATGGTTTTACCCACTTTGTTTTCTGTATCCATCTGCTCCGCGCCTTTTTCCACCATGACTACTTCTTCCGCCGACTTAATTTACTCACCGTGGCAAGTTGACGCATCCACTCCGTATGAGGCACCGCCGGAGATCCTCCCACGGTCTCCCCCGGAGCCACATCGCGCATCAACCCACTTTGGGCCGCGATGCGCACGCCAGAGCCGATTTTCAGATGCCCCGCAAATCCTACCTGCCCACCGACAACCACGAAATCCCCCAACTTGGTCGAGCCGGAGATCCCCACCTGGGCGACGATGACGCATCCCTTCCCGATTTGGACGTTGTGCCCAATCTGCACCAAGTTATCAATTACCGATCCGGCCCCTATGATCGTATCCGGCCCTGCGCCTCGGTCAATGGTGCTGTTAGCCCCCACTTCCACATCATCTTCGATGATCACACGCCCCAACTGGGGAACCTTCAGATGCCCCTTCGGCCCCATGGCGAAACCAAAACCATCTTGACCGATTCGTGCCCCCGGATAGACCGTCACACGCTTACCCAACAGAGCCATCTGGAGGGTGGCATTGGCACCGATGGTGCACCTCTCTCCCAGCACTACCCCCGTGCCGATGACGGCATTGGCTCCAATCCAACATCCTGCCCCGATCTCCGCCCTGGCCCCGATCACCGCTCCGGTATCAACGCGGCAGCCCTCGCCGAGAACAGCCGACGGGTCCACGCTGGCGCCAGCAGCGATCCCCGATGCTCCTTCCCCACCCTGGGCGGGATAAAACGCCTCTGCCACCCGAGCATAGGACCGATAGGGGTCAGGGGCGAGCAATAATGCCGCTCCCGCCGGGGCCTGGGAGGCGAAATCCGCATGAACAATGAAGGCTCCGGCCTTGCTGGTCCGAAACAGCTCCACATACTTGCGATTGTCGAGAAAACTGACATCCGTTGGCCCCGCTTGGTCCAGCGCGGCCACATCCCGAAAACACGTTTCCTGTCCGGGAACGCATCGGGCCTCGGCGATATCGGCCAACTCAGCCAGGGTAAAAGGACCCGCATTGATGAAAAAGCGAGGATCAGCCATGGGTTCAGTTCTTTTTTTCGGGGAAAGAGGTCCCGGAAGGCACAAACATTTTCGGCTGAGCTTCCAGGATTGGCGGAGGAAAATCCACCGTCGGATACTGCTGGTTCAGGCGCGCAAGGATGATATCGGTCACCTCCATGCCGGGGGCATGAAGAAAAATTTGCGATTTTGGCAAAACCAGATTGGCTCCCATCTCCCCTGCGACCTCCTCGACCACGCGAGTCAACGCCTGAGATACCTCGGTCATTCCGCTCCGGAAGGACTTATCCACGGCCTGGTTATTGCGCTGAAACCGATGATTGAAGTCGGAAACCTGGCGCTCAAAACTCCGTGCGCGCTGCTGCCAGTCCTCGGACGGGGGGGTGGTTCTCTCCTCCGTCAACTGGGTCTCCATCTCCTTGAGTGTTTTACGCGAGGTTTCTAAGTCCCCCTGAAGGGCATGCAGAAGACGATCTCTCTCGGCCCGAATGGCTTTGGCAGCCAGGGACTGCTGCATGGTGGCCTGAATATCGACCACCATGACGGAGGCAGACGGCAAGGTCCTCTTGCTGTCCTCGGCGGCCTCGGTCGCTTTGGGTGCCCAGCACAACATGCTGAAGCCCAATACACTTAAGGCCAATACGCTCAAGACAGGCGCACGACGGATAAATGGAAGACCGAGTCCAGAAAAGACGGTCTTTCCAGTCATCCTAGAACCTCGTCCCAAAGTTGAAGCGGAAGATCTCTGTATCATCGAAACGCTCTTTCTTGAGCGGGAAGCCGAAGTCCAAGGCGAGGGGCCCCATGGGAGACTTCCAACTCACACCGAATCCGGCCGAAACACGAAGGGAATTTGACTGGTTGATCTGATCCCGTGGATAATTCTCCGTGGAACCAGTGGCCCCAAAATCGGTAAAGACTTGCCCCGAGAACCCAAGCTCCGACGGCAATCCCAAGGGAAATTTCACCTGAGCGGAACCATAATACTGCCACAACCCGCCCAATGCGTCACTGGATCTCTTATCCCGAGGGCTCACCCCCGCGCTGGCAAACCCGCGCAGGGTATCTCCCCCCAGGTAATACCGCTCGGTGATGCGGATTTTTTCGTCATCATAGGCCGAGATAATGCCAGCATTGGCCGTCAGACCCAAGATAACCTGATCATCGAGCTCAAAGAACTGTCCGACACCGACGTTATTGCGAAGGAACTTCTGGCTCCCCCCCAGACCGGCAATTTCATTGTTAATCCGGATATAATACCCCTCTGTCGGATCGATGCGTGAATCGCGATAATCCCACAACAACGTCTGCTGAATCGACGAAAGAGAGGCCTTTCCTTCCTGTTCCTTAATGAAGCGAGAGGCATCGGAACTGACGTTGGAAACCTCGTCTTCTTTGTAGGTATACTTCAAATCCTGGCGCAGATTCTCGCTGATGTAATAGCCCGTGCGCAGTGCACCACCGGCCGAAGTCGCATCATACGAGCTTTCATTTTGAAGTTTCCGACTGATCGCGAAAAGATCAACACCACCGGCCATATTGCGATCAAACAGATAGGGCTCGGTAAAGGAAACTTCGGCCTGATCTCGACGCTCGCCAATGGAAACGCTGGCCCGCAGATCTTGCCCTCCCCCGAGAAGATTGCGTTCTCGCACGCCAATCTCGGCCAAAGGCCCGGCAATGGTTGACCAACCGATACCGAACGACAATTCTCCGGTCGATTTTTCTTGAACATCCACCTTGATGACAGTCCGATCCGGCGCCGTCTCCGAGGGCACATTGGTCACGTCCACCTTTTCAAAGAAGTTCAGATCGCGGATGCGCTGCTGCGAACGCCGCAGCTTGGCGGTGTTGAAGGCATCGCCCTCCGCCAGTTTGAACTCGCGCCGGATGACCTTGTCCAAGGTCCGCACGTTACCGGTAATCTCGATCCGATCCACATGGACCCGAGGCCCCTCTTGAACCTCATAAACGATCGAGACCGTCTTCTTTTCGCGATCCCGTGTGATCTTGGGGCGCACATCTACAAAGGCGTAGCCCTTCGTCCCCACCGCGTCGGTGAGGTGTTGCACCACATTCTCCACTTCCTCGGCATTGTACCAATCGCCCTCCACGCTCGTCACCAGGGGGGTCAACGAGTCCCCCGAGAGATTGCGTAAGCTGGAATTGACCGATGCAGGGCCGAACTTGTACCGCTCCCCTTCCTCCAGGGTAAACGTCATGAAGAAACCGTCGCGATCCGGAGCCAACTCCGCCACGGCGGAAAGCACGCGGAAATCAACGTAGCCCCGCTTCATGTAGTAACGACGCAACAGCTCTCGGTCATAGGCCATACGATCCGGATCATACGTGTCATCCGACGAAAACAGGCGGTACCAGCGTTGTTCCTTGGTCTGCAAGGCCTCTCGTAGAGACGAATCCCCGTACTTCTGATTGCCGACAAAGTTAATTCGCTTAACGAAGGTCGTCTCGCCTTCGGAGACCTCGAAAACGAGATCCACTCGATTTTGTTCCTGTTGAATGATCTTGGGATCGACGGTGGCGGCAAAACGCCCACTGCGCCGATAAACCTCTAAGATGCGCCGGACATCGCTTTGCACCTTGGTGCGCGTGTACACCGTCCGAGGACGAAGCTGGACCTCCTGTTGGAGTTCCTCATCCTTGATGTGTTTATTGCCCTCGAAGGCGATGCGATTGATGATGGGGTTCTCGACCACCTCCACCAACACGGCATCCCCGTTTTGCCGGATGGACACATCGGCAAACAGCCCCGTATTGAACAAAGCCTTCAGAGACTGATCCACGCGCCCGGAGTCATAGGGATCGCCCTCCGAGATGGACATGTAGGATTTGATGGTTTCGGTCTCGACCCGCTGAGCCCCCTGAATAACGATCTGGCGGATTGTCCCCTGGGCCAAAGCCGACGTCGCCCCCATCAGAGAGGTCATCATACCAAGCACTAATCCTGTCCGATGTACCAACCGCATCAACCTGCCCCTATCGCTAACAAAGCCCAGCCGCGACGCTGCCCTCTGACCAAAAGGTAGAGGCATCATACACGAACGGCATAGACCCTTTAGGCCAATACCAGAAATAGCGCGATTGGAAAACCCCATATCTTAGGGAAGCGTGCTGCGAAGCAAAACAGTGGCTTAACTGTAGAACGGCTTCGAAAAGGAATATACAGCCTCCGCGTGAAAGGGGGAGCTTGTGGGAAGGGTTCCCCCAAGGATAAAGTCAACTCTACGAACAGCTGCCCCCAAGGAAAATCCCCATGCGACATTGCCTTACTGGAGGACTTCTCGTCCTCTTTCTCGCAGGAGCCGGTCACGCTTCGCAGAACGAAATCCTGCCAGGCACGGATGCCAAAGCGACCCTCCAAGCTGCCGAACAAGGCGATGTGACAGCCCAACTCAAGATGGGCAGACTTTACACCTTCGGCTCTTTCTCTCCCCAAGATCAAGCCGAGGCTACCAAATGGTTCACCAAGGCCGCCGAACAGGGCAACGCTGAAGCCCAATGCCACCTGGGGGAATTCTACAGCCATGGCGCCGAGGGTCTTCCTCAAGACGCGGATAAAGCCATAGCATTGTTCCGGAAGAGCGCAGAGCAAGGAAGCATCTGCGGGCAGTACAACCTGGGGGTCGACCTTACGCACGGCAAAGGAAGTCTATCTGGAATGAGCGAACAGGACAGGATGTCCGAAGCCGCCCACTGGTATCGCAAGGCTGCCGAACAGGGCTACGTCCGTGCCCAGGTCAACCTTGGGGCGCTCTATTCCTCAGGCCAGGGGGTGGAGGCAGATATTTTAGAGGCGGTCAAATGGTATGACAAAGCCGCCAAGCAAGGTGACCCCATGGCTTTCTATAATCTTGCGAAAATTGAAGCGGATATCAGCAAAGGGCGCCACCCAGAAGATCGAGTCTATATTTACATAGACTATACCCTTGCCATTGAAGGATTCTCCCGTGCGGGAAGGCGGGAGCTTGAAGAGCAGGTTCGCGCCGACCGTTCGTCTTTTGGAGAGTGCTACGTAAAGATAGATAAGAATTTTCCCAGCATGGCCGCGAGGTTCAGCGGATTATCATGAAGATGATGGTATAGGCGCAAAGACAGATCGACCATTTCCTCTGATTTCGAAACCACTTTGGTACGTCTTCGA
>JAVBJO010000092.1:0-11144 GCA_031546925.1 Rhodospirillaceae bacterium
GCAGGTCTGGGCTTGCGCCGGGGCTGCCGCCCCCTGCCCCGCCTGGGGCGATGCCCCAGACCCCCTTTTCTGTCATCAATCGTGAAAGCGCAAGAAACACCAAACGAGCCGCCTCTTCCGCCAAGGGATCGGAACCAAAACGGTTTGCTCCAGACGTTCCACGCATACAAAACACAACGCTGCCAATATAGGGCGTCAATTTCATCATCAAGAACCAACCAGAAATATCAATATCGTGCAGCCTCTTTACCCCCAATGCAATGCCAGGGTACACCAGAAAGAGAGATCTGATGAGGAAGATAACTATAAATGATGTAGGATAAATGATACCAACCTTTCCATCTATTACAACAATATTACTCTCTTCTGTTACCATAAAAACAATAACAAGATACAAAAGATGAATACCAAATAATATCAGAGCAGCGCACCAGAATGGTTTACGATTCATACGACCCTTGTGGGTCAGAAAGGTTTTTCTAATATCACCCCCCCTACCCCTCGATTTTTATTATTCCATTAATTGTAACGCCCCCCTTTTACTTGCAATAGGAAAAGGGGAAGTCGGGCGGCCCCCCGCCCGACACCTTATTTCTGAACTACGAGACAAGCGCTGCTTGCTGGGCACGCTCTTCCGCCAGAGGATCAGAACCAAAGCGGTTCGGTCCAAGTGTTCCACGGGTGCAGTAGAGGATAAGAAGAAATACGGCTCCAAAGGGAATCAACACGATAAGAGAGAACCAGCCGGATTTATTCACATCGTGCAACCGCTTTATTGACAATGCAAGCCACGGATACAGCATAACGAGAACCACAATCAGAGAGAGGATAATATATAACATTGAATAAGAAAGCTGAGGAACATTATTTACAATAACGACGCTAACACCTCCCGTTACAATGTTAACAATGCTGTTAAGCACAATAGAAACTACAAACAGAGCCAAATAAGCAAGCCAGAATGGCTTGCGATTCAGCCTCCCATCGTGGGTCAGGAGGATTTTCTTAAAGTCCATTTTTCTACTTCCTCAGTTTTTGTTATGCCATCCGATTGTTTGTGGCATAACCGGATTGATAATGGATATTTTCACGCATTACGTGAAAACAGCTCCCCAAGTGCTTGCCGTGGAGGCTTCTATCCTTTTCTCCGGCGCATTCTGCCGAAAAATTATCATGAATTCAAACATTATCTTTCCGTTGCATTGCTGAATATTTTTTGTGGTAAATCATCTTATTTCACATAATTCCCATTCGTAAGGTTAAAGGATGTAACGCGTTCATTCACAGCGCTGATGGAGCCCTCGCTCATGGTTCCCTGCAGAAGGGATAGACGTTTGAGGGCGGTTCTTTTCGTCGCAAAAGCATGCTCTGCCTTGCTCCGGTCGTAGCCTTGAACGGCAAGAGTGTAAAAAATCGCCGCTTCCACTGGATCGCGTGGGCACTTGGTTCCTTCCTCGTAAAGTTCCCCTAAATGGAACTGGGCATCGGGCAAGCCGGATGAAGCGGCTTTTTGGTGCCATTCCAACGCCTTAGCCCCATCTTGAGGCACTCCTTTTCCACTCTCGTAAGCCCACCCCAGGGTGTACTGTGCTTCAGGATGACCACGCTCGGCGGCTTGAGTCAGCCATTGGATACCCTGAGGGAGATCGATGGGCACGCCGCCCTTTCCCTGGACATAGATCATGCCCAAGGCATACGCGGCCCCAGCGTGTCCCTGGGTGGCCGCCTTGGCGTACCACTGGGCCGCGACAGCGGTGTCCTGGGTAAAAAGGCTTCCCTCGTCGGCGTGGAGTCCCATCTCGAACTGGGCTTGAGGATTCCCCTGCTCCACCGCCTCCTGAAGGCTATCCTGCGTCTTGAAGGCGAAGGGGCTCGTGGTGGGAGGAGAGGGAGCGGCCCCCTCCGATGTGAAATAAGCAATCGCAAAGGCAAGACCAAGAGAGAGCCCAAGACAAATAAAAAGCCGCTTCATACTTGGTTCCTTCTATTCGTCTGCTGTCCATTGACGCGCCAAACGTTCCGCCTCCATGATTTCGCTCTCGTTCATCTCCATCTTGACATCACCGAGTTTTGACAAGACGGTTCGTTCCATTTCGCTCTTCCCCCTCTGATGCAGCCCCTTGTGCGCCAGGAGGTACCACATGTAAGCCTGGAGCATATCCCCCTCCACGCCCGAGCCCTTGGCGTACATTTTCGCCAGATGGAACTGAGCCTCGGGGAAGCCGCGATCCGCCGCCTTACGGAACCAGAGAACCGCCTCGCTGGGATTGCGCCCGACGCCACGGCCCAATTCGTACCAAATCCCCAGGGTTACCTGGGCATCCGTGTGGCCCTCTTGGGCGGCTTGGTGGAGCCATTGCGCCGCCTCGGCCAGATTGGTGGTGTTGGAACTCTCAGGCGGAATGCCCTTCCCGCTGGCGTACAGCCGCGCTAGATTGAATTGGGCGCGACGATGCCCCCCTTCCTGGCTCGCGGCACGCTCGTACCACGCCACCGCCTTGAAGTAATCGCGTGACATCCCGATACCGCGCTCATAGAACACGCCGAGATTGTATTGCGCATCCCGATCACCGAGCTCAGCGGCGCGTTGAACCCACTTGGTAATTTGGACCTTGGTGGGTTGGGTTGCGCCTTCATCCGGATCGAGCAGCTTCCCGCTTACCGCCAACCGCGCCAAATGAGAGGCCCCCTCGGGATGGCCCCCTTGAGCGGCCTCCTCGAAGGCCGCGATGGCTTTGTCGAGGTTTTTCCGCACACCCGCTCCGTACTCATAAAGCAGCCCCAGCATGGTCTGGGCCGGGGGGTACCCCTGTCCAGCGGCCTTGCGGTACCATTTAGCAGCCTCGTTCCAATTGGCACCGGGATCTTGGTCGGGACCGCCTTGCTTTCCCCCATAGGTCAGGGCGAGCCGGAATTGAGCCTCTCTGTGGCCGTGCTGCGCTGCCTTGCGGAAGCATTTCGTCGCCTCGGCGTGATTTTCGGCTTGCTCGTGTACGAGCCCCATCTCGTATTGAGCTTGGCTGTCGTCGGTTTCTGTTTGATTGTCTTGGTCCATTGTCTTTCCTCCGGCTCCCTTCCTGAGGATACCCCTATTCCCCCTCTGTCCGCGAGTCCTTACGAGCGATAGAGTGCCTCTAATGCTGCGCCGTAAACGTGGCGAATGACTTGCCTGCGGATCTTCAGGGTTGGCGTTAACATGCTGTTATCAAGACTAAAGGGCTCCGCCACCACGATGAAGCGACGGATTTTCTCTACCACGGACAGCCCCTCATTGACCCGCTCCAAGCACTGCGCCATGGCTTTTTGGAACGCGACCGAGGTCGCGAGAGATGTCAATGTTGCTTCTTGCCCTTGGCTCTTCGCCCACCCTTCTGCCCAAGCGGCATCGGGTACCAGCAGGGCCGCCAGCCACGGCCGCGCGTCTCCATACACCATCGCCTGGGCAATCTCGGGGCAGAGGGTGAGAATCCCCTCGATGCGCTGAGGCGACAGGGTATCACCGCCCGAGGTGACGATGATGTCCCTCTTCCGATCGGTAATATAGAGGTGCCCCTCTGCATCGATGACGCCAATGTCTCCGGTGGCGAGCACGCCGTCTTGGAGCACCTGAGCGGTGGCCACGGGATCGTTCCAATAGCCTTGCATGACCGTCTCGCCCTTCACCAGGATCTCGCCGTCCGGGGCCAGCCAGACCTCGATACCGTGGATGGGACGCCCCACACTGCCGGGCTTGGCGGTCCAGGGGACCGTGCAACTGATGGCGGGAGCCGTCTCGGTCAGGCCATATCCCTGGCAAAGCTGCACCCCAAGGGCAGAAAAAAAGGTCTCCACCTCTGGATTTAAGGGCGCACCACCGGAAATCATCGCTTTCAAGCGCCCCCCGAATCGCTCCTGTACCCGCGAGCGCACCAGTTTGGTCAAAAGGCGATCCAGCAGTCGCTCCATCGGGCCAAGAGCCTGGCCGAGATGACGCTTGCGTCCCAACGCCAGTGTTTTGGCAAACATCTTGGCGTGAAGACCGGTAGCTCTGGAGGCCTCTTTCAAGATCCGGCTTTGGAGCACCTCGTACAGACGAGGCACGGCGGTCATCAGGGTGGGACGGGTTTCCTTCATGGCGGAGGCCAGGGAGTCGACGCTCTCGACCATAGCGATCTCCGCCCCCACCAGAACCGGGAAAAGAAAGCCAACCAAGTGCTCATACGCGTGAGACAGCGGCAGGAACGAGAGAAACTTCTCCTGGTCATGGAGGATGAAGCCATCCATCAGAACGAAAGCGCCCTCTCCATCGGCCAGCAAGGCCCCATGGGTCAAAGTCACCCCCTTCGGTGCCCCCCCCGTGCCTGATGTGTGAATAATGCATGCAATACTGGTGCGCTGGATCAGGGAGACCCGCTCTCGGATTTGCTCCTGGTGGGGTGCCCCGGTGGCGATGACGTCCTTCCAGGGGATCACACAGAGGCCCTCCTGGGCAGGCACGGGTTCCATGGCGATAAGGGTGGGCGTGACACGAGCGTTGCGCGCGGCCTCCGCCACCTTCCCCAAGAGGAGTGTCGTCGAGACCACCACGAATCGTGCCTCGACATTATCGAGAATCACCAGATGATCGGCAGCGGTGTTGGTGATGTAAGCCGGGACCGCGATGCCCCCCGCCGCAAGGATCGCAAGATCGGCAATAGCCCACTCGGGACGGTTCTCGCTGACGAGGACGACTCGATCCCCCTCCTTAAGCCCGAGAGCCAGCAACCCCGCAGCCAGGGACAACACCAGGGACCGCACTTCACCCCAGGATAGCGCGTGCCAAGCCTGACCGTGTTTGCTCTCCTGACCGCGTTTGCTCCACAGAAAGGGGCGCTGACTTAAGCGATCCGCCTGGCGCAGGAACAAGCTCGGGATGCTGGGGTCCGGCGACAAGGGTGGAGAGGAAAAAGCAGGTTCAACCATGACGCTCCCCGGATCGTGACGAACCTCGGAGTATACACGATCCTCGCATTGGGTCATCATAACGGCTTGATGGAACGCCCAGAACTGCGGATCATCGTTTCACCGCAACACCAGCAGCACGTGGAGAGAAACTCATGAGCATGCTCAAATTTTCAAGCCTTGCCTTGATATTATGTTTTATTTTATCCGTGAATCCGGCTCTTTCCTCAGAGACATTCACAGAAAACCCAAATGTGACAAAGCTCTTCAGAAATATAAAAGCATTCCAATTTATCTGTGGCCAGGGGGGAGATCCGGATAGAAACTATCTTATCATTGAGTCACACAGATTAAATGCAGTACCATCTCTCTTAAAAGAAATTGTGGATAATACAGATGACAGCAACAATTATGTTTATGTAGCCTCTTGCCTGATAGAACGCATCACAGATAAATACAATCGCCTTAATTGGAAACTTATCTACGCTCCAATTGCAAGTTATGGTGCAAAACTTCAACCAATCCAGCGGCAGCAATTTCAACGAGCAATAATTATGGAGTTGAAAAACAAATCCGTCCTCGATTGTCACTATGTGGATAAAGATATTGTTTGCTATCGGAAATAATACCGATGAAAAATGAGGTCATGGGTCCCTCTTGGGGCTCCCGCCCCAAACCCCGGCTGGGGCGATGCCCCAGACCCCCTTTTTCTTTTATCGATGAAAAGAAAGAAGGGTCTGGGATGCAATCCCAGCCGGGGTTTGGGGCGGGAGCCCCAAGAAGGGCCCGTGAAGCTCTCTCTTCAAATGTAAAACCCTCATGCTTGCTCAGACGATACCTGGATAGACGGCCACGATAAATTATAGCGCGCTAAATACTTCCTCAGGCGATCCGCATCATTGCTTTTGGCTTTCTCTTGCCGCGATATCCCAAACAAGCGCCGCCCGGCGTCGGACAGGGAGCGCGACTGTCGGCAAATTGCGATCACGCCCTCCAACTGCAGGCGATCAAACAAATCCAGCCCCTCGCCTTGGTCGCCGAACAGGGTCGTTGCTTCGCCCGGATCGCTCCAGGCTTGGCGGAGCCGGAGAATCTCCTCCGTGACCCCTTCCCCGGTGATGCGGCCCTTGTCGGCCAAGGTGGCCATCCGCGTCACCGAGGCCGATAATTCGCGGAAATTACCTACCCATCTGGCCTCGGTGGAGGTGGCGAAGGCCAGATAGGCCCGGCGCGCCTCGGCGTTGAAGCGGACTTGTTCGCCGTGCTCGCGGGCGACCCGATCCAACTCGAAGTCCAGATTCGGCTCGAGGTCCTCGCGCCGCTCGGCGAGGCTCGGCAACGTATAGGTCCAAAGGTTGATGCGCGCGTAAAGATCCTCGCGAAATTTTCCCTCGTTCACCCATTGCCTCAGGTCGCGCACGGTGCCCGCGATCAACTGGAAATCGCTTTCCGCCTCGCGATCGCTTCCCAGGGGGAAGAAGCGTTTTTCCTCGATCACCTTGAGCAACATGGCTTGTTCATCTGGCCCTAATTCGCCGATTTCATCCAGGAACAGCAGGCCGCCGTCAGCACTGCGAAGCAATCCCGGGCGGTCGTTCTGGGCACCAGTGAAAGCCCCTTTCACATGACCAAACAGAGCCGACATGGCGCTATCGCCGCGCAAGGTGGCGCAATTGACCTCGACGAAACGCCCGGTCAGCTGGTGACGCGCCTTTTTCATGGCGTACACCCGTCGCGCCAGAAAGGATTTTCCCGCTCCCGTGGGACCGCACAACAGCATCGGTGCCTTCGAGCGCACAGCCACCCGTTCCATCTGCTCGATCATGCGGTTAAACCGGGTGTTGCGCGTGGCGATGCCAGCCTTCAGGAGCGAGACCGTATCCGCCTGCTCCCGCGCGAACCGCGTGGCGATCTTGTCGTAACGAGACAGATCCAAGTCGATCAGCGTGTAATTCCCCGCAGCATCCCTTTCCTCGCCCTCGCTGCGGCGCAGGGGCGCGGTTTGCACCAGCTTGGCGGGGAGGTATCGCGCCTCGGCCAACAAGAACCAGCAGATTTGTGCCACATGGGTGCCGGTGGTGATATGGATCAGGTAGTCCTCGGTTTCGGGGTCGAAAGCGTAGCCTTGGGCAAAATCGTGCAGGGCTGCGTACACGTCCTCGAAATCCCAGGGGTCACGAAAAGCAATCTCGACGCTGCGCACCTCAATGGCGGGAGAAACCTGGGCGATGTCTTGCTGGATTTGGGTGAAGAGTCTCCGATGACGCGCCTCGTGCAGCACCTCAAGCCGATCCACTACGAGATCCTTTTGCTGGCAGAGACCAATGGTAGGACGCCATTTCTTCCACCGCTGGGGACTTCCTCCACCCACGGCGTCGAGCACCGTTCCCAGCATTCCGATCGCCACCGTCTTGCGCATGATCTTATCCTAAAAGATAAGATCTTATCTTGTAAGATCGCTGCGGCTCAGGCAAGGCTTTTTGGAAGATCGCGCCTCGATTGGAAAAAAACCAGGGATTGCCTGACATGGGCGAGATTTTCTTGCCTCCGACACACATTGGCATGGCTCTTGCTTTAACAAGGGCAGAGACCACGACAAGAAACGAGACGGCAAAATGGCCAACCAGAACCTCTTCAACACCCTGCTCGGTAAACTGAGCCTTCCCACGGGAACGACTCATCATGCGACTCCCGCCTATGTTTACACGCCCAAGCATAAGCTGGCGCAGTTGGCAATGACCGGGTGCCTGAACAACACCTTCTACGCCGATGCGGAGGCTCAGCTGACGGATGTTCTGGCGCTGTCCGAGGAACTGGAAGACGGATACCTCGCTCAAACCGCGGTGTATTGCCGAGAGCGCGGCCTGATGAAGGACATGCCCGCGTTGTTGCTGGCGATCCTGGCGGCCAAGCGCTCCCCGGCGTTCCCTGTTGCGTTCGGACGCGTGATCGACGGCGGCAGGATGCTGCGGACCTTCGTGCAAATCCTCCGCAGCGGCGCCACGGGACGCAAATCCTTGGGCTCACGGCCGAAGAAACTGGTGCAGGCGTGGCTGAACAGCGCGAGCGAGCAGCAGTTGCTCCACGCCGCAGTAGGAACGCAACCGTCGCTGGCCGACATTGTGAAGATGGTCCACCCTCGCCCGACCGAGCCTTGGCGAGAGGCCTTCTTCGCCTGGTTGATCGGCAAGCCGTTTGATCGGACGCGGCTCCCTCCCGCCACCCAAGCCCTGCTGGCCTACCGCGCCGGAGAGACCACCGACCTGCCGCCGGTCCCGTTCTTGTTGCTGAGCAACGAAACCCTGTCCCCCCAGCACTGGGCACAATTGGCTGAGAGCATGGGATGGCAGGCGTTGCGGATGAACCTGAACACCTTGGCACGGAAGGGAGCGTTCGCTCTGCCGGGCGTGGCGGAAAAAGTCGCGGCACGGCTGGCAGATCCTAAAGCGATCGCCCAGGCGCGAGTCTACCCGTACCAACTGCTGGCGGCCTACCGGATGACCGGGCACGATGTGCCAGAGGGGGTGCGCGAGGCTCTTCAGGACGCTCTGGACATCGCTTTGGCGAACGTTCCGAAGCTCGAGGGAAACGTGGTGGTGTGTCCGGATGTCTCCGGCTCCATGGCCAGCCCCGTAACGGGTATGCGCCAGGGAGCGACTTCCACGGTTCGCTGCATCGACGTGGCGGCCCTGATGGCGGCGGCGATCCTGCGCAACCATCCGTCGGCCCGGGTATTGCCGTTCGAACATGCGGTGGTTTCTCTGAAGCTCAACCCGCGTGACTCGGTGCTGACCAATGCCGGGAAGCTCGCGGCCATCGGCGGCGGAGGCACCTGCTGTTCCGCTCCTTTGGCCCGATTGGTGGAAGAGAAGGCAAAGGTCGATACCGTCCTTCTGGTCTCGGACAACGAGTCCTGGGTGGATGCCAAACGCCAGGGGGCGACCGAGACCCTGAAGCAGTGGACTTTGCTGAAGCGCGACAATCCTCGGGCCAAGTTGGTGTGCATCGACTTGCAACCTTACGGGACCACGCAGGCGCAGGAGCAAAAGGACATCTTGAATGTGGGAGGCTTCGGCGATGCGGTGTTCGATGTGATCGCTCATTTCTCGAGCGGAAGTTTCGATGCAGGACACTGGGTCAAGGCCATCGAGTCGCTTGATCTGCAAAATGTAAAGGAGTAGAATCCTTCGCGTGCCACGAATGCAGGTTGGGACTACATCAAAAGACGTCCCCTCCACACCTTGTCGTGGTACGCCAATATCCTGGCCAAATATCCTGGCCAAATATCCTGGGGCGAATGTTTCGTGGGTGTACACTCAGATTAACACTCACAATATTTTGTCGTCCTATTTTTCTGATTTCGGCGAATGCTGGTGAAGCTCCTTGGTACTGCGGGTTCGACTCCCGCCGGTCTCACGCTTGTGGATCGTTGCTCCTTCGTAGAGCAAATATGCTTCATCTTCCCCTTGTCGCCGAGTTTCTTTTGTCAGAGTATCAAAGTTTCGGCGAATGCCGATGAAGCTCCTGTGTCGCGGGTTCGACTCTCGCCGGTCTCACGCTTGTGAACCGTAGCTCAGTGGGTAGAGCAAGATTGCTTCATCCTCTCCTTGTCGCCGATCCTCTTTCCGGTAAACGCTTTGTTTGTGGCGAATGCTGGAGGAACTCCGGTAGAGCGCCCGTCCCATCAGGACGGAAGGTCTCGGGTTCAAATCCCGATCGAGGTATTCCCTCGATAGCTCAGTTTTTTTGTTTCTCCCCTCCTTGTCGCCACGCCCCTCGACTCTTAAAAACCGAACCCACAGGACCGAGAACGAAATCATGAGCAGCTACGAGACCCTCACCGTCGAGAACGGCAGCCCGATCAAACTGTGGACCCAAGGCGTGCCAGTGGAGGAAGAGGCGCGTACGCAACTGATCAACCTGGCCTCTCTGCCAATCATCTATAAACACATCGCCGTCATGCCCGATGTCCACGTGGGGAAAGGTTCCACCGTGGGAAGCGTGATCCCCACCGTGGGTGCCATCATCCCCGCCGCCGTCGGCGTGGATATTGGTTGCGGCATGATGGCGGTGCGAACATCTCTGGTTGCCTCGGACCTCCCCGACACCCTGCTGGATTTGCGCACGGCCATTGAGGCCGCCGTGCCTCATGGACGAACGGTGGGACGCAACAAGCGCGATACGGGCTCTTGGGGGACTCCGCCGAAGACGGTGGACACGGCGTGGAGCCTGCTCCGTGAGGGGTTTGGGAATCTGATCCGGAAATATCCCTCGTTGGAAGACAGCAACAACTACAAACATCTGGGAACCCTGGGGACCGGCAACCATTTCATCGAGGTCTGTCTCGACGAAGAAGATCGGGTGTGGTTCATGCTACACTCGGGCTCGCGCGGGGTGGGAAATATGATCGGCAATCTGTTCATCACCCTGGCCCAAGAAGACATGCGGAAGCACATTGCCAACCTGCCGGACCGCGACCTCGCTTATTTCAAGGAGGGCAGCGCCCACTACGACGACTACATCCAAGCGGTGGGATGGGCGCAGGCTTACGCCCAAAGCAACCGCATCGTGATGATGCAACACGTGGTCACGGCAGCACGAGGCGTGATCGGAAAACCCTTCTCCCTGGCGGTGGAGGCGGTCAATTGCCACCACAACTACGTGCAAAAGGAAACCCACTTCGGCCAAGAGGTCCTGGTGACCCGCAAGGGAGCGGTCTCGGCGCAACAGGACCAACTGGGCATCATCCCCGGCTCCATGGGGGCCAAAAGCTTCATCGTGCGCGGACGCGGCAACCCGGAGTCCTTCTGCTCGTGCAGCCACGGAGCCGGCCGCAGGATGAGCCGCGCCCAAGCGAAAAAAAACTTCACCCTAGACGACCAAATCCGCGCCACCGCCCACGTGGAATGCCGCAAGGACCTCAGTGTGATCGACGAAATCCCCATGGCTTACAAGGATATTGACGCGGTGATGGCGGCTCAGTCCGACTTGGTGGACATCGTGCACACCCTGCGCCAAGTGGTCTGCGTGAAGGGCTAATCGCGATTGGAACGCACCCCTTGCGGTGAAAGAAAAGGGGGTCCGGGGCATCGCCCCGGGCAGGGTATGGGGCGGCAGCCCCGGCGCAAGCCAAAAGCCCTATCCCCCCCGACCCCCCAACAAAAAACCCCCGAAAAAATCGGGGTTTTTTGTTGGGGGGGTCGGGGGGGATAGGGCTTTTGGCT
>JAVBJO010000061.1:0-10389 GCA_031546925.1 Rhodospirillaceae bacterium
CGAGCAAAAGCTCATATTTCCCATCGCGTAAAGCGTCATGGCCAAGGATTTCATCGCTTCCGGCTTGCCACGGCGGGGCGTGTGCGTGAAGTTGCCCCCACAGGAAGGACAAAGATACCGCTGATGGCCACGGACAAAACCACTCTTGACATAATCGGTCGAGTTGCACTTCTTGCAGCAAAAATCGCTCATTGCCGTCTCCTCGGATTCCTCCAAGGTAAAGGCGTCACACGTCAGATGGTTCCATATATCTTATGGTAGCACTCTCCCAGTTTTTACAAGCTTGGAAGAAGTTTTGACCAGCTTCATTGAAGAGTTGCGCCAGGCATAGGGATCTTCCCCTGAGAGGGATACTATAACCCATCTAACGTGTGACGCCTTTACCTTGGAGGAACCCGAGGAGGCGGAGATGAGCGATTTTTGCTATTACGATGCTGAAACCGTCACACATTGGCAGACTCCAGAATATTCCCTTTATAAGCGTCTCATCCGCGAGCTTGGAACGCCAGCGCGAGGTGCACCCCCTCCGCCTCTCGATGCGCCACCCGCCACGCTCCGAAAACGGTCTCGCTGCCGCGTGCTGGCATCAACTTCGCTCCGTCCAGCCCGAGGGCCAGCGTCATTCCTCCGCCTTCCGCTTTTGCCACGGCTTCCCGCAGGGTCCAGTAGGCGAGGAAGGCTGCTTCGCCCTCGTCCTGAACCGAGCGGTATTCCGCTTCGGACCAATAGGCGGCAGCCATATCTTGAACGGGTCGGTGGGGTTTAGGGATCTCGATGTCCACCCCAATGCGTGTGTCTTGGGCGATAGCGGCGACCACCCAGTCTCCGGCGTGCGACACCGACATCTGCCAGGGGGTGGAGAGAACTTGGGGGCGGCCCTCGCAATCGGGGCGAATGAGCCAGGGGCCGGGCGGCAAGAGCCGTCGCGTCAGGGCTCGCCCCAGGAGGAATTGCTCGCGTCGCCGTTGGGACGGACGGGTTTCCGCTTGCCGATGATCGTCCTCGGTGCAGGCATTCCATAAGGATTCGCTGGAAAAACGGCGGAGATTCCCCAGCGTCAGACCTAAATTTATTCCTGACGCCGATTTGAACATGCTAGATTTTCTCCTGATCAGCGACCTAGTCTTCAAGGGGGAATGCAGAAGTGTCAAGAGACCAAACAACGG
This sequence comes from Rhodospirillaceae bacterium, assembly GCA_031546925.1. Lineage (GTDB taxonomy): Bacteria > Pseudomonadota > Alphaproteobacteria > Rhodospirillales > Magnetospirillaceae > Magnetospirillum. Next base: position 1,167 of record JAVBJO010000061.1, read on the forward strand.
TTCTCGGATTTTGCGTTTCCGCTTGGGCGGCGTGGTCTTTGGAAAGCGGGGATTTACATCTTGGAGGAAGCGCGGTTGCTCCTGGGGCTGTACCGGTTGCCCTCCGCCGACGGGTTTCCGAGGTGGGACGCAAGATGCTGGAGGCCGCTTGGGCGGTTTTGCCTCGAACGGGGGAGCCGCCGACCTTGCGGATGATTCTCTCCTCTCGGCATGGGGAGTACGCCCGAACCTTCAGCCTGCTGACCGAGGAGGCAGAAACCGGCACGGTATCACCTGCGGATTTTAGTCTTTCCGTGCATCATGCCTTGGTGGGTTTGCTCTCCATTGTCACGGGGAATCGGGTGGGTCACTCGGCCATTGCCGCCGGGCGGGAGTCTTTTGCCTCGGCCCTGCTGGAGGCCGCAGCCTGCTTGGCGGAGGGCGAGCGGGACGTCTTGGTGTTGCATTTTGATTCTTCTCTGCCCGATGCCTATGCCGAGCCCAAGGAAGAGCCTGTCGCCCTGGCTCTCCTCCTGCGCCCAAGGAACAGCCGGACCGGCATGCCCCTCCGGATGGAGCGAACACCAGAGCCGTCGTCGTCCTGTGCCATGGAAGCGACCTCTCTGGCGGCGCGGTTCGTCCGCTTGCTGAGCGGCGAGGAGCGCGATCTCTCCGCCGCTGGAGCGCGCGCCATTTGGCGGTGGCACCGCGATGGCTAAACTGGAAAGAGCCTGGAGAGCCCTCGGTGTCGGCCTGTTCTTCATCTTGATTGGCGTTGGCGGCACGCTCTTGGCCGTGAGTGTGTTCCCCTTGATCGCCTGTTTGACGCGAGAGAAGAGCCTGCGCCAGCACCGCATTCAGGGCGTGCTACACCAGGTCATGCGGCTTTACTGCCGCGCGATCCATGTGTTGCGGGTTTCCGATGTGGTGTTTCTCCGCACCGAACAACTGCGTCATCTCAAGGGGACTCTGATCATCGCCAATCATCCGTCTTTGTTGGATGTGGCGATGGTCATGGCCGCAGTTCCCTCCGTGCAGTGCGTGGTGAAGGCGGGGCTCTGGCGCAATCCCTTTTTCCGTCTGACCGTGAGCGGTGCCGGCTATATCCGCAACGATCTCCCGCCCGAGCAACTGCTCGAGGCCTGCGTCGCGGCCTTACGATCCGGCAAGAACTTGATCATCTTTCCCGAAGGAACACGCACGCCGCTTCCGCTGCATGTCTTGTCCTCGTTGCACCGAGGTTTCGCCAGCGTCGCCATCACCGCCGCGGCGGATCTTCAGTTGGTAACCATCACCTGCGATCCCCCTTTGTTGCACAAAGGGAGCGTCTGGTGGCGAGCGCCAAAGCGACGCACACGCTTTTGTATTGACGGCGGGGAGCGCTTAGCGATCAATGCCTTCTTAGAATATCCCTTCCGCTCCCTGGGGGCGCGACATCTTGTTGCCTTCGTGGAACATTACTACTCGGAAAAGCTGACCTATGGATATGCTGGAGCAAGAGATCAAGCGTCTGATCGTCTCGGCCTTGAAGCTGGAGGATCTGTCCCCGGATGATATCGCTTCCGACGAAACGCTGTTCGGAGAGAGCGGGCTTGGCCTGGATTCCATCGATGCGCTGGAATTGGGCGTAGCCTTGCGAAAGACGTTTGGGATTAAACTGGAAACCGTGACCGAGGAGGTGAAAGCTTCCTTTGCGAATGTCCGTTCCCTGGCGGCTTTCATCCGGGCACACCAGGAAAGGAGGGGGGTATGACACGCGACGAAATTTTAGCCACCTTGGTGGAAACGCTCTCTGAGATGTTCGAGATTCCGCCCGAGAAAATCGTCCCAGAGGCCAAGCTGTTCGAGGATTTGGATCTCGATAGCATCGATGCCGTCGATCTGGTGGTGAGGCTTCAGGGAATCACCGGGAAAAAGATTAAGCCCGACGCGTTTAAGAGCGTGCGGACTGTGGGGGATGTGGTGGATCGCGTTTATGAGCTCGTGGGGGCGTAGAGAGACCTTGGGGCTGCCGCCCCAAACCCCGCCTGGGGCCATGGCCCCAGACCCCCTTTTTTTTCGGGACAAGGCTCCATGAGAAGGGGAGGCGTGATCCTTGGTATTGCGGGGGTGGTGTATCCGTTTGCCGTTTTTTGGGGGATGGGGCGCGTTCCCGCTTCCGTCTTGGTCCTGAGCGCCCTCCTTCTGGTGGGAGCGAGGATCGGGGTCGTGCGGCAGGGGCCGTTGTTGCTGCCTCTGGTGGGCGTCGCGGTGACAACCCTTGGAGTCGCCCTGGTGGAGGCCGCGTGGGCTGCGAAAGCCTATCCCGTGCTCATGAGTTTGGGAATGGCCACCGCTTTTGGGCTTTCACTCCGAACGCCCCCCTCGCTCATTGAGGTTTTTGCGGGTTCCCGCGCTCCCCTTGAGCCCAACGCTCGCGGCTATATGCGCAAGCTGACCGGCGTGTGGTGCGGGTTTCTTCTCGTCAACGCCGCCCTGTCGTTAGCGAGCCTGGTGTGGGGCACCGCGTGGATGTGGGCTTTGTATAATGGTCTGATTTCTTATCTGTTGATGGGGGGGCTGTTCGTGGGGGAGTGGCTGCTGCGCCGTCGATTGATCGCGGCAGCATCATGACCCTAATCCCCCTCTCTCGCCTGTTGGTCGATGGCCGCCAAGAGGATCATCCGGTGGCCATCCGCGATGGTCACACGATACCGTTTTGCCAATTCCGCGATGATGTGGCGCGCTTGGCCCACTGGGTCCAGAGCGAGGGCATTGTCTGCGCAGGATTGTGGTGCGAGGATGCTTACGCCTTTGCCGTCGGGGTGATGGGACTGGCCCACGGGGGAGCCACCGTGGTTATGCCGCCTCATGCTCAGCCGGGTTTTCTGGCAGAAATCGCTCCCACCTGGGACGTTTTGTTGAGTGATCGCCCTGAACTGCCCGGAGCCCTTCCGGTCTTGGGACGCACGGGGGAGGCTCCCGCTTTAGCGCCGCTTCGGGCCGAGGACGGTCTATTACAGTTTTTTACCTCGGGCTCCAGCGCCCGGCCGAAACGAGTCGAACGTCCCTTGGGGGCGTTTGAACGCGAAGCCTTCGCCTTGGAGAGCCTGTTGGGCGCCCCGGGGTTGACGAAAATCCATGCCACGGTTCCTCATTACCATGTTTACGGAATGACGTTCCGTTTGTCGTGGCCTCTGACGGCAGGGCGGCCCTTTGCGGCGCGTCATCACGAGGTTTGGGAGACTCTCTTGCCTCATCTGACGCCTGGCAGCGTTTTGGTGAGCAGTCCCGCCCACCTGACTCGTTTGGGGGGCTTGGGAGAGGGGGGACAGCCCGCCTTGGTGCTCTCGGCGGGAGCCCTCTTGCCCGTCCGTGCGGCGCTTGAAGTCTCGCATCGCTTTGGCGTCCTTCCGATGGACATTTACGGCAGCACCGAGACCGGAGCCATTGCCTGGCGTCGTCCACAACACCAGGACACGCCCTGGACGCCCTTTCCCGGGGTAACGGTGACCCCGCAGGAAGAGGGGGTGTTGCGCCTGACCTCGCCCTGGGTTGCGGAATCCTATGACGGCGCGGACCGGATCGAAATCCTCCCCACGGGAGGCTTTCACCTGAAAGGTCGTGCCGATCGCGTGGTGAAAGGCGCCGGAGGACGCGTCAGCCTTGAAGCGGTGGAGGAAGCGTTACGTGGTCTCCCTGGTGTTGCCGACGCAGCCGCAGTGGCGCTCCCGGAATTGGCCGCTGTGGTGGCGCTCACTCCTGATGGAGAGGCGTATTTGGCCGAAAGGGGAGCCTTCCGGTTGGGACGATGGTTCCGCTCCCAGTTGGCCGCGAGGCTGGACGCCCCCGCACGCCCGCGACGGTGGCGTTTTGTGACGGCGTTACCGACCTCTGCCCTGGGCAAGCACCCCGAGTCGGTCCTGGCCACCCTGTTCGAGCCGCCCCGTCGTCCTCAGGTCACCGCCCTTCGTTTGATGGGCCATCAGGTAGAAATGGATCTCCATCTTTTGACGGATCTGGTGTGGTTCAAGGGGCACTTTCCCGATTTCCCCATTCTTCCCGGCGTGGTGCAACTGGACTGGGCCCTGGGGTTCGCCCGGGAACATCTGAGTCTTGACCTCCCCACTGGGCGGCAGTTCCAAGTGAAGTATAAGGCGGGCCTGTTTCCCGGCGACCGTGTGACCTTGAGGCTCCTCCACGCTCCCGAGCGGCATCGTCTTACCTTCACCTACCTGCGAGCGGGAGAGATTTGCTCCACGGGACAGATTGCGGTCGAATCATGACCTTCCGCTGCGCCGCCCTCATTCCCAGCCGCAACCACGCCCGAGCCCTGCCCACGGTGGTGGAGGCCGTCATCGCGCAAGGTCTCCCCGTCTTCATCATCGACGACGGGAGCGACAGCCCCACCGCCGAGGCCATCGCCGCCCTGCACGCCCCCGAGCGCGGGATCGTGGTCCACCGCTTGCCCGAGAACCAAGGCAAAGGGGCCGCCGTTTGCGTGGGCTTCCGTCTCGCCCAAGCGGCTGGCTTCACCCATGCCCTGCAAATAGATGCCGACGGACAACATGATCGAGAGGCCCTGCCTCGACTGCTGGCGCTGGCCAAACGTTATCCCGAGGCTGTTGTCAGCGGTGCGCCCCTCTACGACGGGACAGTCCCCACGGCGCGCAAGGTCGGGCGCTGGCTCACCCATGTGTGGGTGTTCGTGGAAACCCTGTCGTTTCGCATCACCGATAGCATGTGCGGCTTTCGCGTCTATCCCCTGGCGGCGTGTCGGGAGCTGTTGGCGGAAGAAAGCGTCGGCGCTCGGATGGATTTCGACACCGAGATCCTGGTGCGCCTGTTTTGGCGCGGCGTACCGCCGCTGATGCTTCCGGTGCGAGTCACCTATCCGCCAGGGAATACCTCGAACTTTGACGTGTGGCGCGACAATGTGCGCATCACGCGGATGCACACCCGCTTGGTGTTTGGGATGCTGCGGCGTTTGCCTCAACTGTTGCGACATCGCCCGCCTCATTTGGAGCCCTCAACCCACTGGGCCGGGCTGGCGGAACGAGGCGCGGTGTGGGGCTTGCGCTTGGTGGCAGGCGTCTCTCGCGGGTTGGGACGTCGGGCCGGCATGGCGCTGCTCATACCGGTGGTGGCCTATTTTTACCTGACCGGACGGCGTCAGCGCGCGGCCTCACGGCAATTCCTTGGACGAGTCCTGAGGCACCCTCCATCGTGGCGCGACACCGCTCGTCACACCCTGGATTTTGCTCAACGGGCCCTCGAGACGGTGGCGGCTTGGGATGGCTCCCTCCCCACCGAGGCGCTAATTGTGCCGAATTCCGAGATGCTTTCCGACCCGCGCGGCGCGGTTTTAGTGGTTTCCCATCATGGGAATGTGGATCTGGCTCGGGCGTTGATGGCCCCGGCGTTACGGGATCGCCTCACGGTTTTGACGCACACGCGTCATGCGGAGAACTACAACCGCGTCCTGCGCGAGTTTGCGCCCCACGCGGCTTTGCGTCTGGTTCACGTCACCGAGATCGGTCCGGAAACCATCATCGCCCTGCAGGAGCGCATTGAACGCGGCGAATGGGTCGCCATCGCCGGAGACCGCATTCCGGTGCTCTCCCAGGGGCGCGTGGTTTCTGTCCCTTTTCTCGGCGAGAGGGCGGAGTTCGCTCAAGGTCCTTGGCTGTTGGCGTCCCTCCTGGGCTGTCCGGTCCGCCTGCTGTTCTGCCGCCGGGAGACTCCCCAGCGGTGGCGTCTCAGCCTTGAGCCGTTTGCCGAGCGCATTCTCCTCCCTCGGGGACAGCGCGAGGCGGCGATCACCGAACTGGCCACACGCTATGCGCAACGCCTTGAGGTGGAGTGCCACGCCGCGCCCTCGCAATGGTACAACTTCTTTGATTTCTGGGCGACGGGAGAACGGTAATGCCCTCTGGATCAAGAATCGACGCACCAAAAATCGAGGCTGAGGTGACTCTTCGAGTGCAGTTTTACGATCTGGACCCTATGCAAGTGGTCTGGCACGGCAACTACCCCCGTTACCTCGAACAGGCACGGTGTGCCCTGCTGGACAAGATCGGTTACAATTATACCGAGATGGCGGATTCAGGTTTCCTTTGGCCGATTGTCGATCTGCGGATCAAGTATGTCCGCCCGTTACGCTTCAATCAAGACATCACCGTCCACGCCCAGATGATGGAATACGAGAACCGCCTGCGGATCGCGTACCGCATCCTCGATACCACGAGCGGCGCGGTTCTCACCAAGGCGTGGACCATCCAAGTGGCGGTGAGCGCCGCCACGCAAGAGCTTTGCATGGAAACGCCTTGCGCCTTACAAGATCGCGTTCGGAGATTTTTATGAAGACGATTCGCTTGATCCTTCTCGGAGGACTTTTGCTCTGTTCCCTTCCCGTGACGGCGGAAACCCTGCGCGGACAGTTCGTGCAGGAGCGTTTCCTCCAAGGGTTTGACCAGCCGGTCCGCTCCGAGGGCTCCTTCCTGTTGGTGCCGGGGCAAGGTCTGGTGTGGCGCGGCGAAACCCCCTTTCCCGTTGTCACGGTGATCACGCCGACCGGGATCGTGCAAAGTGTGGACGGGCAAGAGACGTTGCGTCTTTCCTCGGCCAAGCTGCCTTTTCTGGCGCGACTTTATGACATGCTGGGAGGCGCCATGGCGGGAGACTGGAACGCCCTCGCCCAAGATTTTGCCATCGTCCGCGAGGATACGCCCTCTGGCACCCGCATTACCCTGACCCCTCTCCGTACCGGGGAGGCTCAGCCGTTTCGTGCCCTGTCCTTCCGCGTGGTCCGCTTCGTCGAAGAGGTCACGGTGGAAAAACCCGATGGGGACCGAGATCATCTCCTCTTCCGCGAGCAGAGTCTCTCTGCCGCACCACCGACCCCGGCGGAGCGAACCCTCTTGGACTCCTCGCGATGAGGAAAACCCTCGCCTGGGTGTGGCTGGCGGTGGTACTGACGGCTGGCCTTCACGTGGGGATCGTGTTGTGGCGCGGCCTGCCGCTGGAGACCGGTCTCATGGCGCTGCTTCCGGCCGAGGAGCAAGATGTCGACCTCCAAGCCGCCAAGACCCAGATGATGACGGATTTGTCTCAACGGGTTTTGGTCCTGGTGGGCCACACCGACCGTGCCCAAGCTCGCGCAGCGGCGTCTCGGTTGTTCCAGGATTTGAAAAGCGCGGGAGTCCTCACCGACGCGGGCGATATTCCCGCCGCTGAGGCCCTCCGCCGCTTGGGGGAGGCCTATTTTCATCACCGTCACGGCCTGCTTTCTCCCGCTGACCGGCAACACCTGGCGGAGGGACAGGGCACGCTGTTGGTGCGGCGGGCTTTGTCGCAGATTTACGGCGTGGGTGGGATCAGCAACGGGAAACTGCTGGCGGAGGATCCGTTTCTCCTCCTCCCCTCCGTCCTCGCCGACCTACCGGTGCCCGCCAGTCGATTGCGATGGGACGACGGTTGGCCTACCGTCAGCGACTCTGGTACCACCTGGGTGTTGGTGAGCGGGAAATTGACCGGCAACGCCTATGCCCTGTCCGACCAAGAGCGCTTCGTGACCGCCTACGACTCCGCCGTGCGAGCAATCCCCGGCGTGACGGCGCTGCGCCTGGGGACGGTCTTTTACGCCGAGGCCGGAGCGCGCACCGCCATGGACGAGACCTCGATCATCGGCACGGTCTCCCTGGTGGGCGCGTCCTTATTGATCCTGGTGGTATTTCGCTCCGGAGGGCCCTTGGCATTGAGTCTGCTTGTTTTGGGAGGATCCATGCTCGTGGCCCTCTCGGTATGCCTCCTGGTTTTCGAGCGCATCCATGCCGCCGCCTTGACCTTCGGCAGTGGTTTGATCGGCATCGCGGTGGACTATAGCCTGCATTATTTCTGCCAAGTTTTCTCCGGTGCCGCCTCACCAAAGGAGCGGCTCCAGCATGTGATGACGGGGGTGGTTCTCGGGCTGCTGACCACGCTGGTGGGGTATGGAGCGCTGGCTTTGTCGCCTCTACCGGGGTTGCGGCAGGTGGCGGTCTTCTCCGCCGCCGGACTGGTGGGGGCCTTCGCCTCGGTGGTGTTGTGGCTGCCGCCGTTGGATCGAGCCCCCGCGCGCCCGTTGCCCTCGGCATTGCGCCTGTTCGCCACCGGGCTCTGGCTGTTCTGGGAGCAACCGCAGTGGCGAGGACTGCGCTGGGGGATAGGGGGAATCCTGCTCGCGGGGGCGGGGTGGGGGCTGCTTCACTTCACCATCAGCGACGATGTGCGTCGGCAACAGGCCTTGGACCCAACCCTGGCCACTGAACAAGCCCAAGTGCAACGACTCATCGGCGTGGAGGGAAGCGGTCAGTTCTTCCTGGTTCGCGCCGCAGACACCGAAACTGCCTTGCAGCAAGAGGAACGTCTGGGGGAACGGTTGACCGCCTTGCAGGCAAAGGGAGCTCTGGGGGGATGGCGGTCTCCGGCGCGGTTTGTGCCCTCGCTCCAGCGGCAGGAGGAGAATCAACGCCTAGTGACCACCCAGTTGCTGGAGCCGCATTTGGTGCGCTTTCGGGCGGGGATTGGCATGCGCGAGGCTGTGGGGGGGGGACAGGCAAACCCGAGCAGCCCCCTGACCTTGGCAGATGTCACCGCAACCCAAGCGTTGCCGCTCCTGTCCGGACTGATCCTGTCCGAGGGAAGGCACATGGTGGCGCTGGATACGCCTCGGGATCTGGCTGCCCTAGCGGCGGCAGCCGAGGGGCTCGAGGGCGTTCGTTTCGTCGATCCCACGGCGGATCTCACCGACCTGCTGGGGCTTTACCGCCAGCGGACTCTGTGGCTGATTGGCGTGTCTGCCCTGTTGATGACGCCGGTGCTGCTGTGGCGCTACGGCTGGAAAGGAGCGGGAATGGTGCTGGTGCCGCCGGGCGTAGCGGTGCTCTTGACGCCCTTACTACTGGCGGCAGTGGGGCTGCCGTTTTCCTTCTTCGCCGCGATGGCTTTGATTCTCGTGCTGTCTATCGGCATCGACTATGCCCTCTTCTGCGCCGAGGCCGATGGAAGCCGTGACCCCATCACGGTGCTGGCAACCTGGCTGGCGACTTTGACCACAGTGTTATCATTTGGTTTGCTCGCGTTCAGCAGTGTGCCGGCGGTGCGGTCCTTTGGAGCGGTGATGTTGGTTGGGATCCTGCTCGCGGCGGGAGTGGCACCGGTGGCGGGATGGGTGCGGCCCAAGCGATAAAAGGGAAGGGGGTCTGGGGCATGGCCCCAGGCGGGG
>JAVBJO010000081.1:0-9832 GCA_031546925.1 Rhodospirillaceae bacterium
TGAAGTTGCCCCCACAGGAAGGACAAAGATACCGCTGATGGCCGCGGACAAAGCCACTCTTGACGTAATCGGTCGAGTTGCACTTCTTGCAGCAAAAATCGCTCATTGCCGTCTCCTCGGATTCCTCCAAGGTAAAGGCGTCACACGTCAGATGGTTCCATATATCTTATGGTAGCACTCTCGAACATTTATAGCATTGAGGCATTTTTTGGAGCACGCATTGCGATGCGTGTAACGATACAGAATGCTACACCATATCTATCTTAATGTAAATCCCTCCATGCGATAGCTCTCTTTGCGACATTTCGTGTAAATGGAACTGTGGATGATTTGTTATCTATCTTAAAGTAACGCCTTCTCCTCGAAAGGGCGGCAAGCGTAATATCTGGCTCGGCCGCGATGATCGCCCAGAACCAGTCTCGCTCCGGCTTCGTTTTTGACGGACGAGGTCCTCACTAGTTCCCGCGCGGATGCGCGCGACCTTCAAGCTCGTAAGCTTGAACCCATTTGATCGCAGAGGACACGCTGACCCCAAACCGATGGGCCGCCGCCCGACGGCTCATCCCCTCCGCCACTGCGGCAAGGCGGCAAGGACGCGCTCTCGCAGATCCTGTGAATACGCCTTAGCCATCCCATACGGACCTCCAGCCCCAGCGGGAAGTTTGAATCACGATTTAGCTTCTTTGGGAATCCTCTTTCGACTCAATCTATTCACAGCCTGCTCTAGCTCGACGTCTCCTCCACGAATTGATTGGGTGCCCTCGCCGCGATCAACTCTTTGTAAGAGTCAAGATACGACTCCGCCATGGCTCGCGCCGGATATTTCAAGCCTCTTCGCCGCACGGCACTCCCCATGGCTTCCCGTAATCTCCGGTCCAGCATCAACGACTTCAGCCCCTCCACCAGCGCGTCTTCGTCGCCGGAGGGAATGAAAAGGGCCGCCCCATTCCATGCCTCGCGCAGGGCTGCGGTATCGCCCAGCACCAAGGCGCATCCAGCAAGAGCGGCCTCTGCCAACCAGCTCCCGGCTCCTTCCGCGGACAGGGCAACGTAGATGGAGGCACGGTTGAACCAGGGTGCCAACTGGGACGCATGCAGTCCCCCCAAGGCGGAGACGTTTTCCAGACGAACGACTTTTCCGTTTTCGTCGTGTTGTTCTCCGGCGACGACTACAGGCCAAGGCAGCTTGGGGGCAACTTGTTCCAAGGCGGAGCGTTGCGTTGAGTCTTCGCGCAGCATCCCCACGGAGAGAACGATGGCCTCCTTGGTGGAGGGCGTATAGCGCGAGGGATCACGCCCATTGCGGATCACCCGACCGCGGGTGAGTCCGAAATGGCGGTTCAAGGCGGAGAGCATGGTCTCGGTGGGGGTGACCACCAAATCCGCCCCCTTGAGACCATAGCGGAAAGCAGCGCGACAGACCCGACGCTGCTCTGCGTCGAGCCGTCCGTAAGAGGCACCCGTTCCCGGATACCCATTGACGAGAACCTTCCCATACCAAGGGAGTCCCGCATGAAGATAGCCGGTCAAGTGGATGATATCGGGATTGACCATCTCCTCCAACCCGAGCAGCCATTGAGCGATCTTGTCGCGGTTCGCAAGGTGCTCGGCGGGGGTGGAGACCGGAGTGGGACAGGCCACCAACTCTACGCCGGGAATGCCGGAATACTCGACTCGCTGACCTGGATAAAGGGGGGTGAGCGCGGCCAAGGTAATCTCTGCCCCCAGGGCGGAAAGCTCGCGCACGAGGGTATCCACCTGAGGCCAAACCCCTCCTGAAGGCTCCACGGTGATTAAGATGCTGGGGCTGCTGTGGGTTCGGCTTGCCATGATTGCGCCTTTCTGCTCCGCTCGAAACATGCCATTTTGTGACATCAATTAAGGCGAGGAACGTTGTCGCCTATGGCACCACAAGTTGGCGCTTGTTTCTCGTCATCAAAAGGGGGGGGCAGACTTGCGGAGGGAGGGGGGTACCCCCTCGTCTTGGGATTCCGAAAGGAGAATATCGTCAATGGGAGGGATGAAAAGCCAAGATGATCATTGTCGAAAGGAGCAGGGTGTGGTTATCTTGCAAATTATCGACGTGAAGGCAACTCGCGAAGAGAGGTGGCCCTCGCGCTTAGCAACTTTCTGGCTCTGGTCGGAGGGGGGGAGCGCGGATCAGGGTGGCCTTTTCGAGAGGGAGTAACGTCGATTGCCATTCCTTTTGAAGCTCAGCGAGATGCTCGCAAGCCAGGGTTCCGTTCATGTTTGCTTTTTTTGACTTGATCGAGATCCCGCCTGCAGAAGCTGGCTTCGCTTCTGAACCTTTCCACCCCATAGCCGATGTGCTTGCCAAGGCCGCTATGCTTAAACGCAGGGCAATTGCCCAACCGGCACGGCCCCAACCAGCACCGCCAGGGGTGGCACCACGGAGATCACGTTTTAATGATCAAGCGCATGCTGATCGATGCCACCCACCCGGAAGAGACCCGGGTGGTTGTCCTCAATGGGACACGTCTGGACGAACTGGACATCGGAACAAGTTCTCGCCGGCAGCTTAAGGGGAATATCTACCTCGCTAAGATTGTCCGGGTCGAGCCTTCTCTTCAGGCGGCCTTCGTCGAGTATGGTGGTAATCGCCACGGATTTTTGGCCTTTAGCGAAATCCATCCCGATTACTTCCAACTTCCCGCAGCGGATCGCAAGGCCCTGCTCGCGGCCCAACGCGCCGTCGAGGTGATCGAGCCCTCCGAGTCCGAGAACGGCCGTTCGTCGGAAAATGGCGAGGATGACTCTGGTCCCGCCGCACCGGAAATCCTGGGCGGAGACGATCCGACCGAGCAAGAGCTGGAACGCCAACGGGCACGCCTGTTGCGCAACTACAAGATCCAGGAAGTTATCAAGCGTCGTCAGATCATCCTGGTGCAGGTGGTCAAGGAAGAGCGCGGCAATAAAGGCGCGGCACTGACCACCTATCTGTCCCTCGCGGGGCGCTACTGCGTTTTGATGCCCAATACCGCACGCGGCGGTGGGGTGTCCCGCAAGATCACCAGTGTGACCGATCGGCGGCGGTTGAAGGACATCGCCGTGGACTTGGATTGCCCCGAAGGCATGGCGGTCATCGTCCGTACCGCCGGGTCGGAGCGCTCCAAGGCGGAAATCAAACGGGATTACGAGTACCTGCTGCGCACCTGGGATCAAGTGCGGACGCTGACCTTGGGCTCGGTGGCCCCCGCCCCGGTGTACGAGGAAGCCAATCTGATCAAGCGTTCCATCCGCGACCTTTACTCCCGCGATATCGAGGAAGTACTGGTGGAGGGAGAGGAAGGCTATCGTCTGGCTAAGGACTACATGCGCATGCTGACTCCCAGCCATGCCAAGAAAGTCCAGCCTTATCGGGATCCTGTAATCCCCATGTTCCACCGCTTCCAGGTGGAAGCTCAGTTGGATGCCATGCACTCGCCGATCGTTCAGTTGCGGTCGGGCGGCTATATCGTCCTTAATCAAACCGAAGCCCTGGTTGCCATCGATATCAACTCTGGCCGCTCCACTAAGGAGCGCCATATCGAGGAAACCGCCTTTAAAACCAACATGGAAGCGGCGGATGAAATCGCTCGGCAACTGCGGTTGCGCGATCTCGCCGGGTTGATCGTCATCGACTTCATCGACATGGAAGAAGGACGGAACAACCACGCGGTCGAGCGGCGCCTGAAGGAAGCGCTCAAGACCGACCGGGCGCGGATCCAGATGGGTAAGATCAGCTCGTTCGGCCTGTTGGAGCTGTCACGGCAACGCCTGCGCCCCAGTTTGCAGGAAACCACCTTTACGCCGTGCGTCTATTGCGGTGGGACGGGTTCGGTGCGCTCGGTGGAGTCCGCTGCCGTCCACGCCCTGCGCGCGGTGGAGGAGGAAGGAATCCGGCAACGCTCATCGGAAGTGACCGTTTTCCTGCCACCGGAAATCGCTCTTTTCATCTTGAATCAGAAGCGATCCGCCTTGGCAGCCATTGAGCAGCGCTATGGGTTTGACGTTTTCATCTTGGGCGATTCGTCCCTGATCCCCCCCAATCTCCGCATGGAGCGGGTGAAAGCCGAGCCTCGGGCGATCCTGGAGCCCCCGCCTCCTACGGCGGCCATCGCCCCTCTCCCACAGGTCATGGAAGAGGACGAGCCTCCCGAGGAGGAGGATCGCGACGACGACGAGACCAACGACGAGTCGGCGGAGGGCGCTCTGGCCCAAGCGGACTCCTCCCAAGCGGACTCCCCCCAAGCGGACGAATCGGCCGATGGAAACAACAGCGAATCGCGCAAGCGCCGTCGGCGCAAGCGGAAGCGGAAAGGGGATGAACGCTCCCCGGGGGAGGACGCCGTCGCGGCAGAGTCCCCGTCTGATGCCGTCTCTGAGGATGTCAAGGACGAAGAAGACGACGCGGACGAACTCAATACTGGAATTAGTTTAGAAACTGATGATAATAAGGACGACCGTCGTGGCAAACGTCGCCGTGGTCGTCGGGGGGGACGTCGTCGTCGTCGCCCCGAGGACGGAGATGTGCCTAACCAGACTCCGTCGGCCGAAATTGATAGTCTACCAGTCTCAACCCCCGACTTGGTACCTGTTGACGTCGCGCCGACGGAGCCCTCTTCCAGAGAGGCTCCCCCTTCCGTCACGGCAGTGATCGACAGCCCGACCGAAACAGAGGCTTCCCCACCGGTTAAAAAACGCCGGGCAACGCCACGCAGGAAAGCCGCCGAGGTTGATGAATCTGTGGTCAAGCCGGTCGTCGTAAAAGACGACGACGCTCCAGCAGCGAAACCAAAGCGCACCCGGGCGAAAAAGGCCGAAACGCCGCCAGAGGAGACCCAGGCGGAAGCACAGGTGAAACCGGCGAAAGCCGCCCCGCGAACCAGGAAGCCGAAAGCGGCTGTAGTCGCCGAGGAGACGACTCCGCCGGAAGCAAAAGCACCTGTGGAAGCAAAAGCACCTGTGGAAACGAAAGCACCCATCACAGTGGAAACACCACCAGCGCCGGTAGCAACCCGGCGAGGATGGTGGAACCAGGCGAAGTAGAGCGTTAGAAGAAAAAACCACCAGCTCCCTGTAATTGGGAACTGGTGGTTTTGTTTTTGGTAGTCCCCTTTTCCTTCATCGAAGGAGGGGGTATTCCAAACGAGATTACACCTTTGCCAGAGTAAACTTCAACCGCGACTCCAACACCCTCAACGCCGATACTTGCAAGTCGGTTGGCACCTGCCCCCCCGAAGAGGCCACGCGGGTGGCCATGCGGTGAAATTCCAGTCGATCCTCGGGGGAAAGCTCCGCGAGCCAGAGTCTTGAGAACTTCCGGATCAAAGTTTCGGGGTCGTGGACTTGCTCGCCCAGCCACGCCGAGAAGACGTAAAGCTCGTCAAGCATCTTCGGGTCGACGACGGCCCTGATCTCGTGTCGGATGGCCGCTTCGGTGGTTTTATCCAAACGCCGCTCACAGGCCATCAGGGACACCATGAAAGCAGTCGCGGCGACGGCGGGGTCATCCACGGTAGCGAAGAGCGACTCGTCGGCGCGTCCTTTGAAGCGCCAACGAGCGTACTTTCCCCGTGCCCGCTCGGCAAGGTCGATAATCTCTCTTGCGCCCTGGCTGGCATCGCGGATTCTATAGTACCAAAAAAAAGCACCACCAACAAAAGCCAACACGGCAATAAGTATAGGCACAATCCCCCCCTACCTCTTTACAGCCCCGGTCAGGCTAGTCAAAAATCCCTTCCAGCATGCCCTTCCGATATCGGACGATGCGCGGCGTATCACCGGAAGTGACGGGGCGTCCAGATCTTTGATTCTCTTGCAAACGCTCGGCTTCCTTGGCTGCATCCAGTTGTTCCCCGGCATCCGCTGTTACGGGTTTGCGCCAGAAGATCAGGCTGTCAGAGAGGGTTTTCCCCCCTTCGACCAGCGCCAGGGTCTCCTTGTTCACCTGATTGCGAATATCCGGCAGAGCCGTTCCGGCCCCGGCCTGGCGTAGCAGCGCGGCATCTCCTGCGGCTGACACGCGGCTGGGGGTTGGGATATCGGCTCCACCGACCAGCGCTTGCCGTGCTTGGTCGCGGGTGGCACCTTCTTGCGGTCGAACGGCTCCCGGCGCGGGAGGGCGCAGGGAAAAATCAGGCGGAGTCGACAGGGGGGCGTGAGAGACCACGCGGAATTCATCCGGTGCGATCTTTTCGTAGCCTAGCGCTCGACGGGCATCGGTGCATCCCGTTAGAGCAGAGCCCAGCAACAGGCCAACAGTGGTGAGCCGAAGGGTGCAGAAGAGAGTCTTATGAATGCGAGTCATGGTCACGATTTATAGCCTGTTCCCGATGCGAAAACAAGGCATCGAGAATAAGGATGACCGCACCGATACTAATGGCAGAATCTGCTACATTAAAGGCAGGCCAGTGATACCCAAAGGCGTGGACGTCGATGAAATCGGCCACCGCTCTCCAGCGCGCCCGGTCCACCACATTACCAAGAGCACCACCGATGATGGCCCCTAGTCCCACGGCCATCCGTAAGGATTGCACCTTGCGCAACCAGACCACCAAGCCGCAGACGATGATCAAAGACAACCCCGAGAGCAAAATGGCGTTCCACGCCCCATCGGTGTTGAACATGCCAAACGAGATGCCTCGATTCCAAGCCATCACCAGATTGAGGAACGGCAATACTTCAATGGGGGGAGAGTCCATCATCTTCTCCACCACCACCTGCTTGGATATCTGATCCGCGACGAGGATCACGCTCGCCACGAGGCCTCCGATGCGCAGCATCTTTTCCGTGTCCTCTTGTCTAGGGGTGGGCGTGGAGCACATCGGTGCAGCGGATGCAGGTTCCCGCAGCAGGAACCTCTGGCAAAACCTTCCAACAGCGCTGACACTTCTCCCCCGAGGCCGGGGCCGGGTGCACCGCGACGCCAGGCGTTTCCTCCAACAAGCGGAAGGCGTCCGGCGGAGGCGGCTCCACCACCACCTTGAGGCCAGAGGTGATGCAAATCTCCGCCAGATCCAGGCCTTTGAGAACCTGAGCAATCTCCGCTGTCACGAAAACCGTCGGCTCCGCCTGCAAGGACGAGCCGATCCGTTTGGCGGCGCGTTCTCCCTCCAAGGCACCGGTGATGACGCGCCGGACGGTTCGGATTGTCTCCCACCGCGCGGCAAGCAGCTCGTCGCGCCAGGAGGGCGGCAGATCGGGGAAGGTCTCTAGGTGAACCGAGCCGGTGGCGGAGGGATGGCGAGTCAGCCAAGCCTCCTCGGCGGTGAAGCAGGCAAACGGAGCCAACCACTTGCACAGGGTATCCAACAAAATATCGAAGACGGTCCGGGCCGCCCGGCGACGCAGGGACTCTGGCGCGTCGCAGTACAAGGCGTCCTTGCGGATATCGAAGTAGAAGGCCGACAAATCTCCCGCGCAGAACCCGTGAAGGGCAGCAAACCATCCATGGAATTGGAAATCGGCGCAGGCTTGGCGCAGATCCCGGTCCAGTTCGCCCAAACGATGGAGAACCCACCGTTCCAACTCGGGCAGGGCTGCGTGCTCCACCCGCTCGGTGGGGGTGAAGCCGTCGAGGGCTCCCAGGAGATAGCGCAAGGTATTGCGCAGACGACGGTACACATCCACTTGAGTCTTCAGGGCTTCCGGCCCGATACGCAAGTCCTCGGCGGTGTCGGAGCCGGTGACCCACAGACGAAGAATATCCGCACCTTGGGATTGGACCACCTCTTGCGGCGCGATCACATTGCCCAGGGACTTGGCCATCTTGCGGCCGGCCTCGTCCAGAACGAAACCATGGGTGAGAACCGCCTCATAGGGGGCACGGCCTCGGGTGCCGCAACTCTCCAAGAGCGACGACTGGAACCAACCGCGATGCTGATCGGAGCCCTCTAGGTAGAGACTCGCCGGCCATTGCAGCGCATCCACGCCCTCGAGCACGAAGGCGTGGGTACAGCCCGAGTCAAACCACACATCCAAGATATCCCGGACTTGTTCATACTCCGCCGGGTTGCGGCCTTCACCCAGGAAACGCTCTGGAGGGCTCGCGAACCAGGCATCGGCTCCCTCTGTCTCGAAGGCGGCGACGATGCGCTCGATCACCTTGGGGTCTCGAAGCGGCTGGCCGGTCTTCTTTTCCACGAACACCGTGATCGGAACGCCCCAGGCGCGCTGCCGCGACAAACACCAATCGGGACGGCTCTCCACCATGGAGCGAATCCGATTCTGTCCCACGGAAGGCACGAACCGAGTCTGGTCGATCGCCGCCAGGGCTTTCTCCCGCAACGCTGTCGCCTCCATAGAGACAAACCATTGCGGCGTGTTGCGGAAGATCAACGGAGCCTTGGAACGCCACGAATGGGGGTAAGAGTGCTCAATTTTACCATGCGCCAGCAAATTTCCCACCGCCGTCATGGCGGCGATCACCGGCTTGGCGACGGGGCTGTAATACTTCCCGTTCTTCCCCTGCGCCAACACCGCTTGCCCCGCGAACAACGCCACATGGGGGAAATAGGTCCCGTCGGGCTGCACGGTATCGGGGATGGCAATACCGTGCGCCTTCCCCAGCGCCCAATCGTCCTCGCCATGACCGGGGGCGATATGGACAAAGCCGGTGCCGACATCGGTGGTGACGAAGTCCCCCGGTAGGAGAGGAACCTCGAATCCGTAGCCCTCTCCCGCTTCGGGATGGGCATGGAGAGGATGACGGCACACGGTCCCCGCCAACTGCGTCCCCTTCAGACGAGAGACGACCGTAAACGTGCATCCCGCGTCGCTGGCCACTTGGTCAAGCCGCTCCGCCCCGAGGATCAAGCGATCGCCCAGGCGGGCCAGACTGCCCTCAGTGGCGGCGGTGACCTCCACCACCACGTAGTCCATGTCTGCGCCATAAGCGAGCGCCCGGTTGCCCGGCATGGTCCAAGGGGTGGTGGTCCAGATCACCACCGAGGCTCCTTCGGCCTCGGGACAACTGGGGCGGGCCACCGGGAATTTCACCCAGATGGTGATCGAGGTATGGTTCTCGTATTCAATCTCCGCCTCGGCCAGGGCGGTCTTCTCCACCACCGACCACATCACCGGCTTGGCCCCGCGATACAGGGAGCCATCCATCAGGAATTTGCCCAGCTCTTTCGCGATGGCGGCCTCGGCCTTGAAACTCATGGTGGTGTAGGGGGAGTCCCAGTTTCCCAAAAGACCCAGCCGCTTGAACTCTTGGCGCTGGATGTCGATCCAACCGGAGGCAAAGTTCCGACATTCCTCGCGGAACTGAAGGACTGGAACTTGATCTTTGTCTTTTCCAGCCAGACGGTATTTTTCCTCGATCTTCCACTCGATGGGCAGACCGTGGCAATCCCAACCGGGAACATAAGGCGCGTCCTTGCCCAACATCGTCTGAGTCCGGCAGATGATGTCCTTCAGAATCTTGTTCAGAGCGTGGCCGATATGCAAATGCCCGTTGGCATAGGGGGGGCCGTCATGAAGGATGAACTTCTCGCGCCCTTTCCCCCTTTTGCGGCTTTGGGCGAAAAGGTCGATCTCTGCCCAACGTGCCAGCAGGCGGGGCTCAAGTTCGGGGAGCCCGGCTTTCATCGGAAACGCGGTTTTGGGGAGGAAGACCGTTTCCTTGATATCTTTACTCATTCGGGGGGCTCCTGTCGCATTGCAGCAACATGTACCGCCGAGACATACGAGGGGTCAAGGGTCTCTGACCCTTGGCGAGGGGTGTCGGGGGCAGCGCCCCTGACCAGGGCGTAAGCCCACCAGCCCATCCACCCGACCAACCCCACCACCCTTACCCTGATGCATCAGGGTAAGGGTGGTGGGGTTG
>JAVBJO010000022.1:0-13963 GCA_031546925.1 Rhodospirillaceae bacterium
CGGGGGGCGCTGCCCCCCGCACCCCCGCGAAGGGGCAACGGCCCCTTGACCCCGCGCACCACGGAATGCCCATGTCCCTTTCTGATGTTCTTGCCCCCCGCACCCCTCCCCACAACCTAGAAGCCGAGCAGGCGCTTCTGGGTGCGGTCCTGCACAACAATCGCACCTTGGAAAAGGTGACGGAATTCCTTCGCCCCGACCACTTTGCCGATCCGGTACACGGTAAAATCTACGCCGCGTGCAGCAAGTTGATTGATCGCGGTCAGATTGCCAACGCCGTCACGTTAAAGACCTATCTGGAGAGCGACGGCGGTTTGATGGAAATCGGTGGCCCTGCTTATCTGGCGCAATTGGCAGGAGCGGTGATCTCCACCATCAATGCCGAGGATTACGGGCGTTTGATTCATGACCTTCATTTACGGCGTGAATTGATCGCCTTGGGCGAAGATCTGGTGAACGACGCCTATGCGCCCGAGATTGAAATCAGTGCGTTGGACCAAATTGGCGGGGCAGAGGCGAAGCTTTACGATCTCGCCACCACCGGCCAGGCGGAGGGTGGTTTTCAAGGCTTTGGCTCGGTGCTGGTGGAAACCGTGCGCCAAGCCGAAGCGGCCCATCGTCGTCAGGGGAAGCTGGCGGGTGTTCCCACCGGCCTGATGGATATCGATAAGCGGTTGGGCGGCTTGCACCGTTCGGATTTGCTGATTCTGGCGGGTCGTCCCTCCATGGGAAAGACGGCGCTGGCCACCAACATTGCCTTCAATGCGGCCCGCCTTTACCGTGAAGAACTGGATGTGTTGGGCAATCGCAAGGCCACCGATGGAGCGGTGGTGGCGTTCTTTTCGTTGGAAATGTCCTCCGAGCAATTGGCCGCGCGTATCTTAGCCGAGCAGACCGAGATTTCCAGTCACAAGCTCCGCCAAGGGGAAATGTCTAACCCCGAGTTTGAAAAGGTGGTCGAAGCGGCCCCGTCGCTTTACCCCCTGCCGCTCTACATTGACGATACGCCGGCGTTGAGCATCTCGACCCTGCGGACTCGGGCGCGGCGCTTGAAGCGGCAACATGGGTTGGGGCTCATCGTGGTGGATTACCTGCAATTGCTGCGGGGCGGCAGTGTGCGGGTGGAAAATCGCGTGCAGGAAGTGTCGGAAATCACCCGAGGCCTGAAGGCTCTGGCCAAGGAGTTGGATGTTCCCGTCCTCGCCTTGTCCCAGTTGTCCCGTGCGGTGGAGCAGCGCGAGGACAAGCGTCCGCAACTGGCGGATTTGCGTGAATCGGGTTCCATTGAGCAAGATGCCGACGTAGTGATGTTCGTCTACCGCGAGCAGTATTACCTAGAGCGCGCCGAGCCCAGTCAGCGCCCCGAGGAATCCTCGGAAAAATTCAACGACCGCTACGCCAACTGGCACAAACGCCTGTTGGAGGTGGTCAACACCGCCGAGGTCATCGTGGCCAAGCAACGCCATGGCCCTGTTGGAACGGTTCGGCTGGCCTTCCACGGTGAATTCACTCGGTTTTCCAATTTGGACACTCATCACACCATGGAAGAGCCAGGATTTTGACCGCGACTGCCCAGATTTCCATCGATGTGGCCGCGATTGTCGCCAACTGGAAAATGCTCCGCCGCCAGGTGAGCGCCGACGTCGCCGCCGTGGTCAAGGCCGATTGCTACGGCTTGGGGGTGCGGGCCATTGCTCCGGCTTTGGTGGCCGCCGGGTGCAAGACCTTCTTCGTCGCCACGGTTGAGGAAGGACTCGGGGTGCGGGACTTAATTCCGGCCTCTTGCACCCTCTTCGTCCTGGGGGGGCCAACACCGGGGGAGCCTTGTACGGTCTTCCTGGAGCATGGGCTAACCCCGGTGCTCAACAGCTTGGGGCAGATCGAGGCCTGGGGCAAGGCGGCCCGGGCACGGGGGAGAGGGGCGGCTCCGGCTGCCCTCCACCTGGATACCGGAATGTGCCGTCTGGGACTCCATGCCGCCGAGGTGGAGCGACTTGTCGCCACGCCGCGTCTGTTGGAGGGAATCGCCTCCACCCTGGTCATGAGCCACCTCGCCTGTGCCGACGAGCCGGATCATCCTAAGAATGAAGAACAACGCGGGGTGTTTCATACACTGTCGGAGCGCTTGGGTCTTTCTGCGCCACGCAGTCTGGGAGCGTCGTCGGGGATTTTCTTGGGGCCGGCCTACCACTTCCAAATGGTCCGCCCCGGGGTGGCGCTGTATGGGGTCAATCCTCAGCCCGAGCGCCCCAATCCCATGGTCCCCGTGGTGGGCCTGCGTGCCCAAATCCTTCAGGTCCGTGACGTTGACAGCGCCATGACCATTGGTTATGGTGCTTCCCACCGTTTCCGCGCCAAGGGGCGAACCGCCACCGTTGGAATCGGCTATGCGGATGGGCTGTTTCGCTCGCTGCAAGGGCGCGGGCGCGGCATTCTCTTGGGGAGCGAAGTACCGATGGTGGGTCGCGTTTCCATGGATCTCACCACCTTTGACGTGAGCGCTCTGCCGCTTGATGCCGTTCAACCCGGTATGTGGATGGAGTTGATCGGCCCCCGTCAGACGCTGGACGACTTTGCTTGGCAGAGTGGGACCATCGGCTATGAGATCCTCACCGGTCTGACCCAGCGCCCCACCCGCCTCTACACCGAGGCCCCATGACGCAGCCGCTCACCCTGGTGCTGGGGATACTCGCTGCGATTGGGCGGGTGTTTCTGGATTTTCTCTCCCATGTGGGACGGTTGACCGCCTTTTCCGGCACGGCGCTGTCTCACATGGTGCGACCGCCCTATTATCCCGCCTTGATTCTCCGCGCCATGATCGAGATTGGTTATTACTCCCTGCCGGTGGTGGGGTTGACCGCCATTTTTACCGGTATGGTCCTGGCGTTGCAAAGCTACTCTGGCTTCTCGCGCTTCGCCGCCGAGGGAGCCGTCGCCACCGTGGTGGTACTCTCGATCACCCGAGAGCTGGCTCCCGTTCTCGCCGGGTTGATGGTGGCGGGACGCATTGGCGCCTCCATGGCCGCTGAAATCGGCACCATGCGCGTGACCGAGCAAATTGACGCGCTGGTGACCCTCTCGACCAACCCGTTCAAGTACCTGATTGCGCCGCGCCTGCTGGCGGGATTGTTGATGCTACCCCTGCTGGTCCTGGTGGCCGATATCATCGGCGTGTTCGGCGGTTTCTTGGTGGGGGTGTACAAGTTGGGGTTCAACCCCTCCACTTATCTAGCGCGGACTCACGAGTACCTTGAGCCCATGGATGTTATCTCTGGGTTGACCAAGGCGGCGGTGTTCGGCTTGCTGATCTCCCTGATGGGGTGCTACCACGGGTACTATTCCAAGGGCGGAGCGCGCGGTGTCGGCAATGCCACCACCAATTCGGTGGTCTCCGCCGCAGTCTTGATCTTGATTTCCAACTACATCATCACCGTACTGTATTTCAGCCAATGAGCAGCATGACCCTAAACGGAGGCCTCTCTCCGATGACTGGAAGCGATGCTTTCTCTCCGATGATCGAACTGCGCGACGTCCGCAAGACTTTCGGGGGGAAAACGGTTCTCGACGGGGTGGACCTGTCGGTGGGCAAAGGCGAGTCCGTGGTGGTCATCGGGGGCTCGGGCTCGGGCAAATCGGTGATGCTGAAGTGCATCCTGGGGTTGCTGCACCCGGAAAGCGGCTCTATTCGCGTGGATGGCGCCGAGGTCGTCGGCATCAAGGGACGAGACCGTGAGCGGATGCTCGGGCGCTTTGGGATGCTGTTCCAAGGCGGAGCCTTGTTCGATTCCTTAAAGGTGTGGGAAAACGTCGCCTTCGGCCTGGTGCAGGGACACAAGATGCCTCGGGGGGAGGCCCGCGAGGTGGCGGTGGAGAAGCTGGCTGCGGTAGGCTTGGCCGCCTCGGTGGGGGATCTGTTTCCTTCGGAATTGTCGGGGGGGATGCAAAAGCGCGTTGCCTTGGCTCGGGCCATCGCCATCTCGCCGGAGATCATCTTTTTCGACGAGCCGACGACGGGACTCGATCCCATCATGGCCGACGTGATCAACGATCTGATCGTCAAGTGCACCAAGGATCTCGGGGTGAGTGCCCTTTCCATCACCCACGACATGGCCTCGGCGCGCAAGATCGCCGACCGCATCGCACTTTTGTACAAAGGAAAAATCATCTGGGTGGGGAAAGGCGAGGAGATTGATCACTCCGACAACGCCTTCGTGGAGCAATTCGTCCACGGCCGCGCCCACGGGCCGATCCAGATGGAACTGCGGATGTGAGCACCCGGGGGGCTCTGATCCTGGGCGGTACGGTTGTGCTTGGTCTTGGGGTCGCATTTTTTCTGCGTGGCATCGAATGGAAGACCAGTCCCTGGGCGGCGGGAACAACCCTCGGGAGCTTCGATAGGGTCGCGGTTTACGATAATGGCCCGGTCTTTTCCCTGTCCCACGGGAAGAACTATGCCGAGGACGGCACGTACTTCGGTCAGAAATGGCAATGCGTCGAGTTCATCAAGCGCTACCTCTACCTGGCGCAAGGGCACCGCATGCCGGATGGGATGGGATATGCCATCAGCTTTTATGATTCCACGATCCCTCAAGGGGAAATTAACCCCCAGCGGGGCATGCTCCAGTTCGGCCAAGGGGGAGGGAAGCCTCCCACGGGGGGGGATTTGATCGTGTTCGGCGGAGCCGCCGGGTATGGTCACGTGGGCATCGTCGTTGCGACCGGTGCCGACTTTATCGAGGTCGGCCAACAAAATAAGCCGCCCGTGCGCGAGACACTGAAGCTCGCCAAGACCGCCGAAGGCGGCTATCGGGTGGAGGCGGGATTGCCGCCCTTGGGGTGGTTGCGCGTGCCTCGTAAGTCCTTATAAGCCCTAAACCCCGCAATGGAGTTGTTGTCCCGTGTCTAAGTCCTCTGCCCGTTTCATCTGCCAAGACTGTGGCGCGGCCTCGCCGCGCTGGGTGGGGAAGTGCGAGGCCTGCGGCGCTTGGAACTCTATCGTCGAGGAGGCGCCTCGGGACTCGACGCCCAAGGGAATTGGGGCCAAACCCGGTCGTCCCATCACCTTTGTCGGGCTGGAGGGCGGCGATACCGTCACCCTGCCCCGTCTCTCCACCGGTATCGGCGAGTTGGATCGGGTGTGCGGCGGCGGGCTGGTTCCCGGCTCGGCCTTGTTGGTGGGCGGCGATCCTGGCATCGGCAAATCGACCTTGCTCACCCAGGCGGCGGCGCGGTTGGCGGCCTCTTGCACCGTGGCTTACATCTCTGGGGAAGAGGCGGTGGATCAGGTGCGCTTGCGGGCGTGGCGCTTGGGGTTGGCTTCGGCGTCGGTGCAACTGGCCTCGGCCACCAATCTACGCGATATCGTCGCTACCCTGGACAGCGTTGATGCGCCTCGGGTGGTGGTGATCGATTCCATCCAGACCCTCTACGCCGATACCGTGGAGTCCGCTCCGGGGACGGTGAGTCAGGTGCGGCTTTGCGCTCACGAATTGATCCGTTTGGCCAAGCGGCGCGGCTTCGTGCTCTTCCTGGTCGGCCACGTCACCAAGGAGGGGACCATCGCCGGCCCCCGCGTCCTGGAGCACATGGTCGATACGGTGTTGTACTTCGAAGGCGATCGGGGCCACCAATTTCGTATTCTCCGCGCGGTGAAGAATCGCTTCGGGGCCACCGACGAAATCGGGGTCTTCGAGATGACCGGGAGCGGGTTGGCCGAGGTTCTCAATCCCTCGGCCTTGTTCCTGGCCGAGCGTCGTGGCAATGTCTCTGGATCGTGTGTCCACGCCAGTATGGAGGGGACGCGCCCCATGTTGGTGGAGATTCAAGCCCTGGTGGCTCCGTCTTCGTTGTCGTCGCCCCGTCGGGCGGTGGTGGGATGGGATTCGGCCCGTTTGAGCATGGTCTTGGCGGTGCTTGACGCACGATGCGGGCTTGCGTTATCGGGCAATGACGTTTATTTGAACGTCGCGGGGGGCTTGCGAATCACCGAGCCGGCGGCTGACCTCGCGGTCGCTGCGGCGTTGGTCTCCTCCTCCACGGATACGCCGGTTCCCGCCGATATGGTGGTGTTCGGAGAGATTGGTTTGTCAGGCGAAGTTCGGGCGGTGGCGCAAGGCGACATTCGTCTGAAAGAAGCCGCTAAGCTGGGGTTCGCCCAAGGTTTGGTGCCCGCACCCGCGCGCAAGGGCAAAGCCCTGGTGTCGGCGGGCTCGTTAGCAGTGCGGCCCATTGGGCATTTGCAAGATCTACCGGGGCTGTTCCAGGGTCGCCGGTAACAACAGGACGTTCAAGAAGAGAGAGCCATTCAGAACCATGGGCACGTTCACCCCTCTTGATATCGCCGTCGTAATCATTCTTCTTGGCTTTGGCCTTTTTTCTTTCCTACGCGGGTTCACACGACAAGTCCTGTCGGTGGGCGCGTGGGTCGGGGCCATCGTCATTACTTATATGGCGTTTGAACCGGCGCGCAACTACCTCCGGGGGCATATCACCTCGCCCTTGGGCGCGGATCTGGCGGCAGGGGCCGCCGTATTTCTGGTCGCGTTGTTGGTGCTTTCCATCCTGACCAAGGCGATTTCAGACCGTATTCGCAACAGCGCCTTCAGCAACGTGGATTCCGTCTTGGGCTTCGGCTTAGGGATTGCCATGGGCGGCGTGGTGCTGTCGGCGGCCTACATCGGCGGAACCATGCTGTTTGAAAAAGAGCCCCCCGATTGGTTGACTAAGGCGAAGAGCAAACCCTATCTTGAACAAGGTGCCTCCTTTGTGCGGACCTTTGTTCCGGAGAATTTTGGCGTGATCGCCGAAAAAGCCAAGAGCGCCGGAGACCAGGTTCAAGGTCTGATGGAAGCCGAGCAAGCGTTGAGAACTCACCTGGAACCACGCCCGACGTCGGCACCCGTAGCGGCACCCGTGCCCATACCGGCTCCGGCTCCCGTAGTAGCGGTCCCGGCCCAGGCTCCTGTGTCGGCCCCAGTCGTTCGATCGTCTCCCCGAGCCCATTGAAGAACCCGGGCCCATTGAAGAAGACGTCTTAACAAGAGCCAAGAAGCCACGCAGCCGCGCCAAGCCCTCCGAAAGACGGATACAAACGGTATGTTGACCACCAATCCCTATGACGACGACCATCTGCGCGAGGAATGCGGTGTGTTCGGCATCTTCGGCACCCCAGAATCTGCGGCCTTGGTGGCTTTGGGGCTGCATGCCCTTCAGCACCGGGGGCAAGAGGCGGCAGGAATCGTCTCCTTCGACGGGGAGGTGTTTCACAATCATCGCGATCTCGGTTCGGTGGAGGAATGTTTCGGCAGCGAGACGGTCATCCGCAAGCTCAAAGGCCAGTGCGCTGTGGGGCACGTCCGGTATGCCACCACAGGAGAGACTCTCCTGCGCAACGTACAACCGTTGTTTGCGGATATGGAGTTCAGCGGCTTTGCCTTGGCCCACAATGGCAATTTGACCAATGCGACGCGACTGCGGCGGCAGTTGGTCAAACGGGGCTGTCTGTTCCAGTCCACCAGTGACACCGAGGTCATCATTCATCTGGTGGCCATCAGCCTTTACAACCGAGTCGAGGATCGTTTGATCGATGCCCTGCGCCAGGTGGAGGGGGCCTACTCTCTGGTGTGCCTGACCCGAGAGGGGGTGATGGGGGTTCGTGACCCCTTGGGCATCCGGCCTCTGGTGATTGGGCGGCTGAACAAGGCTTGGATTCTGGCCTCGGAGACCTGTGCGCTGGACATCATCGGGGCCGAGTTCGTGCGCGACGTGGAACCCGGCGAGATCGTTCTCCTGAACGGCGAGGGCATTCGTTCGATGAAGCCGTTCGGCGCCCTGCGGCGGCGGTTTTGCATCTTCGAGTACATTTATTTCGCTCGTCCGGATTCCATTGTGGAGGGTTCCAGCGTTTACGAGGTGAGAAAACGCATCGGCGCGCAACTCGCCTTGGAAAGTGGTATTGATGCGGACGTGGTGGTTCCCGTGCCTGACTCGGGGGTTCCCGCCGCTCTGGGATACGCCACGCAGGCGGGCTTGCCCTTTGAATTGGGGATTATCCGCAACCACTACGTGGGGCGAACCTTCATCCAGCCCACAGATCGGACGCGTCACGCGGGGGTGAAGATGAAGCACAACCCCAATCGATCTGCCTTGGTGGGAAAACGGGTGATCTTGGTGGATGATTCCATCGTGCGCGGCACCACCAGCAGCAAAATCGTCGAGTTGGTGCGCCAGGCCGGCGCCAAGGAAGTCCACATGCGGATTTCGTCGCCGCCCACCACGCACTCCTGCTATTTCGGCATCGATACGCCCGAGCGGGAGAAATTGCTGGCGGCTCGCTACAGCGTCGAGGCCATGACCAAGCTGATCGGTGTGGATTCCCTGTCCTTCATCTCCCTGGAGGGCCTCTATCGCGCGGTCGGTGCCGCCGACCGCGAAAGCCAAGAGGGGCCTCACTTCTGCGATGCCTGCTTCACCGGAGACTATCCGGTGGTTCCCGCCGACCATCTGGATCGAATCCAAGATAGTCGCCAGCTGTCCCTGCTGACGGAGGGGTTGTCGTGACGGGATGTCTTAAGGGACGCATTGCCCTGGTGACGGGAGCCTCGCGCGGGATTGGCCGCGCCGTGGCGAAGCGTTTCGCTGCCGAAGGGGCAGAGGTGATCTGTGTCGCCCGAACCCAAAGCGCCCTGGAAAGTCTCGATGACGAAATCGCCGATGCGGGGGGGAAGGCGGTTCTGTGTCCCCTCAACCTGCGAGAGTACGATAAGATTGACCAAGTGGCGGCGGCGCTCTATCAACGATTCGGGAAGCTGGATATCCTGGTAGGCAACGCCGGCGATATCGGCGGCGGATTGGCTCCCATTGGCCACATCGACCAGAAACACTTCCAAGAAGCGTTCGACGTCAATGTCACCGCCAACTATCGCCTGATCCGCGCCATGGACCCCCTGCTGCGTCGCTCCGATGCCGGGCGAGCCATGTTTGTGACCTCCGGCGTCAGTGGGGGCGCGCGCCCCTTCTGGGGAGTCTATGCCGCAGCCAAGGCCGCCCTGGATACCATCGTCACCACTTGGGCCGCAGAAGTCGAACGTATCTCCAACCTTCGCGTCAACCTGATCGACCCCGGAGCCATCGCGACGCGGATGCGGACCATTGCTTATCCCGGCGAAGATCAAACGAAGATCCGCCAGCCCGAAGAGATCACCGACGTTTTCGTCTCCCTGGCTGAAGCAAACTGCACCCGCCACGGCGAGAAAGTTCAGGCATAATACTTTTAAAGGCCTAATATTTTTAAGGATCGTCTAGGATGAATTCTGCTCCAGCACCGACTCTGCTCGGGCACGCCGCACCGATGCCTCCCTCCCCCGACGAGGCCGTGCTCGAAACCGTCCCCAACGTGCATATCGATATGCTCTATCTGGTACGGTTCTCGGCTCCGGAATTTACTTCCCTGTGTCCCGTGACAGGGCAGCCGGATTTTGCTCACCTTGTCATCGACTACGTGCCGGATGAGCTGTTGGTCGAGTCAAAGTCCTTAAAGCTGTTCCTCGCGTCCTTCCGGAATCATGGGGCTTTCCATGAAACCTGTACCGTCGCGGTGGCAAAGCGGATCATCGATGCGTGTCAGCCCGTGTGGTTGCGTATTGGAGGGTATTGGTACCCCCGGGGAGGGATACCGATTGATGTTTTCTGGCAGAGCGGGAAACCACCGGAGACGTTGTGGCTGCCGGATCAGGGGGTAGCGGCATATCGGGGGCGAGGCTGAAAGGGGTCAAGGGGCACGGCCCCTTGACCCCTTTCCTTAAGGCCTCTTAGCCGGAGTTCGCTTCCTCTGGATCTTGTCCCCACCCCCCCAAATCCCCATAATTTCCTTACCCAGTGTCTGGAACTCCAGACACCTCGGGCCATGGGCCTGAGAGAAATCGCAGAAATCCACCCCCTTTTTTCATGGCATATTTTTTGCTTATGAGAAAAGTAATAAACGGGGAGGCGTTTCGCAAGCTTCGCCCTCCCCGTCAAAAGCGGCCTCCGCACCGAGGCCGAAAAAAACGGAGGGCTGTCCAATGACTTTTCTCATCTGCGTTGCCGCGTTGTTTTTCCTCATGTACGCGGCCTATCGAGGCTACAGCGTTATCCTGTTTGCGCCGATTGCGGCACTCGCCGCCGTTCTCCTGATTGATCCGCAGGCCGTTTTGCCGGTCTATAGCGGTTTATTCATGGATAAAATGGTCGGTTTCATCAAACTCTACTTCCCGGTCTTCATGTTGGGGGCCTTGTTTGGCAAGGTCATCGAGATGTCGGGCTTTGCCCGCTCGATCGTATCGTCGGTGATCAAGGTTGTCGGAAGCGGGCAGGCCATGCTTTCCATCGTTCTGGTGGGGGCTCTGCTGACTTATGGCGGCGTGTCGTTGTTCGTGGTGGTCTTCGCGGTCTACCCGTTCGCCGCCGAGATGTTCCGCCAAGGCAACATCCCCAAGCGCTTGATCCCCGCCACCATCGCCTTGGGCGCGTTCACCTTCACCATGGACAGCCTCCCTGGCACCCCTCAAATCCAAAACATCATCCCCACCACCTACTTCAACACCACCAGTATGGCGGCTCCCGTCCTGGGGACCTTGGGTGGGGTTTTCATTTTGACCGTTGGGATTCTTTATCTGAACTGGCGTCGCAGCGTGGCGCGCGCCAAGGGTGAAGGATACGGCATCAATCACATCAACGAACCAGAAGTCGTCGACGAGAAAAGTCACGTCAATCCGATCATCGCCATTGCTCCGCTGTTTGTGGTTGGGTTGACCAATCTGGCCATCACGCTGTGGATTGGCCCGATGATCTGGAAAAATCCCGCGCCGGGCAAGCTTTACGAGGTTCTGCTCACGCCTGGGAGCGATGTCGTCAAGCAGGACGCAGAGAAGATGCTGGCCATTTGGTCGGTGGAAATCGCTCTGGTGATTGGCATCTTGATGGTGGTCGCCTTTTCCTGGAAAGTCATTTCCTCTAAATTTGCCGAGGGCAGCAAGGCGGCGATCTCTGGCTCGCTGTTGGCCTCCCTGAACACCGCTTCGGAATACGGCTTTGGCGCGGTCATCGCGGCCTTGCCGGGCTTCCTGGTCATCAAGGAAGCGTTGATGAAGATCCCCAATCCGTTGATCAACGAGGCCATTACCGTGACCACCTTGGCGGGGGTCACGGGATCGGCCTCCGGTGGGATGAGCATTGCCCTGGCCGCTATGGGCGAAACCTTCAAGGCCACCGCCTTGTCCGCCGGTATCCCCTTGGAGGTTTTCCACCGGGTCGCCGCCATGGCCAGCGGCGGCATGGATACCCTGCCTCACAATGGCGCGGTCATCACGCTGTTGGCGGTGACGGGGCTGACCCATATTCAGGCCTATAAGGATATCTTCGTCATTACCTGCATCAAGACCGTGGCGGTCTTCGTCGTGATTGGGATTTTCTACGCGACAGGGCTGGTCTAATCTTCAAGTTTACCCCCTCTCCGATACCGTCCTGGCGGCGGAGCGGAGAGGGGATTGTCCAAGACTGTCAACACAAAAAGGGAGGACGAGGTCATGCTCAAAGGACGCAGAGCCATCGTGACCGGATCGACCAGCGGAATTGGCTTAGGCATCGCCCGAGCCCTCGCGGCGCAAGGCGCCTCGGTCATGCTCAATGGCTTCGGAGAAGCCCAACTCATCGAAGACCTGTGCGCCAAGCTCGCCCGGGAGTACCAAACCGAAATCCTGTTCAATCCGGCCGATTTGTCCAAGGTCGAACAGTGCGAAGACTTGGTGGAGGATACCGAAAAACGCCTCGGGGGTGTGGATATCCTGATCAACAACGCAGGGATTCAATACGTCGCCCCCACCCAAGACTTCCCCGTGGAACGCTGGGATGCGGTGATCGCGCTTAACCTTTCCGCCAGCTTCCACACCATCCGCAAATCCCTGCCCGGCATGCAACGCCGAGGGTGGGGCCGAATCATTAATATTGCCTCGGTGCATGGCTTGGTGGGCTCCATCCATAAGGTCGCCTATGTGGCGGCCAAGCATGGTCTCATCGGAATGACCAAAGTGGTGGCGTTGGAAAATGCAGAGAGTCCAATCACTTGCAACGCCCTCTGCCCCGGTTGGGTATTGACTCCCCTGGTGCAAGCTCAGGTGGACGCTCGGGCTCGGGCGGAAAATATTCCCGTAGCAGAGGCCGAACGCAACCTTTTGTTGGAAAAACAACCCTCGGCGCGGTTCACAACTGTTGAACAGTTGGGGGCCGTTGCGCTATTCCTATGTAGCGACGGTGCCGCCAACATCACCGGCGTGGCCTTGCCAGTCGATGGCGCCTGGCAAGCGCGTTAAAAGAGTGGATGCCGTTCCAACCTTTCGCCCGGGGGGCGCTTATGAAGAGCAAGGCAATTTCACTTACCAAGGCTATCGAGATGATTCCCGATGGTGCAACGCTTCTGATCGGTGGCTTCATGGGAATCGGTTCGCCGCATCGCATGATCGACGAGCTGATCCGGCAAGGGAAAAAGAACCTGACCGTCGCTTGTAACGATAGCGCTCGGACCAACTTCGGTATTGGCAAACTGATCGTTGCCAAGGCCCTCAGCAAACTGATCACCAGCCACATCGGGACCAACCCGGAAACCCAGCGGCAAATGATCGCGGGCGAATTGAATGTGGAATTGAAGCCTCAAGGAACCTTGGCAGAGTGTATTCGCGCCGCTGGGCACGGCTTGGGCGGGGTGTTAACCCCCACCGGAGTAGGAACCGTCGTCGAGGAAGGAAAGCAAACCGTCGAGATTGATGGACGCAAGTTTCTGGTGGAAAAGCCAATCCCCGGTGATTTCGCTTTGTTGGCGTGTCATCGCGCCGATTACAGCGGCAACTTGGAGTACTCTTTGACCGCACGAAACTTCAATCCCATCATGGCCATGGCGGGAAAGATCGTTATCGCCGATCCAGAGGACGGGATCGTGCCGGTTGGCGTTATTCCCCCGGATGCGGTGGTCACGCCCCACGTCGTTGTCGATTATCTCGTGGAGAAGGTGCTTTTCAATGGACGATAAAATCATCATCGCCAAACGGGTGGCACTCGAACTGAAGAGCGGCGACCTGGTCAATCTCGGCATTGGTCTGCCCACCATGGTTACCAAGTATCTCCCCAAGGGCGCGCAAATCCACTTCCAGTCGGAAAATGGTCTGATCGGCATGTCGGCGGTGCCGGCTCATGGGCTGGAATGCTCCACCTTGAGCGATGCTGGCGGTGGTTTCGTCGGTGCCGTTCCGGGTGCTGCGTCCTTGGACAGCTGCACTTCGTTCGGGCTGATTCGCGGTGGCCATGTGGATGCTACCGTTTTGGGCGGTCTCCAGGTGGACGAGCTGGGTCAGCTGGCCAACTGGGTGGTTCCCGGCAAGATGGTGGCTGGCATGGGGGGTGCCATGGATTTGGTGACGGGTGTGCGTCGCGTCATCGTCGCCATGGTACACAGCGCCAAGGGCGAGTCCAAGATCCTGAAGCGGTGCACGTTGCCGTTGACTTCGGTGCGCCGGGTCAATCTGGTGGTGACGGATCTCGCCGTGATCGAACCCACTGACGAAGGCCTGGTGCTGCGGGAAGTCGCTCCTGGCGTCACCGTCGAGCAAGTCATTGCCGCCACCGAGGCGCGGCTTCTGATCCCGCCAACTGTACCGACGATGGCGATCCACTAAGAGCGTTTAGCCTGCGTCGCTTTGCGATGAAAGGAAAGGGGGTCCGGGGCATGGCTCCGGGCGGGGCAGGGGGCGGCAGCCCCGGCGTAAGCCAAAAGCCCTATCCCCCCCGACCCCCTAACAAAAAACCCCCGATTGTTTCGGGGGTTTTTTGTTAGGGGGTCGGGGGGGATAGGGCGTTTGGCTTACGCCGGGGCTGCCGCCCCCTGCCCCGCCCGGAGCCATGCCCCGGACCCCCTTTCCATTCATCAATACACAAG
>JAVBJO010000203.1:0-11543 GCA_031546925.1 Rhodospirillaceae bacterium
GGGGGCTTGTCTCGCTGGCGTGTGGTGTCTTCTAGTCGCCGGGCCGCCCCCCGCCCCCCCCGCCCCCGCCCGGGGGGCGGGGCGCCCGGGGGCGGGGGGGGGGGGTGGGGGCGGCCCCCCCCCCCCCCCCCCCCACCTCCCCGCAAGGGGACAGGGTCCCCTGGACCCCTGGTTAGCGCGTCGGAACCGGCTTTTCCCCAGAGTAGTCATAGAACCCACGCCCGGTCTTCCGTCCCAGCCATCCGGCCTCGACATACTTCACCAGCAGGGGGCAGGGACGGTACTTGGTATCCGCCAATCCCTCATGCAGCACGTGCATAATCGCCAGGCAGGTATCGAGTCCGATAAAGTCGGCCAACTGCAAAGGCCCCATGGGGTGGTTTGCGCCCAAACGCATGGCAGTATCGATGGAATCCACCGAGCCGACGCCTTCGTAAAGGGTGTAAACGCCTTCATTGATCATGGGCAGCAGAACGCGGTTTACGATAAACGCGGGGAAATCTTCGGCGGACACGGGGATCTTCCCCAGGGTCGCCACCATTTCCCGGACCAGGGAGAAGGTTTCTTCTGCGGTAGCGATGCCGCGGATCAGTTCCACCAGTTGCATGACCGGCACGGGGTTCATGAAGTGCATCCCCATGAACTTCGAAGGCCGATCCGTTGAGGCCCCCAGGCGTGTAATGGAGATCGAGGAGGTATTGGTTGCAATGAAAGCTTCAGGCTTCAAGACGGCGCAAAGATGAGACAAAATCTTGCGCTTGATTTGCTCATCTTCGGTTGCGGATTCGATAACGAGATCGCATTGGGCAAGATTGGGGTACTCGGTGGTAGTCTTGATCCGCCCAAGGGTGCCTTCTTTTTCAGCTTCAGTGAGCTTCCCCTTGGAGATCATGCGATCGAGATTTTTGGTAATCGTCCCAATGCTTTTCTTCACTGCGGCATCGGAAATATCCAGGATGGTGACCTGGAATCCGCCAGCGGCGATAACTTGAGCGATACCGCTGCCCATTTGTCCGGCACCGATGACACCAATACTTTGAATAGCGGCCATGTGTTGCTCCCGCAAGAATAAGGCGGGGCCCCCCGCCTAGAGATTGTTGATGTGAGTAGATATGCTCAAGGCCGCCCGGAGGTTTCCGATGCGGCCTTGATGCGGTGTTGGCTACTTCTTTTCCAACATGCCGGTAAGTTCCGGCACGGCCTTGAAGAGGTCCGCGACCAATCCGTAGTCGGCTACTTGGAAAATCGGTGCTTCTTCGTCCTTGTTAATGGCAACGATGACCTTTGAGTCCTTCATGCCGGCCAGATGCTGGATCGCGCCGGAGATTCCCACGGCGATATACAGTTCCGGCGCGACGATCTTACCCGTTTGCCCAACCTGGAGATCGTTGGCCACAAACCCGGCATCGACGGCGGCGCGTGAGGCGCCCACGGCGGCACCCAGGCAATCCGCCAATTTTTCCAGCATGGGGAAGTTATCCCCAGACTGCATTCCACGCCCGCCCGAGACAATGATCCGAGCCGCCGTCAGTTCCGGCCGCGCCGAAACCGTCAACTGCTGGGAAACGAACTTGGAAACAACAGGGGTATCAACGGCGGCGATGGCCTCGACAGAGGCGCTCCCTCCGGCATGGGCGGCGGCTTCAAAGGCGGTGCCGCGCACGGTGATCACCTTGATGGCATCGGCGGTCTTCACCGTCGCCATGGCATTCCCAGCATAAATAGGATGCACGAAGGTATCGGGAGCCACCACCTCGGTGATGTCGGAAATCTGCGCCACGTCCAGAAGCGCCGCTACCCGGGGCATCACATTTTTGCCCATGGTGGTTGCAGGGGCCAGCAGGTGGCTGTATCCCTTGGCCAGCGAGACCGTCAAAGCCGCCACCGGTTCCGCCAAAGCGTGATGATACGCAGGGGCATCGGCGACCAGAACCTTGGACACGCCTGCCACCTTTGCGGCGGCGTCGGCAATGCTGGCAACGCCTTGCCCGGCGACCAGCAAATGAACATCCCCACCAATCTTGCGAGCGGCGGTGACAGCGGTGAGGGTAGCGGGCTTGAGCGCGCCAGCCTCGTATTCAGCCAAGACCAGGATGCTCATGTCAGATGACCTTCGCTTCGTTCTTCAGTTTGTCCACCAAGGCGGCCACGTCGGGCACCTTGATTCCGGCTTTGCGTCCAGCGGGTTCATCGACTCGCAAGGTGGTCAGGCGCGGTGCCACATCCACCCCCAAATCGGCCGCCGTCAGCGTCTCGATAGGCTTCTTCTTCGCCTTCATGATGTTGGGTAGAGAGGCATAGCGAGGCTCATTCAGCCGCAGGTCAACAGTGACCACGGCGGGGAGCTTCACTTGCAAGGTCTCCAAACCACCATCTACCTCGCGGATCACCTCGACATTATCACTGCCGAGGGTCAAGCCAGAGGTAAACGTCCCTTGACCCCATCCCAACAGCGCAGCCAGCATCTGGCCGGTCTGGTTGGAGTCATCATCAATCGCCTGCTTCCCCAGAAGAGCCATCTGTGGCTTTTCCCGATCGACAATGGCTTTCAGCACCTTGGCCACCGCCAGGGGCTGCACGTCGCCCTCGGCCTGAACCAGAATGGCACGATCCACCCCCAAGGCCAAAGCCGTGCGCAGAACCTCTTGGGAGGTCGCAGCACCCACCGAAACAGCGACGATCTCCGTCACTTTTCCGGCTTCCTTCAACTGAAGAGCCGCCTCCACCGCAATTTCGTCAAAGGGGTTCATGCTGAATTTGACGTTCGATGTTTCGACGCCGGTCTTGTCAGCCTTAACCCTGATCTTTACGTTGTAATCCACAACGCGCTTGACCGCTACCAACAGCTTCATGATCGTCTCGACCCCTCCATGTATTGCACCGCAAAATAAGATAAATGAGCCGAGATGTCAACGCCTTCCGACAGCATGCCGCCTCAAGATCTAAGATGTCACAGTGCGAAATTGCCTTGTTTCTTGAACGCGAAGACACACCCACAATGAGATCGACATGAATACAGAGGTCAGTCTTGCCAGTAGAAAGTTGCCGAATGAATTAACAGAAAGAATAAGTTGCATTAATTTGACTTATACAAAGTCATAAATATGATATAATAAAGATTAATTAATGGAATTCCGCCAGATAACATTTTAAAGAAGGCCATTTTCTTAATATACTCATCGTAAAAATTTGTTTTTCCTTACTTATTGTTCCGCCCTAAAAATTTACATCTTAATAAAAATACATACATGATTTGTTGGTTTTTAGATGCCGCAAATACTTTTGGATAATATTTGCATAACGAAATGTCAATTCAATTTTCGTGATCCACCACAATGTAAAGGCGACGCAATATGCCGAATCATCACGATATAAATAGGATGCATAGATGAAGAAGACCAGATTTTATGAGGAATGGCGCAATATGGGACGCAGAATATAATTTATATCATTGTGATTAAGGTAAATTTAATTCATATTACTAGAGCGGAATGGCGTGTAATAGAGATATGGTATAGCTTAATTTATATATAAATCTGGAGTTGTTTAAAAATAAAATAAAATTGATAGAATGTATGCCAAAGCTTCTCAGGGCCCTCCCTCGGCGCTCTTGATAGGGGATCCTCTCTCTTGGTCTCGACAATTCGCAGCCTTGCCTGTAGAGTGGAGAAGTAACTTTTCTAAGATCGGCATTTGCCGAGCCACCCGTTATCCCAAGCCCTTATTCCAAGGTGGCCCTTATTCCAAGGTGGAGAGCAGGATGAAAAAGGTTCTTACAGTTTGTGCCCTGGTTTTATCCCTGACGGCGTGTACGCAGGCTGGGGCAGGAAGTGGGGGAATTTCCAAACAGACGGGGGGCAGCGTCCTGGGGGGGATTGGCGGTGCCGTGGCCGGCGCTCAGTTTGGGAAAGGCAAGGGAAATCTCGCGATGACGGCCGTGGGGACGCTCTTGGGGGCCTTTATCGGCTCTGAGGTTGGCTCCTCCCTGGATCGGGCCGATGAAACGCACGCGCGGCAGGCGGGCAATACCGCCTTTGAGACGGCCCGCACCAATCAGCCGGTGGCGTGGAGCAATCCGGATAGCGGAAATTCTGGAACCATTACCCCCGTCAGAACCTACGAGCCCGCACCTGGTCAGTATTGCCGCGAATACCAACAAGTGATCACCGTTGGGGGAAAGAAAGAGCAGTCGTTTGGGACGGCTTGCCGGCAGCCGGATGGAGCCTGGAAAGTTCTATGAGCCCGCAAGGGAACATCTGCTAGCGATCATACGTTCCCTGAGAGGTACGCAATGCCTCTTGGAGGAACGGCCATGAACGTCATCGAGGTTCTGAAAAGCGACCATGCCGCAGTGGAGGCTCTTTTCACCGAGATCCTTTCCACCACCAGTGCCAACCGTCAGCGGCGCGAAGATCTCTTCC
The DNA here is from genome assembly GCA_031546925.1 of Rhodospirillaceae bacterium. Classification (GTDB taxonomy): domain Bacteria; phylum Pseudomonadota; class Alphaproteobacteria; order Rhodospirillales; family Magnetospirillaceae; genus Magnetospirillum. The sequence goes on from JAVBJO010000203.1 coordinate 4,422, forward strand.
GAGAGCTCAAGACGGCTCTTCTTCAGCATGGTCACGCCGAGGAAAAAGTCTTCTACCCCCCTTTACACCAACGCCAGTCGACTCATGATGCCATCGAGCACGGAGTCGGAGAACATCACGTCGTTGAAGCTCTCCTGAAAAAATTAGAAGGACTCCCCGCCGATTCTGATGAATGGATGGATAGCATCGAGGATATCCATGGAAAAATCTGCGATCACGTCCAGGAAGAAGAAGATGACGTCTTCCCTAAGGCCGAGAAACTCCTGAGCGGAGACGAACTCAATCGTATGACCGAGGCCTTTATTACAGCCAAAGCACAGGAAGGCAAAGCCCAAGAAGGATCGGTTTCGTAACGATTTTGTTCGGCTGGATCTCCCCGTCCCCTTCCCCCTCCCTCCTGTGGGGGGGAGCGGTAGGCTGTGCCGCCGGGGTTACTCCCTCAGGTCAGCTTACTTTCCGCCTCCCCTGTGCGCACCTTTCAGCTAACCAAGAGGGTATAGTTGTCCCTTATGGTTGCGTTGGTCCTTAGGACCAATGGGGAAGCTCGGAACTTATCCAATCAAGGTGAGGGACATGGGTCAATTCGGAGAGATGGTCGCCGATCATATCCCTAATCTTAGGCGGTATGCCCGAGTCTTGGTTCGAGATGCGGTTCATGCCGAAGATCTCGTCCAAGATTGCCTAGAACGTGCGATTTCGCGGGAACACCTCTGGCGTGAAGGAACCAACTTGCGGGCCTGGCTGTTCACCATCCTGCATAATTTGTACATTAATCAGTACCTGCGACATGGTTCCGTCCATACAATGGTTCCTCTGCTTGACGAACACAGTCATTTGTCTTGTCCAGCGCGTCAATACCACAGCGTCACTTTACAGGATTTAGCTCGAGCCTTCGATCACTTGCCCGAGCAAGAGCAGCGCGTTGTGTTGATGGTCGGACTGGATGGGATGCAGTACGAGGATGCGGCGGCGGCCCTGGGTGTTCCCATGGGAACCGTGAAATCGCGCCTGTCGCGGGCACGGAGGAGACTGCGCCGTCTCATGGATGGTGAACTGGGTCAAGGGTCTCAGGGACCCTTGACCCAGTTCCTTACTCGAAGCGACAGTCCGTCAACGGGAGAGAGAGGCCAGCCCCCGAGGCAAAGCCCACAGTGCACACGGCCGTGATTCTTCGTTTCAGGGGGAGGGCCATCATCTTGGCATTTTCCTCGGGGGTTGCCGCGAGGAGTCGAGCGATGGAGCGATCCGAGCCAACGGCGCTCACATTGATGACATCGTTGCCCCGTTGATTTTTACTACGCCCAAGAAGGATGCCTGTCACTTCCAGGGTTTTTTTATACTCCGCCATCCCCATGGTGGCGTATCCCTGATCCACGTAGCTCTTGTGGAGTCTCGCAAGGTCGCCCTTCTGGGGGCTCATGTTGACGACGGTTGGTGCACTTGTCGTCGTACAAGAGGACAGCAATACCGTCAGGAGGCCAGCGAGCATCATGGGCGTGTGGATCTTCATTTGTTTTTCCTGGCGACAACATATTTTAGATGCGGGGCTTCCGCCCCGCATCTTTTTTACTTCCGTACTTCTTTACTTAACGTAGCAGTCCGTCAGCGGAAGGTATTCTGTCCCCGAGGCAAAGTCCACGGTACAGACTGTGGTTATTTTCTTCTTTGCGGAGAAAGCGGCCATTCTGGTCGCTTCATTGGCATTGGCAGGGACAAGCCGCGCCATCAACCGATTTGAACCCACCGCGCTCACGCTCGTGAGAACATTTCCGGTAACACTTTTCGATTGTTGGAGGACCACGCCGGTCACTTCCACGGCCTTCTTGTACTCCGGCATCGATAGCGTGGAGTGTCCCCGAGTCACGTAGCTCTTATAAAGCTTACCCAGGTCCGCCTTCTGAGCACTGATGCTCGTGACCGGCGAAGTTGTGGGCTCGGTTGTCGCGCAAGACGACAGGGACAGGGTCACAATACAGGCAAAAGCCAGACACACACTCGTTTTCATCGTTTCATCCCCCTAGTGGTGATATGCGAAGACGAGGAAACTAACATGAGCTCCCTCGTCTTCGCAAACGATGACTTAAACGATGACCTAGCCGCGGTTCTCGATCAAATCGTCAACCACGGTGGGATCGGCCAGCGTCGAGGTATCGCCCAAGCTGCCGAAATCATTTTCGGCGATCTTGCGCAAGATGCGACGCATGATCTTCCCAGAACGGGTTTTCGGCAGACCGGGCGCCCAGTGGATCACGTCCGGCGAGGCGATGGGGCCGATTTCCTTTCGCACCCAAGCCACCAGTTCCTTGCGCAGTTCCTCGGACGGTTCTTCGCTTTGGATCAGGGTAACATAGGCGTAAATGCCCTGGCCCTTGAGGTCGTGGGGATAGCCCACCACGGCGGCCTCGGCGACTTTGGGGTGAGCCACCAGAGCGGATTCCACTTCGGCGGTTCCCATGCGGTGTCCGGAGACGTTGATGACGTCGTCCACGCGTCCGGTGATCCAGTAGTATCCGTCTGCGTCACGACGCACGCCGTCGCCGGTGAAGTAGAGCCCCTTGTAGGTGGAGAAATAGGTCAGACCGAAGCGTTCATGATCGCCGAAGATGGTGCGCATCTGGCCGGGCCAGCCGGGCTCAGCCAAGCAGAGATTCCCTTCGACGGCCCCTTCCAGAACCTTGCCTTCGGCATCAACCACCACCGGCTTGACCCCGAAGAAGGGCCGCGTGGCGGAGCCGGGCTTCAGTCCGGTGGCACCCGGAAGCGGGGTGATGAGAATTCCACCGGTCTCGGTCTGCCACCAGGTATCGACGATGGGGCAGCGGTTATCGCCGACGACGCGATGATACCACAGCCAAGCCTCGGGATTGATGGGCTCACCCACCGAGCCGAGCAGGCGCAAGCTCTTGCGGCTGGTCTTGGCGACAATCTCTTCGCCCTCGCGCATGAGCGAGCGAATAGCGGTAGGAGCGGTGTAGAAGATGGAAACCTTGTGCTTATCGACCACTTTCCAGAAGCGTGCGGCGTCGGGATAGGTGGGAATGCCCTCGAACATGAGGGTGGTGGCGCCGTTGGCCAGCGGACCATAGACGATATAGCTGTGTCCGGTGACCCAACCCACGTCGGCGGTGCACCAGTAGACATCACCATCTTTATAATCGAACACGTATTGGTGGGTCATGCTGGCATAAACCAGATACCCGGCGGAAGTGTGGAGCACCCCCTTCGGCTTCCCGGTGGAACCCGAGGTATACAGAATGAAGAGGGGATCCTCCGCATTCAATTCCAGGGCCTTGTGCTGAGGGGAGGCCTTGGCGGTGATATCGCCGTACCACACGTCGCGCCCCTCGACCATCTTGACGCTGCCGCCGGTGCGCTTGACCACGATTTGGGTGGTGACGGTGGGGCAAGTCTCCAGCGCCTTGTCGGCGTTGACCTTGAGAGGTACCTTACGTCCACCGCGCAAGCCTTCGTCGGCGGTGATGACCAGCTTGGAACTACAATCCTGGATCCGCCCGGCCAGCGCTTCAGGCGAGAACCCGCCGAAGACGATGGAGTGGACTGCACCGATGCGAGCGCACGCCAGCATAGCGACGGCAGCTTCGGGGATCATCGGCAGATAGATGGTGATACGGTCGCCCTTGACCACGCCCAAGCTGGTCATGGCGTTGGACAGGCGGCAGACGCGCTCGTGGAGATCCCGATAGGTGATGTGAGCGGACTCGTTGGGATCATCGCCTTCCCAGATGATGGCGGTCTGGTCGCCGCGCTGGGCGAGATGCCGATCCAGGCAATTGGCGGCCACGTTCATGGTGCCATCCTGATACCACTTGATGTGCACATCCCCAGCGTAGGAAACGTCACGAACCTTGGTAAAGGGCTTAATCCAGTCGATTCGCTTCCCGTGCTCCCCCCAGAATCCATCGGGGTCCTTGATCGAGCGATCATACCATTCGTTGTAGGTCTTTTCGTTGATCAGGGCATTTTTGGCGAAATCGGCGGGAACGGGGAAATATTCTGTCATCCTGGAGTCCTCTCTTTGAGTCTTGTCTTTGAGACTTGGAGTCTTGTCTTTGAGTCTCGGTTTTTGTGTTCTTAATTTTTCGCGCACCGATTGGGGTACGCACGCCGGTTGTCCCGGTATCACTAGGGAGTATGATCGACTTTCCCTTTGGACTCAACCCCCCCTGAACCCCTCTATCCGCTTGGCTTACGGGGTAGACGAAGGTCTTAAGAGGCGTGACCCATGCCCAACAGGAGATCCCATGTTTCCTCTTCCACGGGCATAACCGAAAGGCGAGATTGGCGAACCAAGAAAAAGTCATGCAGTCGAGGCTCGGCCTTGATCGCGGCGAGGGAAACCGGATGAACCAGGGACCGCACCGTCTTGACCTCCACCGAGACCCAAGGGCCGTCGCTCGCGGTGGGATCGGGGACGGCTTCGGCCACCACTTCGACGATGCCAACGATGCGACGCTCCGAGACCGAGTGGTAAAACAGACAGAGGTCGCCAAGCCGCATGCCGCGAAGGAACTTTGCCGCCTGATGGTTACGCACGCCCGTCCAAGAGGTCACTTCCTCACGCACTTGATCGGCCCAAGACCAGGCCTCGGGCTCGGATTTGATCAACCAGAAGGCCATGGTTAGGGGAGGACCTTGCGGAAGGGAAGAATCGTAACGTTTTCGAACAGACTCGCTTGGGTGTAGGGATCCTGGGCGAGAAAGGCCTCAACGGCGTTCCGATCCGGCAGGTCGAGAACCAAAAGGCTGCCAATCATCGCGCTGCGGTCCTCGGTCTGAAGCGGCCCGGCCAGGATCACCTGCGGGGCGTGGGCGCGCAGAAAGGTCAAATGAGCCTCGCGATGGGCTAGGCGCAGCGCGCCGGCATTGGGTTTGTCCTGGCACTGGACGACGAACATGAGGGGGGCTCCCTGAAGAGGATCGGTTGTTTTTCATGGTGCCTTCTTGCCGCCCAGGAAACAAGTGCCTCCCGCCCGGCAAAATCTGCCGCCTCTCGTGCGGCGAACTCAAGGGAACCGCCACATTCTGGGTGGCACAACCTTTGCTTCGACACGTTAGCAGATTACCATGTTGTTAGTTTTCCGTTCCCTTGAGGTCCGTCATGAGCGTCTCCGCCGCCCCATTGCCGATGTACTCAGACCCCGATCGGCTGGTTCCCTCGCTGCCGTCCGAACGGGCGGAGCCGGGATCGACCAATCTGCAAATGTTCGGAGCCGAGGACGGTGAGCCGAGCTTTTGGGACTTCGTGGATGTCATCAACCCCTTGCAGCACCTTCCCGTCATCTCGACCCTGTACCGCGACATCACCGGCGATAAGATCGGCGTGGGTGCCCGTTTGGTGGGGGGCGCGTTGTTCGGCGGCGTGTTGGGCCTGGGAGCCGCAACCGCCAACTGTTTGCTGGAGGAAAGCTCCGGGAGAGATCTCGGTGGGCATGCTCTGGCTATGCTCCGGGGCGACGAGAGCGACTCGATGAAAAAAGACGGCGCCACGCAATTGGCCGCCGCTACGCCTCCCGCCTTGCCCCAGAACACGGAGGAGGTAGAGGCTTCGCTAGCGCAGGATCAAACCTTCGCCGCTTCCGAGGAGCCTCCCCTTCCCCAACCGGCGATGCAATTTTCCGCGTCAGGCCCCGTGGCCCATGCGCCGCCCTCCATTCCCATGGAAAATCAAGTTGCGGTGTTGACCTCGGGGGCCGCGCCTCGATTCAGGCCGGTCCTGGGACGAGGCGTGTCCTCGCCCAAGGACGCTCCGCCCGCCATTTCGGTACCGGTCTCCAATGGCAACATGCGGTCCAATGTTCCCATCACCGGACGGAACCCCGTTGCCGCCTATCATTCCGGCCCCGTTGCCAGCTCACCCATCGGCGCGGCCCCTCTGCCGAGCGCGGCAGCCCTGGAACATGCGGGCAATGGGCCAGATTGGTTTACCGCCGCCTGGGGACAGGCTATGGATAAGTATGAGAACGGCAAACGTCTGGGGGCTCCCCCTCCGGCGCAGACCTCCGACGAATCCGTATCGCTGGAGGGATAAACCACGCCCATGGATATCGTGGTCTCTCCGACGGGATGGGTGACATGGGGAGAACGGCGCTTCCCCTGCGCCCTCGGTCGGAGCGGCGTCCGGGTCGATAAACGCGAAGGCGATGGGGCCACTCCCGTGGGATGTTGGCCTTTTCGCCGCGTCCTCTACCGACCCGATCGACTCGCGATCGCTCCGGTAACGAGATTGCCCCTGGGGGTGATCGCTCCCGATGACGGATGGTGCGACGATCCGACCCATGCCGACTATAACCAAGCGGTCAAACTGCCTCACCCCGCCTCGTGCGAACGCATGTGGCGCGAGGATGCGGTTTACGATGTGGTGGTGGTGCTGAAACATAACGACTCTCCGGCGATTCCAGGACACGGAAGTGCCATTTTCCTTCACGTTGCTAAACCGGAATGGACTGCGACGGAAGGATGCGTGGCGCTGGAACAGGCGGATTTGCTGGATTTGCTGAGAGAGTGCGGTCCAGGCGATCATCTTTGTGTGGCGCTGACGTCCGCGTCATAGGCCACAAGATCAGTCCGCTTAAGCCTCCCGTCCAGGCGGAAGAATTCTCCAAATCCTGTACCCTGTTGTCCGCTTTAACAGGGAAGGAAACGCTCATGAGCGAACGAAGAAGTGAATTGAAAGCCGTGTCGTCGGACAGTGTACCCTCGACACAAACCTTGTCGCGGGACGTCCTCCAAATGACCACCCGAGCCATCGAAGGCTGGATGCTCGTCAGTGGGCGCTTGGCGAATTTTACCCAGAAATCTCTCCGGGATGGCCTGTCCGTGGCTGAGGAACTTCGACGGGCCCAATCTCCCGCCGATGCCATGGAACTTCAAAGCAAATTCATGCGCCAGCTCTATGACGAGAGCATGGATGAAGCCAAAAAGATGGGAGAACTCGTGATGAAAATCTCGAACGAGGCGGTGGGAGAGATGGTTCGCTCGCGTTGAAAGAGAAGGGGGTGGGGGGGGGGGGGGGGGGGGCCCGCGCCCGGGGCACACAAGCGACGCCCAAAAACCACACACCCCACCAGGAGAAAAAAGACAAAGAAACGAGAAAGGAAAGGA
>JAVBJO010000162.1:0-10885 GCA_031546925.1 Rhodospirillaceae bacterium
GGCCCAAGGACAAGGCGGATCACCCGTCTGGTGAGGCGTGCCAACGTCACCGCAGTCATATCCTCGAACATCAAGCTTCCGTGAGGCTCCAGCAGGTTGGCCCAGCCCAGGCCGTGCGCCAAGCGCCGTTGACAGAACCCGAGGCACAGCCGTGCCGCCTGCTCGGTGCTTGCCGGGGAAGCGGCAAGGTGAGCAAGGCGGGCACGGGTGGCCTGATCCATGGCGCGGACCTGTATCGTGTGACCCTCAATCACCAAAATGGTGCTGTCCATGGAAGATACCCAGGGTTAAGCGGCTTTTTCCGGCCAACCACTGCCCAGATGCTGGTCGATGCGTCCGGCGTGGAAGACCCAATCCATGGTGCCGCCGTCCTTGGCGAACTTGGTGTCGGGGAACTTGGCGAAGGCGCAGTCGTGACAGGCGATGCTATCGCCTCGGGCCACATCGCGGATGGTGATCACGTTGCGACCGTGGAGGATACTCGACTGGGACTGCACCGCGTACAGTTCGGCCAGACGCGCATTGACCGGGCTGGTTTTTAGCAACCGCACCGTCAGCGTGCCGGAGCGGCTGCCATGCAACGAGTGCATCACCGAGCCATCCGCTCCCACCGTCATGGTGTTTTTTTCGTTGGTCATGGCGATGGAGATGCCTTCCTCGGCGGCTCCAGCGTCGGACCCCAAGGAGAAGTTCCCGCCAGGACCGGCGATCGCTGCGGAAATATCAAGAAATGAGTAACTGGCCATGATGGAAGAGTCCTTTCAAGTTAGCGATTGACGTCGATCTGCACGTCCACCGAATGGACCGCCCCCGCGAGCTTGACCGCGATTTGGATGGGAACGGCTTTGCGCGCCTCGCGGTCGGCTTGGGATTGGGCCGCCACCGCGGGGGCGTAAACGTAGTAGCCCTTGGGGAGAAGTTGCGCGCGTTCCAGTTGGCCGAAGCCGTCGGCGTTCCACACCCCGGGAGCAATGAGGCCGTTATTGACCGAGCGCCCCAAGGTGGCCTCGATGCAGGTGAGGATCTGGTTGATGCCGGAGTCGGTTTGCGGCACCTTGGTTTTCGACTGGTACAACAGGTTCCAGACATCGGTCTGGATGGCGTTTTGCAGCCAGTCGAGGCCGTGAATCTCGTCGAAATAGGCGTCGCCGGACATCACGCCTTCCTGGATGATGGCGGTGTCGTTGTTGTAGGCAACAAACACGTTGCAGCGCTTCGCCTTCAAGGTGTCGGCTTTGGTCTCGCTCAAGTGTTCGCAAACGATGCCCGGCTGGGTCTTGAACTTCATGGTCAGCGTGCTGCGGCTGGCCTCGAAGTTGACCGAGAACGCGCGGCCGAAGAACGAGGCCACCGCATGAGGGTCCTGAGCGTACTGCACGAAGGTCCGTCGCAGGTTGAGCGCCTCCAACCGGCTGGCCAGGTCGTTGGTGACGCTGGCATCGAGAACGCGCGAGTCCGTAAGAGTCACCCCGTACACCCGCGAGCGTCCTGTCCCCTGGATGAACCGCGCCACGTTGATGTGGTCTTCGTTGGAGACAGGAGCCTCCGCCGCCACCATCAGCCCGTACCAGTCGCCGAAGCGGTCGGCCAAAAGAGCTACGGTTTCCTCGATCTTCTCGACGTCGCCGCCGTCGATGGGAGGAAGGGCGGTGCTGACGGACAGATGCATGGCCTCGGCCAAATCGCCTGTGGCGTAGTCGAGACGCGCCGCCGCACCCACCTGCTCGCTTTCCAAGAGGAAACGACTGCCATCCCAAGACAGAGTCGCTCCGTCCAGATGTTGGGACACCACCACCGCGACCCCATTCAGGTTGGTGATGGTGCTGAAATCGAGAGCGCCGAGGGTTTGTTCGATGCCGCCCACCCGCACCGTGAGCGTCCCCGCCGTGATAGCGCGCCAGACGTCCAGGTCACAGGCGGCATCGGACAGGATCGCTCCTTTCAACAGAGCGGGGGTTGCGCGAGAAGCCCAGCGCCCCACCGACAACGCCGCCGGGCGCGGGGTTTGGCTGAAGAACAGGGCCGCCGCCTTGTACTCGGGCGAAGACAGACCGAAATCCCCTCCCACGCCGTCCAGGTCGGCATAAGAGCGCAGGCGCTCCTCGCGGTCGATGATGGGGCTGTCGCCCAGGATCAAAAGCCGGCTGAAATCCCGATACCCCGCCGCCAAGGGTTGCAGATTGACCGAAACGCGAACAACACGGTCAATGGAAAGGCTATGCGTCATGATGGATCTCCAAGGAAGGAAGAGAATCGCCATCCAGCACCGTGATCGGAGCGGACAGTAGGTTGAGAATCGGGCACCGCACGCGGACCTCGCGACGGAAGGTGAGCGTCATGTCCATGCGGCGCAGCCACAGCCGCTCCTCTTGCACATGAGCCGCCGTCGCCTCGGAGGCCGACACCACCACGATGCCCGAGGCCGCCAGGGTCTCGCGGTTTTGCGCTACCACCAGTCCATCTCGCAGGCACCGCGCCAGGGACGGAGCATGAGGACCATGAAACCGGCACAGAAGGTCGAGCACCTCGTGCCGCCACACCACATCATGGCCTTGGCCGGCCGGGTCGTGCATCACCGCCGGGTGGGCATCGGCGGCAACCCGAACAATCCCCAAGCTCACCCAGTCCACCGTAGGCGGCGGCGGGATGGGCGGAGTCTGTTGCCAAGCCTGACGCACCAACGAACCGGGCAGTCCCGTCAGGCCTGAGATCACCGTTTGAAACACCCGGTCCAAAACCGCGTCATCCGTGGCTGGGGTCGGGGGAACCAGGCCGCCCGTGGCACTGGTGTTGAGAAGAAGCGCGTCGTTGGTCATGATTTGTCTCCCTCGCCGGGAAAGAGCCGGGCTTCGGCGCGGATGAAACCGCCCAGATGACGCCAATCGCGCACCTCGACGATCTCGTAGCGTTGACCCAGGTGGACCACCACGTCGGGTTGATGCTCCGCCTCCGCGCCGCGCAGCAGGGAAGCGGTATGGAGGATCAAGCTCGCCGGTTGACGACGGGCATCCGGGGTGGAACTCAAGGGACCGCCCGGACTGGTGGTGACAACCGCGAAAATCTGGAGCGGACGCTCTTGGGTACTGCCGATGCCGTGCTCGTCCACGGTTTCCTCGCGACGCAAGATCGTGACCGGACGAACGAAGCTGGGATCGGACAGGAGATCGGAAAGAACGTCCATCATCGCTGGAATCCTCCCGCGCCCACCAGCCGGGCCAAGGACAAATACCGTTGGCCGTACACCGTCAGGTTCCAGTGTCCTCCGCCCTCCAACGCGGAAGAGGTCGTGTCATAGGTGACCGCGACGCCATCCACCTTGCGCGACGACACTTGTCCCGGTTTGCTGACCATGGCGTGGTGGGCCACGAATAAGGCGAGACCTTGCTCATAAAGCTCGGCCCAACGCTCGCGGTCCAGGGTTCCCTCGCCGATGCTGGTCCAGAACGCCAGTTGCTCGGGCGTGGAGGCTACATCGGGGAACAGTCTCGAAAAGGCTTCAAACTCCATCTCTCGTCTCCCTAAACGGGTCAAGGGGCAAGGCCCCTTGACCCGTTTAGATGCCGTCGGCATAGCCTCCTGTTTCGGGATAGACCCACTCCACGCCGCCCAAGCGGCCGTAATACGTAACGCTCTGGTGGATGCCGTGATTCTCGGGGGCCGTCCGCTGGAGGGGCACCAGGGGATAGCGCACGCGACTCTGATCCTTGGTGTAGGCAGCGACGCGGCCCGACAGCCACTTGACCGGTTGGATCTCAAGCGCCCGCCCATTGATGGCCAGCGACAGGCTGTTTTGGCGGATGAACTCCAGGATCGATACCGATCCGGCCTCGCCAACTTTCTGCCCGGCGAGGTGCGCGAAGGCCACGGGAGGAAGCAGCAGACGATCCGGACACACCGCCCAAGCGGACCGCTCCCAGGTGGTGGAAAGCAGCGCGTTGATATCCGCGAGGATCTCGTCGGGGGTCTTGGTGACCCACGTGGTCGAGCCCTTGGCTCCGGGCACCACCTGAGTGCTGGCCACCGCCGGGGAATTGAGCAGTCCCTTGATGCCAAGCGCGGTGTCGCCGATGTAGACCATCTCGTCCACGTCCATCTGGTACTTCAACCGCATGGCGGCGAACTTTTGCTGATCGATGGGGCGTCCGAGACGACGCGCGCTTTCCAATTCCGGCAGGGTGTAGCCAATCTCCATGCCCCAGAGGAACAAGGGTTGGCTGGTTTTCCCGTTCTCCAGCGTGATGCCGGAGACCGAGGTGGTATCAGTGCCGATCCACGCTTTGCCGGTGGGGGCCAGTCCTCCCACGGCCCCGAAGGCGCTGTTGATGAAGCCGGCGGCCTCATCGGCGATGCAAACGTCCTCGCGCAGGTCGATATCGCGGCTCCAGGTGACGGCGGAGAGAGGCTCGTGAAGGGTGGGATCCAGGCGTTCCAACTCGCGCACCAGGAAGGAGCCCGCAGAGTCGGTGGTCCGGCGATCAAAGGTCATGTAGGTCATGGCAGTATCCTTGTGTTGAGAGGGTTAGTTGCGGATGTTGCAGGCGATTTCCACCATTCCCGAGGAGTCCATCGGGCCGGTGAACACGCATCCCGGCAGAGCCACGGTATCGGGGCCGAGAAGGGCCTCAATCCCGCCCACGGGACACCCCAGAGTGGGGTTGGCGACGCGGATGCAGACGGGAGCGGTCTTGTCAGGCGTCCCCGCATTCACGCGAACCGCCATGTAGCCGCTGCGGAGAATGTCCCGAGGGGCGGCAGAATCTCCGTCCGAGCGCACCAGGAAGCCGTGCACCTCCGAGGCGTCATCGTCTTCTTCCAGCAGACGAGCACGTCCGTTCGGGGTGAGCTTGAGCGGCAGGCCGAAAGCCGAGGCGAACGGGACGCTGGGATCAAGCAGGTGAGCCTCCACCACCAAGCCGCTGCTGCGGGTGATGGCGCCGGGAAAACCGACGGGCATGCGGTAGAGATAGGCCTTATCCATGATCGTGAAGCTCCTGTTAGAGGCGAGAGGGATTGCGCGCAGCCCAGAAGGCGTTGTTGCGCTGGTTGAGGACCGCAGGTGTGGCGGGGGTTCCGGGCGTCATCGGGCCGACGTTCCTTTGGGCGGCTCTTTGGGCGGATCGAGCGTTGTTGAGGTGGCGCATGGCCTCGGCGGCGGCGACAAACACCGTGTCCAGCGTCAGGCCCTGGAGAGAACTCACCGTCTCGGCCCGACCTTTCAGCAGCGGAGCCACCACCAACCGCCCCGAATCCGAGGTCAAAGCCGCCGCGAGGGCCCGGCGTTTGGTGGCGCAGGTGCAGGTTTCGTTCGGAGAAGCATCCGGGTCGAAAGCACTGCCGGGAGCGAGGATCTCCGCCCGGGCCAGGGTGTCTCGCTGTTCCTCGGGGGCGTTGCCGCACGAGCACGACGGAGCCACTTCGGGAGATGCGGCATCAGGAGGAGGAGGCGTGAGGGCTTGCTCCAGCTTGGCCTCCAGACGGTCAAGCCGGGCACTCAGCGCCGCGAGGGGATCCGGCGGAGAGGAGTCGTGGGTGGTTTTGGGCAGGATGGGGGGCGTGGTCCGCAAGCGGCCACCGAACAGAAAAGCCATGGAAGAAGTCTCCTTGTTGGTGAAAGCCTTGTTGGTGGAAGAACGGGACGCATCGGCAATGGCGCACCGCGGTCCACAGCGCCCGCGTCCCACGAGCGCCACATGGTTGCCGATAATGTTGACTTGCTCGGCCCGACCCGGCCCGAGGGGGCGGTAGTCGGCCTCGTACCCGCACGAGACCTCGCGCAGGCCCTCGCGCACCCGTTGGATGGCACGCGCGTCGGTCAGCAGAAGATCCGCCAGCAGCAAATCCGGCGAGTCGTCCTCGCTGGTCCCGCTGCCGCGCCGCACGTTGCGCACGGTACCGACCGCCAGATCGCGCCAGTTCTCTGGCGTCACCAGGGCGGGGGGGTGATCGAGGGTAACGGGCTTGCCCTCGAAGCTCGCCAGGGTGTCGGGGGCGAACACCTCTTCGGGGTGACGTTCTACCGCGATCTGACCCTCGGTGTCCGAGGACAGGCCAATCTCGGACGGCTCGTAGAACATCACCCCCAGACGGGCAATGGGGACCGCGCGGATCAAAAGGAAGCCCTCTGGCGTCTCCGCCTGATGGACCCCGAGGGGGAGGGGGGCGAAGATCGTCATGCGTCGCTCCTTAGATCATGATTTGTTTCAATGTTGTCACCGTTGCGGATGTCTTGGTCGGTGACGTTGGAAAACAGCCCCGTCAACCGACTGGTCTCGCGCAGTTCCCGCAGAGCGGTCCCCCGGTCGATCAGGCTCGCTTGATGGGCATTGATCACCGTGCGCGCGGTGGCCTCGGCGATGGAGGCACGTTCGGCGGCGGAGATTTGCCACAAGGGGGTGAAGCCAAAGTGAAAGCCCGAGGGCGGGGGAACCCCCAATTCCGAGCGGCACAACACCTCCAGCACCAACGCCAGGGGGCGGCGCAGGCGGGATTCCTGGCCTTGGCGGATGTTATCGTAATAGGTGCGCAGGTCGCTCTCGCCGGTGGCGCTGAAGCCGGCGGGGCTCTGGCCGAACAGGCGCACCAGGGGAATACCCAGGGCACCTGAAATCTGCTGGCCGAATTGCAACAACAAGTCGGACAAGCCGGAAAAGCCGTAAGAGTGGGTGATGAACTCGTCCTTGCCATCCATCAAGGTGAGTCCTTCATTGCATTGGCTTTGGCGGATCATGTCCACTTGCTTGAGGAGCGCCTCCATGGCGCGCCCCCCCGCGGCAACGATCTCGCGCAGGCCGTCCACCTTGTAGGTGCGCAGGTGCGACTTGAACGCCATTTGCGCCGCGCCCAGGCTGGCACTGTCGAAGGCCACCAGGCGATCAAACAAGCGCTCCACCACGGATTGCCCCCAGCCGTCCTCGCCACAGCGTTGGGCGTGGGGAAGGGGGATGCCCTCCAGGCGCAGACAACGGCTGTGGTGCAACATGGCACCCGCCAGAGCCGGAGCCCCCTGGAGGACATGGTAGAAGCGCGGACGTCCCAAATCGGGGCCGAGGGCGGTAATGGGGTCATCGTGATTGGGCTGAACCATCCAACGATCCAACACCAACAGGCCTCGGAAGGAGCCGGGGGCAAGGGTGTCCAGGTTCAACGGCCGGGAGGGATCCTGGCCATCGATCAGCAGCACCGCCAAGGCGCCGCCGTAGAGACGGGACCAGCGGAGCGCATCGGTCAGGCCATCCCACACCCCCCGCTCCCGCAAGGCGGTGAGGAGGATGTCGGTCTGGCCGGGTTCCAGGGCGGAAACGATGTCGATTCCGGCGCGGGTCATGTCTTCGGCCATGACATCCACCGCTTGCCCCACCAGCCAGGAGGACCGGTACATGGCCTCCAGTTGGGTGCGGTCCCGCGTCAGGGCCGAGGTGCCATACGAGGCGTGTGAGAGCTGATTGTCCGCACCCCACCCTAAACGGGCCGAGAAATTGCGGAAACTGTCGCTTACTTTCATGGTGCAGATCCGTCAGCTAAATGTTCATGTTTCAGAGGTTATGCGAACTCAAACCGAACGTCAAGGGGATTAATCACACAATCTCTCCCAAATTGCCGCATTGTTCTGACGAATGACGCCGTCCAGGCTGTAACGCAGGGCGTCGATGGCGTGATTGTCGGCATCCACCAGAACCGGAAGGATCGCATTAGCAACACGATCCACCTTGTAAGCGTAATGGGCAAACTCCCGCGCCAGATGGGGACAGCGCTCGTGGACGACGATCTCGCGGTAGGATTTCAGGTGGGCAATCCCGTCCTCCACGCTGCCGGACCACTTGGCCGCCTTGGTGATGGAAAAGCCGAGGCGGCGCATGAACGAGATGGTCTCCGGGCGAGAGCCGTCGGCGCGGATGGGCCAGTCTCGAGCTCCGGGTACCTGCTCGAACAGCGCCGGGAGACGATCCAGTTCGGTGCCCACCCCATAAGCCTCGTAATCCACGTACAAGGTGTGATCGGCGATGAAGCAGCGCACCAAGACCGTGGGATCCTTGGCGAAGCCCCAATCGGCACCAAAATAGAAACGCTCGATGGTGTCGGGGGTCGGGAAGGCACGGACCGAAATCCGGTCGTTGAACACCACCGCGTCGGCGTAGGCGCGAGGCTCGCCCTCCCAGATGTGTTGGTAGGCGAGGGGATCTTTGGATTGCAAATGCTTGCGCTCCGCGTCGAGGGCGGCCGGGAGCCACGGGTTGTCTTGCCACCCCACGTGGCGGACAACGGCCTCCGGCGGGGGTGAGGTCACGAACCGGCGATAGGTGGCATCCTCCGCCGTACCGGGATTGAAGCTCACCCAAATCTCGGAATGGGGGGCCCGGATGGTGGGCAGGAGAATCTCCCAGCTTTCATCGCGGACGGCTTGCGCTTCCTCGACCCAGCAGATGTCGATGCCTTCGGTGGATTTAATCTCCTGGATGTGGTGGCGCAGGCCCTTGAACAGGAAATGACTGCCGGTGACGGCGGAAATCCCGTTGCGGCGGAGCTGAAACCGATGCCCCACCCCCAGTTCGCGGATCTGGTCCGCCAACAGCCGATAAACCGAGTCCGCCATGGAGGTTTGAAACTCCCGGGCACACAGGATTCGCTTGGAGGAACTGGCGGCCAAGAGGACCAGGGCACGGGCCATGGCCCAGGATTTGCCCGCACCGCGCCCGCCGTAATACACCTTGTAGCGGGCAGGACGGAACAAATCCCGGTAGGCCTCGGGGAGGAGAATCCCGCGTTTCATGGTGCGGGAGGCTCGACGAAGCTGATGGTGAAGCCGGTGAGTTCTTCTCCGTCGCCGTCCTCC
Organism: Rhodospirillaceae bacterium; assembly: GCA_031546925.1. Lineage (GTDB taxonomy): Bacteria > Pseudomonadota > Alphaproteobacteria > Rhodospirillales > Magnetospirillaceae > Magnetospirillum. The sequence continues at coordinate 8,831 of JAVBJO010000162.1, forward strand.
ATATCGGTGGTCTTGGCCCCGAGCAATCCCAGACTCCGCGCCAGGGCGAGCAGGGCGGAACGCTTGTCCACCAGTTTGATTTTAACCTTCCTCCGTCCCCGGGGCGAGCTGGGTTCCTCGATGGAGAACTCGGCGACGGCTGCGGTTTGTTCTCGGGTTAAACCCTCCCACAGGACTTCGCCGTCGGGGTTGACGTAGTCGGCCATGTTGGCGAGCCCGATATGGGCCAGTTCCTCAAGAACGCGCCGGGTGAGTGTCGAGCGATCATGCATGGGCTTATCTCTCCTTTTCTCTCAAAGGGGGGGCTTTCTGGGGGGAGCTGCCGCTCGAAGCGACAGCCCCACGCGCGTCACTTAACGCCTTTGCTCTTCTCGATGGTGCGCAACCCGCCCAGACCAAGCAGCGACAGGACCAAGGCGACCACATCGCCGACCCCCATCTCGGGGCGAGGCAACAGAGTCTTGGCCTCGACGCTGGCCCAGAGCCACAGCCCCGCGCCCACCAGGAACGCCGGGATATAGTAGACCGCCAGCGAGGCGGCGCAGACCCAACCGATGGCCGGTCTCCACCCGGCCACCCAGAGGGAGGTATGTCCAGCCTCCACCTTATTGACCTCGATTTGCTCCAGGTTGGCGTTGATGGCGGCCTCAGCCATTCTGGCCTCGACCTCGGCCTTGGCTTTTTCCCGCTCGTGGGCATCGGGGATGAGCCGATCAAGCAACGTCCCTAGCCCAGAGGCCAGGATGGGAAGCAAAGCAGGCAGCATGGGTTAACCCTCCCTCATCATGGTGGCGATGCGCGCGGCCCGCGCCCCCACCTGCGTGGCCCACTTCGAGGCCATGGCGGCATCGGCGGCACGGTTGAACTCCCCCTTGGCCAGGGCGGAGAGCATGGTCTTGAAGACCAAAAGCCGCGTAATGCCCAGATTGAAACACATGTTGGCCAGGGCCCGCCGGCGGGGCTCGGAGAGGCCGCGCCACCACGGGAGAGACTGGTCCAGTTCCGCGTGAACCCGAGCGATGTCGTTCTTCAACAGGCCCAAGACTTCCTCTTGGTCCAATCCCACGTCGTCGAGATTGCGCCCCACACCGATGGTCCATTTCCCTGCGGTGCAGCGGTAGGGTTTCAAGCGCAATCCCTCGTCCCGAATCAGTTCTTGCATCAACAGATTGGCCATCATCCAGCTCCCTTGGGGACAATTTGAGCCCGTTGCAGGGTGATCAACGCTTCGATCTCGCGCAGCCGCACCAGGGCAGCGGCGCGTTCCTCGGCGGTCTCCGACAAGGCCAGTTCGCGCAGGGCACGAGGCTGGCGGGCTTCCAGAGCCGCAATGGCGGCGGTGGGCTTGGGGAGGAACCGACGGACGAAAAACATCGCCACGGCCCTCAAAAGGTTATGATTTATTGGCATAATGTTCTCCTCGTATGAGAAAAGGAACCGCGCCTGGTGGTCACGAGGTCCACCCGCTCGGTCAGAAGTTGGGAAAAATCCGTAAGCGTGGCTCGCAACTCGTCGATGGAAGCGCGGAGGTATTCGCTTTGCCGTGCCTGCTCCTCGATGACGTGGACAAAGGCGGACACGGGAATGCCCGAGGTCTCGCGTTCGCTCGCGGCGGCCTTGATCTGCTTCAACTTGATCACGGTCACGGCGGCAATGGCGGCGATCAGAACCGTGCCGATCAGGACGCCGCCCTGGATCATCGGCTGGACGCTGCCCCAGGTGGTGACAGAGTGAACTGCCGCCGCAACCCAATCCACGGGAGCGGACTCTGTGCCGGGAGAGGGGAAGCTCATGACTCAGATCTCCGCACGGAGGGTGGCGATGGTGGTCTCGATGGTGCGCAGTCGCGCCAGGGCCGCAATGCGCTCCGCCTCGGTTTCGCTCAGCAGCAGCTCGCGCATGGCGCGAGGCTGGCGGGCCTCCTGGGCGGCGATTTGGGCCATGAGGCCCGTAACGCGACTGGCCTCGATTTCCTCGGGCGAGGGCGCGGGCTGCGAGGGTGGAAGGGGGATGGGCTCAACGCTCCAGGCGTCGCCCGTCCAGCGCACCCGCTGG
>JAVBJO010000100.1:0-12091 GCA_031546925.1 Rhodospirillaceae bacterium
GCCTTCGACCATGGCGCCGCCATGGGGTCCGCCCGATATGCCGTTAAGGGTGGGCGTAGCAAAGCTGTTGGTGTCTTCGCGGAAATTCGCGCCGGCGTCCAAGCCCACATACCACTGGGCATGAGCGGCAGCCGGGACGCCAAGAAGCATTCCGGCGGCAAGGAGAGTTTTGAGTGTACGCATGTTGGAAAGACCTTCTTCTTGGAACTCGTCTGCAATCTCAGCACAAAGTCTTCTACCTCAGGACACCTTTCCCCTCAAGGATTCGTTCCTTTAGCGCTCCAGAATGCCGGGAGGCTGTGGTAATTTAGCAACGGGGCTCACGACTCCGGAGAAGATTGACCATCGCTGCTCGGAAGGGTTGCTTCTGCCGCTTCCGCTTCGCCACGCAGCCGATGGAACGAGCGGATGCTCAAGGGAATCAGGGCCAGATAGGCCCCCCCCACCACCACCAGCGTCGCCCAGGGATCGGTGACCAGGAAGGCCACGAGCAACCCCACCAGCAATAAAATCGGCAACACCCAACGGTGAGGAACGCGGACTTTTTTGAACGAGAAGGTTGGGATGGTGCTGACCATCAACACCGCCACCAGCAACATAATGCCGGACACGAACAGAGGATGATTGAACACCCCCGGAAGATCGTCCCCGAACTGGAAGTGCGCCACCATGGGCCAGACCGCGATCCCCGCCGCAGCCGGAGCCGGAATGCCTGTGAAAAAATGAGCCGCGTAAGCGGGAGGATTGGCCACCCCGATCATGGTGTTGAACCGCGCCAAACGCATGCCGCAGCAGACGGCGAACAGCAGGGCAATGGCCCATCCTGGCCCGCCCTTGGCCATGGTTTGGAGGCTCCACAGATAGAGCACCAAGGCCGGAGCCACGCCAAAACTGACGAAGTCGGACAGAGAGTCCAGTTCGGCCCCAAACTTCGAGGTCCCATGGAGCAAGCGAGCCACCCGCCCATCCATGCCATCCAGGACGCCCGCCAGCAAAATCGCCGCCACGGCGAATTTCCATTCCTGATGCAGAGCGAAACGGATCGCCGTCAAACCCATGCACAAGGCCAGCAGGGTGAGGATATTGGGGATCAGGACATTGAGGGACAGGCCCTTGATCTGCGGCGGACGCCCCAAGCGGAGCCGCAATCGCAATTTCTGCCGCCGCTCCGAGGCCGAACCGGATCGTTTGAAGATCATCGCACCACTCCCTGGATCGCCGGGGAGGCATACTGAAGATCGGCCAAAATGGTTTCTCCGGCGACGCATTTCTGGCCGCAGGTCACCAGGGGAGTCGCTCCCACCGGGAGGTACACATCAACCCGAGAACCGAACCGAATCAACCCATAGCGTTGTCCTGCCAACACCTCTGCCCCTTCGGTCAGTTCGCACTTGATGCGCCGCGCGATCAAACCGGCGATTTGCACGAAGGCGATGTCGCGACCGTCGGCCAGGGTAAGGCGAACGCCCAAGCGTTCGTTATGCTCGCTCGCCTTATCCAGCGACGCATTGAGGAACTTGCCCGGACGATAGGAAATTTTGCTCACGCGACCATCCATGGCGGCACGGTTCACGTGGACGTCGAAAACGCTCATGAACACCGAGATCCGAGGCCGGGGTTCCGTTCCCATCTCCAAATCCGCCGGAGGAACAGCATCGCCTACCATGCAAACTAGGCCGTCGGCGGGACTGATGGCAAGTCCGGCCCGGGTGGGCGTCACCCGGTCCGGATTGCGGAAAAAATAAACGCACCAGAGCGTTAACACCACGCCCACCCAAAACAATGGTCCCCAGAGCAACCCCAAGAGAACCGCAAACACGGCAAATAACCCGATAAACGGCCACCCTGCCGGGTGAATCGGCTGAAGCAAGTACTTCGACATCGAGATTTCTTGAGCTTGCACGGGAAACGCCTCGTTCAGGGATTGGCGGGGATTGGATCGCTTATCCTAACAGGGATTATCAGCCAGGCAAGCGCAGAGGCACCCCCCTCTATCCTCCACAAGGCCCCTGGCACAAGGTCCTGGCACAAGGCCCCTGGCAAGGCTCCGGTCACGGGAAGCGAAAGTGTCCGGTTATTCCCCGCCCATACCAATACATGAAATGGTCACTCTCCGAGGCCACCGGCCCATCGTTGTGGAGAAGCAACGGTATCCCCTCCTCGTTGCGTTGATCCGAAAGGATCGCGATATGATCCGGATTGGTGAAGGTGACGATATCCCCTGCCTGCCAGAGGGCCAGGTTCTCCCGATCCTGGGGGAGGATCTTGGTGGTCAAGCTCGTTCCGTGGCGTTGGAAGAAGGTCTTTAGATTGGGGACACGTCGAAAATCGATATTGGGATCGGGGTTCTTGGCGCGGGGGTATTGTTGGGGAACGGCTCGGATATCGGCATCCACCAGGGCTTTCAGGTCATAGCCCGCCACCTTGAAGGCCCGCCAGAGCACATCGGTGCACACGCCTTGATTATCGGGCGGAAAGCCGCCTTTGAAATAGGCACTCCGGTACACAGGTTGGCGCCTGGCTTCGGCTCTCGCACCATTGATGAGATCGATGGTGTCGGAGACTCCATTCTTATTCTTATCCACGCTGGAGAGCACCCGGGGGAGTCCCTCCCACTGTGACTCCGCCAGGGCGGGAGCCGCCATTCCTCCGAACAGCGCCAAGGCAAGCATCATCTGTTTCATCATGTCATCGTCCAATAATCAAGGTGGCCCAACCATCAATATTCAGGCGTTGTTTGAGATGCAATCCCTGGCGTCGATGGGTGGCCATGACCATGGACTCTTGCCAATCGAGCAACCCCGAAAGCACTGCCACGCCTCCCGGAGCAAGATGTGCCGCAAGATCCTTGGCCATGCGCATCAAGGGTTTGGCCAGGATATTGGCGGCAATGAGATCGAAGGGGGCCTTTTGGGCCAGGATCGGATGCCGATACCCATCGGAAAGCACCGCGGTGAAGCGCGCTCCCACGCCGTTGAGCTTGGCATTGGCGTTGGCGACTTTGACGGCGCTGGGATCGATATCGGTGGCCAGCACGGAGACCGGCCAGAGTTTCGCCATGCCGATGCCGAGAATCCCCGACCCCGACCCGAGATCCAACGGCCGATGAATCTTGCGCCGCTTGGCCAGACTCTCCAAAGCGAGGAGGCACCCCTGGGTGGTCGCGTGCTCTCCCGAGCCAAAGGCACATCCGGCATCGACGCGAATGGGGATACTGCTGGCGGGAAGGCCCTCCTGCCAGTGGGAGCCATGAACAAAGAAGCGTCCTGCGCTCACCGGTGGGAAATCGCGCAGGTTCTCCATGACCCAATCGACGTTATCCAGGCGCTCTAGGGTAAGGACGGGGACCTCGTGCCCGGTCGCGGCGGCCACGGCGGAAAGCGCCGCGATCAGCGCCGTCTTGTCGGGAGCCGTGCGCGAATACCCCTCCAGATACCAGTCACAATCCCCATCGGAGATACCGGAGCGATCTTCCATGAACATAGTAACGGATTCGGCGAAGGTCTCGAACACACCCTCGAAGGCAGAGAGGGCTTCGGCCGGCAGAGTCAAACGCAAATGCCAGATATCGGGAAAAACCGGGGGCATGAAGGCTCCTTGAGGTGAAGGAAAAGCGGGAACCGACTTGTATCCCCGAGCATTCCGCCGGATGATAGGCGACATCCATCGCTCCTTCCAAGGCTCTTCATGACTCCCGCTGCTCGCATTTCTGCCGTTCTCGATCTCCTGTCCGAAATCGAGGTTCAGGCACCGCGCCCCGCCGACCAGACCGTTTCCCTGTATTTCAAGAACCGTCGCTACATCGGTGCCGCCGATCGCCGCGCCGTCACCAGTTCCGTCTGGCGGATTTTGCGGCATCGGGCACGGATCGACTGGTGGCTGGAGCATCTCGATCACCCAAAGGACGCCCGGGCTCGGGTGCTCGCCGATCTGGCGCTCCAACGCACCGAGGAGATCCCCGGCCTGTTCGACGGTCCCCACTCCGCCACTCCGCCCGGACGAGAGGAGCGACGGATGATGGCCTTCCTCCATGGGCACGAGATTTTCCACGGCCAAATGCCCCCCTGGGTGCGCGGAGAGTTCCCCCTGTGGCTAACCCCGCGCCTGGAGGAAGCTTGGGGCGAGGATTTGCCTCGGCACGTGGGGGCCATGCGCGATGAAGCGCCTTTGGATCTACGCGTCAACACCCTGAAGGGCACCCGCGAGGACGCGATCGCTGCCCTGCGCGCGGAAGGAATCGACGCGCGTCCTTGTGCCCTCTCGCCCCTTGGCCTACGCCTCGCCTCTCGCGTGGCCCTGGTGCAGGTCCAAGCCTGGCGCAATGGGTTGGTGGAGGTGCAAGACGAAGGCTCCCAACTGGTGGCGCTCCTCACCGGCGCCCGTCCCGGACAAGCCGTGGTGGACTACTGCGCCGGCGCCGGAGGCAAAACCTTGGCGCTCGCCGCCACCATGGAAAACAAAGGCCGCCTGCTGGCTTGCGATGTCGCCGAATGGCGCATGAACAAAGCCGCCGACCGCTTCCGTCGCAACGGCGTCCACAATGTCACGCGACGGGTGCTCTCGGGCGAATCCGATAAGTGGATCAAACGAGCCGCCGGAACCTTTGATCGCGTGCTGGTGGATGCGCCTTGCTCGGGGACCGGAACCTGGCGGAGAAATCCCGATGCCAAATGGCACTTGGTGGAAAACGATCTCCACGAGTTGGTGGAACGGCAACACGCCATCCTCGCCAGCGCGGCGCGGCTGGTGAAACCGGGGGGGCGCCTCGTCTACGCCACCTGCTCGGTGCTGCTGGAGGAAAACGAACGGCAAGTGGAGCGATTCCTCGCGGAAAATGCCTCTTTCCAGACGGTTCCCTTGGGCGAGGTCTGGAAAGAAAACCTTCCGGGAGATCCTCCGGGAGAAGGGCCGTGGATGAGGCTCACCCCTCTGACCCATGGGACGGATGGCTTCTTCGCGGCGGTGATGGAATGCCCCCTTCGTTAAATTTTGCGCTGTGATGTAAATCCATGATAAGAAAAAATGCGTCCCTTAATCGGAACTGGTGCCATGTCCAAGGTCTTGCTTGCCTGTCTCGTGATCCTTGGCCTCAGCGGAGGGACGCTCGTTGCGCAGGAGAACGTTCCCACCGGGGATCTTTTACGCTCTTCACAAACGAAAAAAGCAATCGTCCCCGCCGATCTACCGAGAGAAAATGATTTCAGTGATCTCCCGTTTGGAGGGTTTCCCTTAGGAACAGATCCACGCGAACAACAATACTCCAATGAGAAAGTCCACACCCCGGGAAGAAGCCCCGCCCAGGGCAGGGACCACGATGGCCCTGGGAGAGACGGCCCTGGCCCTCGGGGCGGAGACCACGATGGCCGGGGGAGAGACGGGGGATCGAACGGCCCTGGCCCCCGGGGCGGAGACCACGATGGCCGGGGGAGAGACGGATGGTCGAACGGCCCTGGCCCTCGGGGCGGGGACCACGATGGCCGGGGGAGAGACGGATGGCCGCACAGCCCCGGTCCTCGGGAAAAGGCTCGATCCGGTCTAGGGGTTCCCCCACCAGTAGACCCACACAAACAAAAATACCCACACGACATCCACAAAATGCCAATACCAGGAAGCAGCCTCAAACCCCAAGTGCTGCCGGGGGGTAAACCCTCCCGCTAGGGCGCGGACCAGACAGACCGCCAGGAAACACACCCCGACCAAAACATGGAAGCCGTGGAATCCTGTCGCCATGTAGAAGACAGAGGGATATACGCCCTGGGTAAAGCCGAAGGTGGCTGATCCATATTCATGGATTTGCAGACTGAGGAACACCACGCCCAAGAGGACTCCGACGCTCAACCCCACCTTCAGGCGGGTCGCATCGCCGCGGATCAGCCCCAGGTGTGCCCAATGCACCGCTGCTCCCGAGGTAAGGAGAATCAACGTATTGATGAACGGGATCTCCCAGGTGTGGAGCGTTTGGATTCCCTCGGGCGGCCAAGCGGTGACGGAGGGATTGACCTTCAGCGCCGCGTTGAAGAACGCCCAGAAGAAGGCGACGAAGAACATGACCTCGGAGGCGATGAACAACAGCATCCCGATCCGCAGGCCGTGACGAACCGGCTCGGTGTGGGCGCGGTGGAGGGTCGCCTCGCGCAGGACTTGACGCCACCACCCCGCCATGGTGACCAGCACCAGGACGAGCCCGGCGATCAACCATCCCGGCTTGGCGTGGTCGTGGAAGAACACCACCGCACCGTAAGCCGCCAGGAAGGCAGAAAGAGCGCCCACCAGAGGCCACGGACTGGGATCGACCAGATGATAGGGATGCGACGCGGCGGGAGGGGAGGCGCTCTCCACCCCAGACTCTCCGTTGCTCATGATGATCCTTGCCTGAAGAAGGTGTAAGAGAGGGTGATGGTCCCAACCTCGTTCGTCAGAGGATCGTCCTGCAATCCGGGATCGACGAAGAAGCTGACGGGAAGTTCGGCGGTTTGTCCGGGTTGTAGGGTTTGCTGGGTGAAGCAGAAGCATTCGATTTTGTTGAAGAATTGCCCCACTTTATCCGGCGTCACATTAAAGGTGGCCGTCCCCGTGACGGGAAACGGCGAAAAATTGGTCACAGTGTAAAAGGCGAGCGTTTGCTCCCCCAAGGTAACGGTCATGCGGGCTTGAGAGGGCTTGAAGCGCCACGGCAGATCCGGGGCCACCGAGGCATCAAAGCGCACCACCACGGATTGCCCCACACGCGCACCCGGAGCGACCAGCGCCGTCTGCGTGGTTCCTCCCACGCCGGTCACGCGGCAGAACAGCCGGTAGAGGGGAACGCTGGCCGCCACCAAGGTCAGCATCACCCCCACCGTTCCCACCGTGACGAGAAGAGTGGTCCTGATCCCGTTCCGGCGCATGGCTACTCGGCCGGACGGTCGAAACGAGGGGTGACCTCGAAGTTATGCAGCGGCGGCGGAGACGACAGAGTCCATTCCAAGGTGGTGGCGCTTTTGCCCCAGGGATTGCCCTCGGCCGGACGCCGGGAGAAGAAGGTGACCGCACACAGCACCACGAACAAGAGGGCTCCGGCGAAGCTGATGTAGGCGCCGATCGAACTGACCAAATTCCATCCCGCGAAAGCGTCGGGATAATCGGGCACGCGCCGAGGCATGCCTCCCGCGCCCAGGAAGTGCTGCGGGAAGAAGGTGAGGTTCACCCCCACGAAGGTGACCCAGAAGTGAATTTTCCCTAAAGTTTCGGGATATTGATAGCCGCTCATCTTGCCGATCCAATAGTAGAACCCTGCGAAGATGCCGAACACCGCTCCGAGCGACAGGACATAGTGGAAATGCGCCACCACGAAGTAAGTGTCATGGAGCGGCACATCAATGGCAGAGTTGGACAGCACCACGCCGGTCACGCCCCCGATGGTAAAAAGGAAGATGAACCCCACCGCCCACAGCATGGGAGTCTTTAATGTGATGGATCCGCCCCACATGGTGGCGATCCAACTGAAGACTTTGATGCCGGTGGGAATGGCGATGAACATGGTAGCGGCGGTGAAGTAAGCCTTGGCATCAACGCCCAATCCCACCGCGAACATGTGATGTGCCCAAACCACGAAGCCGACCACGCCGATGGTGACCATGGCATAGGCCATGCCCAGGTAGCCGAAGATGGGTTTGTTGGAAAAGGTGGAGATCACATGACTGACGATGCCAAAGGCGGGCAAGATCATGATGTAGACCTCGGGATGCCCGAAGAACCAGAAGAGATGCTGATAGAGAACCGGGTCTCCGCCCTTGGCGGGATTGAAGAAGCCGGTGCCGAAGTTGCGATCGGTGAGCAGCATGGTGAGCGCCCCCGCCAGGACCGGCACCGCAAGCAGCAACAAGACGGCGGTCACCAGCATGGACCAGACGAACAGCGGCATGCGGTGGAAGGTCATCCCCGGTGCTCGCATGTTGAGGATGGTGGCGATAAAGTTGATGGCCCCCAAGATCGAGCCCACCCCCGCGAGATGCAGCGAGAGAATAGCGAAATCCACCGAGGCATCGGGATGCCCGCTCACCGACAGCGGCGGATAGAGGGTCCACCCCGTCCCGGCCCCGCTTCCCGAGAAGACCGAGAGCACCAACATCGCCAACGCAGGCGGCAGCAGCCAGAAGCTGATGTTGTTCATGCGCGGAAAGGCCATGTCGGGGGCGCCGATCATCAACGGGACAAACCAGTTGCCGAAGCCTCCGATCAGGGCGGGCATGACCACGAAGAACACCATGATCAAGCCGTGTGACGTGAGCACCACATTATAAAACTGGAGATCGCCGGCAAGAAGTTGGATGCCTGGCGTCTGCAACTCGGCCCGCATGAAGACGGACAGGGCTCCGCCCACCAGCCCCGCGACGACGGAGAAGATCAGGTAGAGCGTCCCAATGTCTTTGTGGTTGGTGGAATACAACCACCTCCGCCACCCGTGGGGCGCGGCATGAGCGGGATCATGGGGAGAAGGCATAGGGGTAGTGGAAGTCAAGGCGGAAGCCCTTCTTTTTAGCCGTTTGTCAGGGGAAAGCGTGAGCGAGCCTCCTCGGCCCACTGGCGGAACTCGTCCAGGGGAACCGCCTTGATCTCGATGGGCATGAAACCGTGGTTGAGGCCGCACAACTCCGAGCATTGCCCCAGGTAAACCCCCGGCTGATCGATCCGGACCCAGGTCTCGTTCAGGCGCCCCGGAACCGAGTCGGTCTTAATCCCCAAGGCCGGCACCGCCCACGAGTGAATCACATCATCGGCGGTCAACTGAATGCGCACCGAAACCCCCACCGGTAACACCACCGGATGATCGGTGGCGAGCAAACGCCGCTGCTCGGGTTGGAGGTCCTCTTGCTGAACCATCATGGCGTCAAAGCCAACGCCATGATCGGGATATTGGTAACTCCAATACCACTGGTGCCCGGTGACCTTCAGGGTCAAATCCGCCTGCTCCACTCGGTCCATGAAGTAGAGAAGCCGAAAGGAGGGAAACGCAATCAACAGCAAAATAATCGTGGGAATCACCGTCCAAGCGATTTCCAGCTTGGTGTTGTGGCTCCAGGTGGCAGGCGTGGGATGGCGCGAGGCGCGAAACCGCCACAGACAAAACGCCAGCAGACCCGAGACCAAAACCACGATGCCCACGATGACGATGTTGACGGTGTTGGCCAAGCTGGCTATGCCCGCCATGGTCGGAGAGGCCGGAGTCTGAAAGCCAATCTCCCAGGCCTTGGGCTCTCCGGCCAAAGCCACAGCCGGAAGATGAGCCAGGACAAAAGCCGCCGGAGGAACGAAGCGCCGCATTCAGGAATCACTTTTCTACGGGTTTCATGCCCCCTATTCGTGGGAACCGCTCCAGAGCCTTCCAATCCCCTCCTGGACGAAAGAGGGCACGAATGGCCCAAAATTAGGAAAATCCCCAAAAGTTATAGACTTGTTTTTAGAGGCAGTATCAAAAATGGTATTCCTCAATATCAAACATAAATTTAATATATGTATTTTTCATCTTAAATAAAAATATACTATAAATTTACAACATCTCGTCAATTGCAGCAGATCAACGCGCTACACTTCATCTCATTGGAGTTTTATAATTGCCTAAATTCTGCCATTATTTCGTAACCCCACATCCATATTGCCCGAGAGATTTTTTTCAAATAGGATGCGAAAGGCGGGGGGTTCTGGCTGATGCGATCATCGCAAAGGCCTCCTTTAAGGACAACCATAATGAAACTCTCAATTCTCGTTGTTGCCCTCTCGATATTTACCACTGGCGCTTACGCTGCTGAGGCTGGCGGTATGATGAAGCCCGAGATGAAGAAGGAAGAAGGCGGCATGATGAAGCCTGAGATGAAGAAGGACGACGGTCACATGATGAAGCCCGATATGATGAAGCCGTCGAAGTAAAAACTGTACCAAGAGGCCCTCTCCCTCTAAAGAGAGGGCCTCTAACGGTACATTTTCGATAACGGAACCCCGCAGGTGGGGTGGGGAATTCTCAAATTCTCTCTCTGGTTCCGCTCCGCCTCGCGAAAGCCTCACAGGCAGACACAAAATACCGTCGTGTCGAACGCCGTGTTCTCCCTTTTCGCGAGGATTGCGCTCGTTTCCGTCAGTCTCTCTTCGCGGAAAAGGCGGAGATTTGACCAAAATCAAGAGATTTACAGAAAATATAGGCTATTCCCCGGAAAAATATCGAATTGAATATACGGACAACAATAAAACCTCGCATGAGACAAAATATTTTATAGGCTTAATAAAATTATATTATAGTTTGTACGGTCCGGATCATAAAGTTTCCCAAGAAGGGTTCATGCAGGAGGCGACCTTCCTCGTCTGGGAAATAGCGCCTCTTTTTATAAGACTCTCTTGAATAAGCGAAAATTGCTCTCGAGCTGTAGTAGATAGGACACAGACCAGCTGAAGGTGCAGGCACCAGTCAGCCGACTCGAGCTGGTGGCTGCCAATGCTCGCCGATCTCACAGCCAATACCGTTTGGAACGTCCCTCTGCGGTGAAAGAGAAGGGGGACGTCCCAAACGGTATAACGCGAGGATGCTGTGATTAGAAGCGCACACCAATTTTGCCATTGACACCCCGGATCGTGTGGTAGCCAACCCCCGCAAATACGCTATCGCTCAAGCGCGCGTGAATGCCAGCGGAGCCAGCAACGATCACTCGGCTCTCGTCCGATTCTTCGTAGTACCAGCCGGTAGCATTGGACTGAGCCACATGCTGACGCCCTTCGGCATAGACACCAGGACCCGCATACAAGGCAAATCGATCATTTATATCATAAAACCCAAGCAAATCGATACCAAATGAGCTGCCGGTCCGCTTAGTACCTAGATCAGTATAGTCATTATGAGGAACATTCCATTTAAGGACATCCTCCTTAAATTCTGAGTTATTGAGGAATCCAACCTCAAAACCAATATATTTCATGCGATATCCCAGCGCTGCGCTTACATCGCTATCTTTGGCACCTACGGAAAGCCATGCTTCCTGGAGGAGACTCTCTTGAGCCAGGGCGCTGGAGGTGCATCCCAAGACAACAAGGGTGCAGGCCGCAAATTTGGTAAAATTCATGATGCGCCTTTCAAGCTGTGCTTCACTTCAGTGCAGGGAATACAACTTTTGGCAAGTGAGACCAATAGGGAGTTTTGCACTATTTGAAAACTCCCCGCGATGGTGTGACAATGCCGAAGCCACGCAAATCGCTGTTTGCCGCCTCCTACCAGGAAATCGTTCGCAAGCTCATTGAGCGGCGGAAAGAGCTTGGTATGACGCAGTGGGATTTGGCAACCGCCTACGGCGAAGATCAGTCTTTCATCAGCCGGATTGAGCGGATGCAGAGGCGGCTTGATGTGTACGAATACACCATCTTTTGCCGCATCCTGAGGGTCGAGCCAGGGGAGTTCCTTCTTCCCCTCTGGCACGATGACCCCGTCTCAGGGGAGAAAAATTAACGCGCGTGCTCCGCAAAGAGAAAACCGCCCTGTCCTCTGATTTTGAGGTAACCTTGGTTTTTCTGCCGACAAGAACTTCATCTCTATCAACTTGCCATGGAGAGGCCTGTCCGTGAAATCGCGTCAGCAGAAAAGACAAAATACCACTTCTGACCACAGATGAAACCATTATTCAAACAATCATTCGACTTAACTTCTTGAAATAACGATTATTCATTAATTTTTACTATATTTTATTCATGAAAATGGCGTCACAACCAGAATTACGACATATGATTTAAGACAAGCCTCTCAATTTTTTACATTATAAACAAGATACACTATAAATTAGTACAAATTTGCACCGTGCTGCCTTTGTGAATTCAACTTTAATTGAGAGTACTACCTTAAGATATATGGAACCATTTGCCTTCTGATGCCTTTGCCTTAGAGGAAAGCGAGGAGAAGGCAATGGGCGATTTTTGCTGTAAGAAATGCAACTCTAGCGATTATGTCAAGAGCGGCTTTGTGCGTGGGCATCAGCGGTATCTTTGCCATTCCTGTGGCTGCAACTTCACGAACACCGCACCGCGAGGCAAGCCGCCAGCGATGAAGTCCTTGGCCGTTTTGCTCTACGCCATGGGT
>JAVBJO010000039.1:0-6097 GCA_031546925.1 Rhodospirillaceae bacterium
TTTATCGCATGAATGGCACCAAACGGGTGAGCGAGGTCATCATTTCCAACTGATCCCTTCGGGATGCGAGGTTCTGACTCGCATCCCGAAACAAATCTAAAAAGGAAGGCAATTCCGTCTAAAAACGCACAACCCGCTACACGGCGGATAAATTTTGTGGTTGGCGTTCCATGGTGTTCCCTATGTCACTCTGAAATGCTAGCCATAGCGCTAGCCACGGTGAGGCCAGCCTCCTGGGGCACAAAGCAAAACCCCTGAAAAGGGAGCCTTTTCAGGGGTTTGGTGTGGCGACCCCGGCGTGACTCGAACACGCAACCCCCTGCTTAGAAGGCAGGTGCTCTATCCGGTTGAGCTACGGGGTCAGCAGGCTTAGAAGCGGCCAAACTCCAGCTTGTCAAAGCGGAAGTTATCGGCGTAGTTCTTGATGGAAACAGGTTTCTTGCAGGCAGGCTCAATCACCTGATATTCCAACCCTTTTCGCTTAGCGTAGGCAATCGCCTCTTGCTGAGTAGCGAATTTCAGTCGTAATTGTTGTGTGGTATCATTGGACCCCAGCCAACCCATCAAAGCGTCAGCGGCCTTGCGGGCGGCGGGTTCGTATTCCAGCACCCACATCTTGCTGTTGCCCCGGCCAGACTGCATGGCAGTCTTCGCCGGGCGGAAAATACGAACCATCATGGAGGCTACTCCCTCGGAAATACCACAGCAGATATGTCTACCTGGAAAGAGGGGGGGAAATCAAGCGGTAAAGGGTCAAGGGTCTTTGACCCTTGACCCTTTATCCGCGATTCCCCAACAAACCCCGCGCAATCACTTGTGCCTGGATCTCCGCTGCGCCCTCGAAAATGTTCAGAATCCGCGCGTCACACAGGATCCGACTGATGGGATATTCCTCGGCATAGCCATTCCCGCCGTGGACCTGAAGCGCATTGTCGGCATTGCTCCAGGCCACGCGAGCCGCCAGCAGTTTGGCCATTCCAGCCTCGATATCGCAGCGTTTCCCTGAGTCTTTCTGGAGCGCGGCGAAGTAGGTCAACTGCCGCGCGATCATGGTTTCAACCGCAGCCCAGGCCATCTTGCAGGCCACACGCGGGAAGGTGATCAACGGTTTTCCAAACTGGATTCTTTCCCGAGCATAGGAGAGGCCTGTCTCCAGGGCGTTCTGAGCCACCCCCACCGCTCGCGCCGCCGTTTGAATCCGAGCGGACTCGAAGGTTTCCATGAGTTGTTTGAACCCCTGCCCCTCGACTCCGCCGAGCAAGTTCGCGGCGGGCACTTGGAAGCCATCAAAACCCAGTTCGTATTCCTTCATGCCCCGATAGCCAAGGACGCGGATTTCGCCTCCGGTCATGCCGGGGGCGGGGAAGGCATCTTGTTCGGTTCCTCGGGGTTTGGGGGCGAGGAACATGGACAACCCTTTCCAGTCGGTGCTGGAGGGATCGGTTCGCACCAACAGGGTCATCACATCCGAGCGGCTGGCGTGGGTAATCCAGGTTTTATTGCCGGTAATGCTATAGCTATCGCCACTTTTAACCGCACGGGTGCGGAGCGAAGCCAAGTCGGATCCCGTATTGGGTTCGGTGAAGACGGCGGTTGGCAGGATCTTGCCCGAGGCAATCCCCGGAAGCCACGCCTGTTTCTGCTCTTCGGTGCCGCCCAAGCGGATCAACTCCCCGGCAATTTCCGAGCGCGTGCCCAGGGAGCCCACGCCGATATAGCCTCGGGAGAGTTCCTCCGTGACCACGCACATGGCGGTCTTGCCCATGCCGAGGCCGCCATATTCCTCTGGCAGGGTAAGGCCGAAGACTCCCAGATCCGCAATCTGCTGCACCACCCCCATAGGGATGAGTTGGTCCTGCAAGTGCCACTCGTGGGCATGGGGGACCACTTCGTCCTCGACGAAGCGACGAAATTGCTCCCGCACCAGGGTCAGGGTTTCGTCTTCCAGTCCGAAGGCGCCGAAGTGTTGCCCATCGTGGATCAGTTCGGCGATGCGCATCCGCACCGAGGCGGCATTGCCCGCGAGGATCGCGCCGAAGTGGGGCGACTCGGCCAACCCCATATCCAGGGGGCGGATGAATTCGCCTTGGCTCATGGGGATGCCGCCCGCCACTTGGCTGCAATACTCGCCAAACGCGGCTTGGAGCATCAAGTTTTCCAACTCGCCGAGGGTTCCCTCGGCTTCGAGGCGCTTGGCCCAGGCCAGCATCTGCTCCAGGGCGGCCACATAGGTGCTCAACCAGGCAAAGCCATGGGTGGCCTGTTGATGGGCCTCCATGAGGGCAGGGTCGATCCGTCCTCCCTCTCCCACCAGGGCGCTCACTGCGGCCCGAGCCTTGTCCCGGAACGCCCGTAGCGTTTCAAGAGCCGACGCACATGTGGCAAAAAGATCTGGCAGCAGCAAAGACATGGAAAGAGCCCTCGGATCGGGAAAAAAGGGACGGAGGAGACACTCCTCCGTCCTTGGTTAGGCCTTGGTCAGGGAGGATCAATCGCCTTCGATACAATCCTCGATGGTGTGACGTCCAGGCTTATAGGCCTGGACCAGCACGGCCATGTTGCCGGGCTTGTGCTCGTTCCTCAGCATCTTCATGTGCGCGGCGGGAATATCTTCCCACGAGAACACCTCGGACATGCAAGGATCGATGCGGCGTTCGATCACCAACTGGTTGGCCTGGCTGGCCTGGAGCAGGTTGGCGAAGTGACTGCCTTGGATACGCTTTTGCCGCATCCACACGAAGCGAGCGTCAAACGTCAGGTTGTAACCGGTGGTTCCGGCGCAGAACACCACCATGCCACCGCGCTTGACCACGTTGCACGAGACCGGGAAAGTGGCTTCTCCCGGATGTTCGAACACGAAGTCCACATCATTGCCTTTGCCGGTGATGTCCCAGATAGCTTTACCGAAGGCGCGGACTTTCTTCATGTACTCGGCGAAAACCGCAGGATCGCCGTCCACGTCGGGGAGCTGGCCCCAGCAATCGAAATCCTTCCGGTTGATGACGCCTTTGGCCCCCAGCCCGAGAACGAAGTCGCGCTTGTCCTCCTCGGAGATGATACCGATGGGATTAGCGCCGGACACGGCGATCAACTGAATGGCCATGGAGCCCAAGCCGCCGGCGGACCCCCACACCAACACGTTATGCCCCGGGCGCAACACGTGGGGCCGATGCCCGAACAGCATGCGGTAGGCGGTTGCCAGAGTCAGGGTGTAACAGGCGCTGGCCTCCCAGCTCAGGTGGCGCGGGCGGCTCATGACCTGTTGGGCCTGGACCCGAGCGAACTGGGCAAACGACCCATCCGGCGTCTCGTAACCCCAAATCCGCTGGGTGGGCGAGTTCATCGGGTCGCCGCCGTTACATTCCTCGTCGTCGCCGTCGGTCTGGTTGCAGTGCACAACGACCTCGTCACCGACTTTCCAGCGCTTGACCTTGGCCCCCACCTTCCACACAACCCCCGAGGCATCTGACCCGGCGATGTGATAGCTGGCTTTGTGATAGTCGAACGGCGAGATGGGTTTGCCCAAGGCGGCCCAAACGCCGTTGTAATTCACGCCTGCGGCCATGACCATCACCAGCACTTCGTGCGGATCGATCTCGGGGGTGTCCACCACCTCGACCTGCATGGCGGTATCGGGGGTGCCGTGCCGCTCGCGCCGGATGCACCAAGCGTACATCTTCGCCGGAACATGTCCGAGGGGCGGAATCTCGCCCAGTTCATAGAGATCCTTGATCGTTTGGCCCGACTTGCCACCGATCACCTTCGCCGTTTCGTTCATCCCGACCACTCCTGTTATTCGCTTGGAAATCGCCTCATGCGACACTTCGTGCGCACATGCCGCAAGGATAATTCATGGTTTGTAACGTTTCTCAGCTTTCTTTGCAATGCACAAAATGTTAGTTTATTTCGTCGATCGTCGGGATTAGGAAATTTTGGCAATCTTTCCGACGGACGAGCCCCCTGGAATAAGAGCTACGGAGAACGATAGTGGATATGCCGCCCAAAGCCGAAAGAGAGAAGCCTTGGCTGTTCCGCACTTACTCGGGACATAGCTCCGCGGCGGATTCCAACGCCTTGTTCCGCACCAATCTGAGTAAGGGGCAGACGGGACTCTCCGTCGCCTTCGATCTGCCAACCCAGACGGGATATGACTCGGACCATCCTCTGGCGCGAGGCGAGGTCGGCAAGGTCGGCGTGCCCATCTGCCATTTGGGAGACATGAAAACCCTGTTCGAGGGGATTCCGCTAGAGCGGATGAACACCTCCATGACCATCAATGCCCCGGCACCGTGGCTGTTATCTCTGTACATCGCGGCGGCGGAAACCCAAGGTGCGGCGCGGTCGTCGCTGAATGGGACCACCCAGAACGATATCATCAAGGAGTACCTTTCGCGCGGGACGTACATCTTCGCCCCCAAGCCCTCCTTGAAGCTCACCAGCGACGTGATCGCCTTCACCTACCGCGAGGTTCCCAAGTGGAACCCCATGAACGTTTGCTCCTATCACCTGCAAGAGGCGGGCGCCACACCGGAACAGGAATTAGCCTACGCTCTGGCAACGGCCATCGCCGTTTTGGATACCGTGCGCCCTATGGTCCCACCCGAGGATTTTCCTCAAGTGGTAGGGCGTATCAGCTTTTTCCTCAACGCGGGGATCCGTTTCGTCACCGAGTTATGCAAAATGAGGGCCTTCTCGGCCTTATGGGATGACATTTGTCTCCATCGGTACGGCATTGCCGACGAAAAGTTGCGACGCTTCCGCTATGGGGTGCAAGTCAACTCTTTGGGCTTAACCGAGCAGCAACCCGAAAACAATGTCTACCGCATCCTGCTGGAGATGATGGCGGTGGTGCTGTCCAAGGACGCCCGGGCACGGGCGGTTCAACTTCCAGCGTGGAACGAGGCCTTGGGGTTGCCGCGACCGTGGGATCAGCAGTGGTCCCTGCGCCTGCAACAAATCGTCGCTTATGAAACGGATCTGCTGGAATTTGGCGATATCTTCGCCGGTTCCACCGAAATCGCGGGCAAAGTCGCCCAATTGATGGAAGATGCCCGAGGCGAACTCGCCCGCCTCGACACCATGGGCGGCGCCGTCGCCGCCGTGGAATCCAGCTACATGAAACAACGCCTGGTGGAGTCCAATGCGCGGCGGCTGGCCGCTATCGAAAGTGGCGAGCACATCGTCGTCGGCGTCAATCGTTGGACCGAAACCGAACCGAGTCCCCTCACCACGGGCGAGGGCTCCATCCTCACCGTCGATCCGGCTGCCGAAAGAGAGCAGATCGAACGCTTGCAGGCCTTCCGCGCGGAGCGAAACCAGGAGGCGGTGAAGGCCTCCCTGACGGAACTGCGCTCCGCTGCGGTAGAGGGACGCAACATCATGCCCCCCTCCATCGTCTGCGCCCACGCCGGCGTTACCGGAGGAGAATGGGCACAAACCCTGCGCGACGTCTTCGGAGAATACAGAGCTCCAACGGGTGTGGCGCGCGCCGCTGTCCAGGGAGGAGGCGATACGATGGCCGCTGTTCGCGCCCGGGTGGAGGAGGTTTCCACCAAGCTGGGGCGCAGAATTAAGATCCTGGTGGGGAAACCGGGGCTTGATGGGCACTCCAACGGAGCGGAGCAGATCGCGGTACGCGCTCGGGACGCGGGCATGGAGGTGGTCTATGAAGGCATTCGCCTTACCCCGGCGCAAATCGTCAACGCGGCGCTTGAGGAAGGGGTTCATGTGGTGGGAATCTCGATTTTGTCCGGCAGCCATCTCTCCTTGATCACGGAGATCCTGGAAGGAATGCGAGCGGTGGGGTTGGGCGATATCCCCGTGGTTGCGGGAGGAATCATCCCGCCCGAGGACGAAAAAATCCTCCTCGCGGCAGGGTGTGCGCGGATTTACACGCCGAAGAATTACGATATCACCTCGATCATGGGCGATATCGTGGAATTGGTCGGAGAGGCGCATGGGTCAAGGGCTGTCTAATCGCGTTTGCCCCCCCCTCATGCGATGAAAGAAAAGGGGGTCCGGGGCATCGCGCCCTAAGCGGGGGTTGGGGCGGCAGCCCCGGCGCAAGCCAAACGGCTCATCCCCCCCGACCCCCCAA
>JAVBJO010000120.1:0-3883 GCA_031546925.1 Rhodospirillaceae bacterium
TCAGGGGGCGCTGCCCCCCGACACCCCCCGCAAGGGCCAGGGGCCCTTGACCCCTTCTCGGACCCCCTCGGAGACAATCCGGCCATCCTCCATGCGCACGACTCGCCCACACCTCTCGGCCAATGCCGGATCATGTGTAATCAACATCAACGCCGTCCCATATTTCTCATGCCGTCCAAACAACAGTTCCACAATCCCCCGCCCCGTTTCCCCATCCAGGTTCCCGGTCGGCTCATCGGCAAGTAAGATCTTTGGTCTGCTGACGAAGGCCCGCGCCAAGGCAACCCGCTGTTGTTCGCCGCCGGACAACTGGGTTGGATAGTGTTCCAAGCGATGCCCCAACCCGACGGCCTTTAATTCAGCCTCAGCCGCTGCGAAGGGATCCTTCCTGCCGAGCAATTCCAGGGGCACCGCGACGTTTTCCAAGGCGGTCATGGTGGGCATGAGATGGAAGGCCTGAAAAACGATTCCCATGGTTTCGCGTCGCATTCTGGCGAGTTGATCCTCGTTCATCCCGGCGAGATCTCGCCCCCCCACGGTAATGATCCCGGAAGAAACCCGTTCCAGTCCGGCGATGGCCATGAGGAGGGTCGACTTTCCGGAGCCGGAGGGTCCGACTACACCGATGGTCTCGTTGCTTTGTATTGTCAAGGAGAGACCACGCAAGACGTTGACCTCGCCCGCTAAGCTCGCCAATTTGAGGGTAACGTCTCGCGCATCGACGAGGGGCGTGGCATCAGAGGAGGGAGACATGGCATCCTTAGCGTCGAGAGCGGGCATTTTCCTGGTTGGATATGGCACATTCCTGATGCTTGTCAACGCGGCGGAGGCGAGAGAGTCTTCCTTTCAGATTCTCGCCCTGGGCGACTCCCTGACCGCTGGCTATGACTTGAAGGCGGAGGATTCCTTTCCGGCTCAACTGGAAAAAGCCTTGCGGGCGGAGGGCCTTCTGGTGACGGTGGTGAACAGCGGCGTGTCGGGAGATACCTCCGCAGGGGGCTTGGCGCGGTTGGAGTGGGCTCTGGTGGATCGCCCCAAGGCGGCCATTGTGGAACTGGGAGCCAATGATGGTTTGCGCGGCTTGGATGTCCCCGCCCTGGAGAAAAATCTGGATGCGATTCTCTCGCGTCTGAAGCGCGATAACATTTCGGTCTTGCTGGTGGGAATGGAGGCCCCCCGAGGCAACGGCGCGGCTTACGTCGAGGCGTTTCACCATGTTTATCCCAGCCTTGCGCAGCGTCACGGCGTTCCCCTGTATCCGTTCTTCCTGGAAGGCCTGATTGGCAATCCCCGTCTATTGCAGGCCGATGGTCTCCACCCCACGGCGGAGGGGGTTGGCGTGATGGTGAAGGGAATCCTGCCTCAGGTGCGAGAGATGTTGACTCCGATGATGGGGGGCGCGGCCCCTGCGGAGGAGAAGAGGGGGTGAAACTGGCGGTGGCGTCTCCCTTCACAGTTGTGCGGACGGACTCGCCGCACTGGGGCCTCGCGGCCAAGGCCTGTCGCGAGCAGATCCTCGGCATTCCTGCTAATATTGGCTTTCTTTACGTGACGGAGGGCTTTGGCGAAAACCTATCGAGTATCCTGACGTTCCTGCGCGGCACCACCTCGATCCGCCACTGGGTCGGGGCGGTGGTTCCTGGCTTCTGCGGCGCGGAGTCCTCGGAGAATGGGGTCTCGTTGATGGTGGGGATGCTCCCCGAGGGTGCCTTCCGCTGTTTCGAGGGCGCAGACCCCGCCGCCTCGTGCGCAGATTTAGGAGCGTTGTCCTCGTGCTTCGGCTTGTTGTACGGCAATGCGCAGACCGCCTCCATGGCGGAACTGGTGGCGAGCGCCGGGAAAACGTTTGGCGATTTGGCGGGAGGACTGGTCTCCTCTGGTCCGCAAGTCCGTTCCGAAATCCTCTCCGGCGTGGCCATGGCAAGCGCCATTCCCGTCCTGACGGGAATTACCCAAGGCTGCACGCCCATTGGCCGCTCTCGCGTGGTGACGGCGGCCCAAGACGGAATCGTGATGGGACTCGACGATCGTCCCGCCGTGGAGGTTCTCAAGGAAGACGCGGGCGATTTGATTGCTCGTTCCCTGAAACGAGCCGCCGGGTACATTCACATCGGCCTGCCCACCATGGCGGGAGCCTCCGACACGTCTTACATGGTCAGGGAGTTGATCGGCATCGACCCGCGCCGAGGATGGCTCGCGGTGGCGGGACGTCCCGCCGTTGGCGAGCCGCTCCAATTTGTCTGCCGCGACCCGAACACCGCTCGGGCGGGACTGGCTCGGATGCTGGAGGACCTGTCGCAGCGATGCCGAGGCCGCGCCATTCGCGCCGCCTTCTACACCGCGAGCATCGGCCACATGTTCGGAGCCGCCGGAGAGGAAACCGCCATGATCGACGCCGTATTGGGTAAAATTCCCTTGATTGGCTGCCTCAGTCGTGGAGAAATCTTCAAGGGAAGAGTGTTCGGCCAAGCGGCAGGGTTGTCCTTACTGTTGGAACCAGGGTCATGATTCGGCTTTTTGTTGGTCTGGGGCTCCCTCTGGACATCAAGGAGAAGCTTATTGCCTTGAAGGGCGGTCTGCCGGGCGCGCGCTGGACCGAGGCGCGGAACCTCCACCTGACGCTCCGCTTCATCGGCGCGATCGAGAACGGTCTCGCCGAGGAAGTTCACGAGGAACTGAATACCCTTCGCGTCGCTTGCTTCGAGCTCAGCCTGGAGGGCTTCGGGACGTTCGGGAAAATAGCCTCTTCGTCCTTTTGGGTGGGGGTCGAGAAGGCGCCGGGCCTCCTGCGGCTGCAAAATAAGATTGAGGGCGCCTTGCGAAACCAAGGCCTCCCCGCCGAGGGACGGAAATTCACCCCGCATGTGACTCTGGCGCGACTGAAGGAAACCCCGGTGCCTCGGGTCCAAGAGTTTCTGCTGCAACACGCGCCCTTCCGCGCCGGTCCCTGGGAGGTCGATCACTTCGTCTTGTTCCGCAGTCGCCTGGGGCACGGGGGCTCGGAATATCAAGCCTTGGCGGAATATCCATTGTCGTAAAGTTTTAAAAGGGGGGAGGAATCATGGAGGATGTGGGGGCGAACTTGCTTCAGTTTGCGGGGGAAACCAAGTTTTCCACGGTTCTTGCCGATCCTCCCTGGCGTTTCACCAACCGGACGGGAAAAGTCGCGCCGGAGCATCGGCGTTTGACCCGCTACGGAACCTTGCCCACGGAGGAGATTGCGGCCCTCCCGGTGCCTCGCATCGTGACCGACGTGGCCCATCTTTACATGTGGGTGCCGAACGCGCTCTTGCCCGAGGGCTTGCTGGTTCTGTCGGCTTGGGGGTTCTCCTACAAGACCAATCTGGTCTGGCATAAGCTGCGCAAGGACGGGGGCTCCGACGGTCGCGGGGTGGGGTTTTACTTCCGCAACGTGACCGAGTTGCTTTTGTTCGGCGTCCGGGGCAAAAACGCGCGAACCCTTGATCCGGCTCGATCCCAGGTGAACTATATGGGCTCTCGGAAACGGGAGCACTCGCGCAAACCCGACGAGCAATACGAGATCATTGAGGCGTGCAGTCCGGGCCCTTTCCTAGAAATGTTCGCGCGGGGGCTCCGCCCGAACTGGTCCATGTGGGGAAATCAAGCGGACAAAGACTACGCGCCAACCTGGTTAACTTACGCGTCCCCTTGATGAAAGGAAAGGGGGTCCGGGGCATCGCTCCGGGCGGGGGTTGGGGCGGCAGCCCCGGCGCAAGCCAAGACCTTCCATCCCCCCCGACCCCCCAACAAAAAAACCCCGAGTATTTCGGGGGTTTTTGGTTGGGGGGTCGGGGGGGCGGGGAGGTCTTGGCTTGCGCCGGGGCTGCCGCCCCCACCCCCGCCCGGACCGAGGCCCCCGACA
>JAVBJO010000147.1:0-17265 GCA_031546925.1 Rhodospirillaceae bacterium
CGACCAACCCCAGCACCCTTACCCTGATGCATCAGGGTAAGGGTGCTGGGGTTGGTCGGACGGATGGGTTCATGGGCTTACGCCCTGGTCAGGGGCGCTGCCCCCGACACCCCCGCAAGGGGCAGGGCCCCTTGACCCCGACTCATACCCGTTCCAACCGGTTCTAACATCCCACGATTACGGAGTATAAGGTGAAGCGTTGGCTCCTGCTGCTGGCGAAGGGTGGGTTGTCCGTTGGATTGATCGCCTGGGTTCTTTCGAACACGGATCTCGCGTCCGCCTGGGAACATGCGAAAAACATTGATCCAGGAATGTTGGTCTTGTCTATCCTACTGATGTTCCTCCAAATTATTCATGGGACTCTACGTTGGGGCCTTATTCTCCGTGCGTTATCGAGCATGGTGCGATGGGGAACGATCAGCACGATTTATTTGGTGAGCTTGTTTTTTTTGCTTATCCTACCGGGTGCGATCGGTAGTGATATGGTCCGTATGTGGCTCTCGCGAAAATCGGGCGTTCCTTTAGCGACATCGATTCATTCAGTTTTTTTCGAGCGCGCGATCACAGTTATCAGCTTGGTTCTCTTGGTTTGCGTGACACAGCCGATTCTGCAGCAGCGTGTTCCAGAACTGCCGGGGAGTTGGGTTTTCCCCCTGCTTTTGCTGGGAGGGGTCGTAGGAATTTTGGTTCTATGTTATCTTGATCGCTTGCCACCGTGGTTGCGAGAGGGATGGCTTCGCGGCTTTGTGACTACTGCAAGAGATTCACGTGTAGTTTTTTTGAATCCACGCTGGAACATTGGTCTTCTTATTTTTTCTATCGCTGGGCATGTAAACCTTTCTCTTGTGATTTATGTTCTGGCGATGGGTCTGGATTTAAACGTTCATTTCCTCGATTGCCTGGTTTTGGTTCCACCGGTCATCCTCGTCATGACCTTGCCCCTGTCGATTTCCGGTTGGGGCGTGCGCGAGGCCGCCATGGTGACGGCGTTCGGTTACGTGGATGTCAGTAACGAGGCGGCTTTGGTGTTGTCCATTGTGTTTGGACTGGTGTCTATGTTGACGGTCCTCCCCGGTGGATTGCTTTTCCTCCTGCTGAAGAAGCAAGAAGAAATGCCACACGAAGAACGGTAGCGAGCTTTTCCTTTTTCCTATAGCCTCTGCGGGTGATCATGGAAGAATAGAGGATGCCCTACGATGCCTGACCCCCGGCTTATTGCCACCTGTGCCGCTTGTGCTCTCCTGGTACCGCTGTCGTCTTTGCAGGCGGAAACTGTGCCGCCGTTGAAACGGGTTGCCTTATCAAGCGCGGGGCTTGGCTACTTCGAGCACGAAGCCAGCATTGAGGGAGACACGACGCTAACGCTGACGGTTCCCAAGGATCAGATTGACGATGTCTTGAAGAGTCTGGTGATCGAGGGGGCGAAGCAAAGCAGCGTCTCGGTGCGCCTGCCGGGCAGCGAACCCTTAAGCCGCAGCTTCCGTGATTTCCCCTTCTCCCCGGCAGCCCTTCATTCTTCCACCCAGTTGCTCAGGGAGCTGGCGGGAGCCGAGGTCTCCCTAGAGGGGCCGGCTCAAATCAAAGGAAAGTTGATGTGGGTGGAGGAGGAGGCGATCTCTCTGCCCGACAACCGCGGCATGACCACCCAGCACCGAATCGGGATCCTGACGAAGGAGGGGCTGAAACAGGCCATTCTCCAGGATATCGATACCTTGCGTTTCGAGAACGAGAAACTCCGTCAGCAATTGTCCCGAGCGTTGGAAATCTCTGCTGCGGCGCGGGAAAATGGTCCGCGGCAGGTGGATATCGTGCTGCCAGGAGAAGGGACTCGCATGGTTCGGATCGGCTATGTGGTGGATGCACCCATCTGGAAGACGGCTTATCGGGTCCGATTGGGGAAGAATGATCAGGCTCGGCTCCAGGGCTGGGCCATTCTGGAGAACACCAGTGGTCAGAACTGGGATAATGTCGAGCTGAGTCTGCTTTCCGGAAATCCGGTAACCTTCCGGCAACCGTTGTATCAAGCCTACTACACGGATCGTCCCATCGTTCCGGTAGAGACGCCGAACCGGATGCTGCCCGTGGTGGATCAGGGCGAGATGGGCGCAGACGAACGCGCCAAGGGTGGCATGATGGGGAAGCTTTCCGGTATCGCGCCAGCCGCTTCTCCAAGAGCGCACTCTGCGCCGGCTCCCATGGAAGCCGAAGGCCAATGGGATCGGAAGTCTATGATGATGCAGGCGGAGATGCTGGAAAGGGACCAAAGTCTTGAGGAGTCAGCTCCCCTGGCGGGAGCCGCAGCATCGGAAAGCCAAAGCCAGATCGTGCTGAAGCTGCCCCAGCATCAGACGCTTTCCTCCGGGCAGTCGCTCATGGTGCCGATCCTCGATCTGGATATTCCCGCCGTGCGTCATACCCTTCTGGAGGGAAACAAGCCGGTCATCGCGGTGGAGGTCGCTAACACCTCTGCGACGGGCTTGCCTCCGGGGGCTATTACCTTCTACGACGAGAGCGGCGCGTCAAGCTATCTGGGGGATGGGCGGATCGGGGCTCTTCCGGCAGGAGAAAAGCGGTTGGTGGGCTTCGGCGCGGATCTGAACGTTCGAGTCTTGGCCGAGCCGGTTGCCGCAACCAGCCAAATTTCAGCCAGTGTGGTTGATGGGACGCTTCATCTAGTCCATAAAACGCAACGAACGCGAACCTTCAGGTTGAAGTCCTCTGCTCCAGAAAAGCGCGTGGTGGTGATCGATTTTCCCCGAGGCTACCAGGAAACCTTGATCGAACCCAAACCCGATAGCAGCGGTATTTCCTTGGTGGCGAACGGCTATCGTCTCCGGTATCCCTTGGAGGCAAAGAAGGAAGACATGCTGAAAATCGTGACGGAAACCGTCAACAAAGACGTCTGGGCGTTTGACCAAGTTCTTTCCTCCGCAGCGCTCTTACAGGAAACGAACATAGGCAGTGCCGCCAATCAGGCAACCAAAGACCTGTTCGTGAAAATCGCCGAGATAAATAAGCAAAGAATGGATGCCGAGGCGGCCCTGATTGCCCTGAATGATCAGCGCGACACCATCTTGTCGGAACAGGAGCGGATCCGTTCCAACCTGGAGAGGGTTCCCAACGGAAGCGATCTGCAAAAACGCTATCTCAAGCAAATGGGAGAGCAGGAGGACCGTATTAGTGCCCTCCTGAAGGCCATGGAGACCGAAAAAGGGAAAATGCTCAAAGCCGAAGAAGAGTTAAAGGCCTATCTTTCTCGGAATACGAGGAACTGATCTGGACAGGGCTCTCTAACCGGCGGGGAGGCCGCAAACCTCCTCGCTGATCGCTCTAAGGCATTAGGATCATTAAAAAGAACCTCCCCCGCAGGGAAACTATAGGTATATTTTGCAGGGAAAATTCGCATAAAATTTCGTCATAAATGCATAAAATTTGATGCAAATTCCCTCCCTTTCGGCTAGTATGCCCATTGCGCTGAAGTTGGCCCCAAGAAGGGGCCTGATGGAGTTGTAAAACGCAATGGCGTCTCATACGTTTGGTGTAGAAACACCATCCCCATCGTTAATTCGTGTCCTTCGTGTCGATGGTTCTCTTGCAGATCTGTCCGCACAGGACTTTCTCTTTGAGGCCACTCCAGCGGCGCTGGCTTTGGCCTACGTCTCTCCGCATCTGGATTTCTGGGATGTCTCGGCCTCGTTACGTCGCATGGCGGGAATGACGCCGGTGGTCGCGGTGTCCACCGCCGGGGAGCTGTACCACTGTAACGATTCCGATCCCCTGTATTGTTCGACAGACGCTGAGGAAGCCTCGGTGGTGCTTCAGATTTTCTCCTCGGATTTGCTGCATGATGTCAGTATTCATAGCATTCCGCTCCATAACCGCGATATCCGGTATGGGGAAACCCCCCTTCCTCATGATACACGGATCGCTCGCATTGCGGAGTCCTTGGCGGCGATTTCCTTGCCCTTTCGTTTGGATGCTCGCGACAGCGTGGCCTTGACTTTTGTTGATGGCCTTTCAGCGTGCGAGAACTATTTTGTCGAGGCCGTGTATCAACTGGGCCATTTTCCTTGTCTGTTTGTGGGCGGATCTGCGGGGAATTTCCTCAAGGCGACCTCGACCTACATTCACGATGGCAAGCATGTTATAGAAAATCATGCTGTGGTTGTTTTTATCAAACTAGCTCCAGGAAAGAGATACGGTATCTTCAAAAGCCAGAATTTTTATAAGACCGAAAAGTCCGTTGTTGTCGTTGAGGCCAACCCTGACCAAAGGACCGTGAGAAGTGTTCTGGGTTATGGCGGTGAAGTTATTCCTGCGATTGAGGGGCTATCTTATATTTTAGAAACGACACCAAGTAATTTGGCAAGTGCTATCCCAGGATATGCCTTCGGTGTTGAATTGGATGGAGAGATTTTTATACGTTCCATATCGAATATTAACCATGATAATGGTGTTATGTCTTTCTATTGCGATGTTAGGCCGGGGGATGAGCTTTTTCTTTTGAAAGCAAGTGATTTTGTCGATCAGACGCGTAAGGATTTGGAAATATTTCTTCAAGGAAAACCAAAGCCCATCGGTGCCATTCTGAATGACTGTATCGAGCGAAGAGGCAATAATTCTTTACAGCTCCTTGCAAGCGCATCAATATGGGATTTTCCAGTGGCTGGATTTTCGACGTTTGGTGAGTTGCTCGGGATCAATATCAATCAGACCCTGACATCGATATTCTTTTTCGAATGCCAAGAGGGTGAGGACTTTCGTGATGATATTATTGATAATTTTCCGATCTATTACTCTAAGTTTAAAAATTACTTTACATGCTCCCGCTTAAATCAAATTAAAAATCTGAATCGACTGCGTTCTGGGATTATCACTCGCCTGATGTCACACTTGAGTGCCTCAGATCGGATCGAGGAAATTCTCGCCCAGGTGATTGATTTCTGGAGCGTTATGGAGGGCATCAAAAACACCCTTATGGAGGAAGGATGCAGCGGATCGGTGGATCTTCTTCACGCGGTTGACATGAACGATAATGCGCTCGCGGCGAAAATGGCCGATTTAGGGAGAACGGTGGAAAAATTGCGTGTTATGACGGCCTCAGCCAGTGGGACTGGGGGTGCACCCTTGGAACAGATCCGAATGATGGTCGGCGATATCGAGACCGTTGTAGCGGCAATGACCAAAACCTTCGCTGCGGCACGGCAACGGGATGCGGCGGGAATGGCGCGTTACCGCGAGACCTTTACCCAAATTGCCGATGTATTCGTCAAATCGGGAATTATCGATAGCACCCTGAGTAGTTTGTCTAATATGCTAACCGAGCAACGAGTCACCCTTGAAAATGTGACCTGCGATGTTGAAAGCCTGAAGCGCTTCGAATAGGAAGTGCGTCTGGATGCTCGTCTCCAGAGGATAAATCGGTCCAGGGGATAAACCGGCATGGTTTTGAAATTCGAAATGATTCCCGATCAGGGACTGGGGCCGGGGCATGCTCTCTTGCGGATCAGCGGCCAGGGAGCCGTCTCTCCGGAGGTGTGGATCCAAATTGAGCGCAATCAAGAGAACGAGAAGATCCTAGGCCCGAATCAGCATTGGACCACTGAGGATGTCTGGCATCCTCTGACTCTGGGGCAAGTGGACGGTCAAAGTGTGGTCTTCCCGCTGGGGCCGGATCTGGTTGATCCCATGGCCGAGCAGTCCCATAAGGTTGCTTTTCTCGTTTCGGCAAAGATGGGCGAAGAGAGCGGGCGCATCCGTTTGACCAATTTTAAGATGCAGCCTTCCTATGCCGCCGGGGTGAGGGCCGCTCCTGTGGCGGAGCCTGTTCCTGAACCTCTTCTCCCGGAGGAGGTGCCGGTTGTGGTGGAGCCTCCACCCAACCGCCCTCCCGTATCGGAGGAGCCGAAGTCTCCGCTGATGGTTCTCGTGGCGACAGGGGTTGGGCTTCTGGTTGCCGCAGGGGTGGGGGCCGGGGTCTATTTTGCGTTTTTTGCCGAGAAGAAAGCGGAAAAACCTCCTGAGGTCGTAGCCGCACCTGCGGTTCCGATTCTCCCACCTGCTCCCGCATCCCCGTCAATGGGCACACTGCCGGAGGTCGATACCTTCCTGAAGACGGTGCCTGATGCCAAGGTAGCCCTTGAGGAAGCGCGGAAATTGGCAGAAGGGGGAAAACCCGATCTGTCCATGCTGATTTACCGCTATGCCGCTCGCACTGGCAACCCCCAGGCGGCGCTCGCCTTGGGGCGCATGTACGATAGCGAGACCTGGAGCGCCAAGACCAGTCCGCTCCCTCAGGCCGACGATGAGACCGCGGCCTATTGGTACGAGATTGCTGTCCAGGGCAACACCGCCGAGGCACAGCGTCTGTTGGGAAAAGTCATGGTGCGCAGGGAGTCCTCGGGACCGGGGCGGGAGAAGGGGCTGGCGTGGCTCAAAAAGGCCGCCGACGCCGGAGATGCCGAGGCCAAGGCCGTCCTGGAGAAGCTGAAATGAACCGCAGGACGATTCTTCTCTCCACGGTCTGGGCAGCGGCGGTGTGCGCTCTGCCGGGCGCAGCCTTCGCCGCCGAGCGGCTACCCTTGCTCATGGAGGGCAAGAAAACCCTTTACCAGCGTGTCCTGTCTCGTCCCGGTGCTGTGCTGAAGCGTGATCCTGGAGACGGTACGGGGACACCTCAGCCGGCTTTGACTCGCTTTTATGTTTACGGTCGCAAGGCCGTGAACGGGGAAGAGTGGCTTGAGGTGGGGTTGACGACCAAGGGAAAGGTCGATGGATGGCTGGGCAGCGGCTTTACCCTGCCTTGGAAGCAGCAAATGGCTTTGGCCTTCACCAATCCCGCCGGGCGGGAGCGAGCCTTACTGTTCAAGGAAAAGAAAGACCTGATGGCGATGGTGGAACAGGATCAGCCTGCCGCCGCTTTGACCGCCTTGCGGAGCGCCGTTGGTGGGGGACAAGGGGATCCTCGAGTGGTCTCCATTGAGCCGGAAAATTACATCGACATCACGAAACAGTTCTACCTGTTGCCTATTCTCGACGCCGAGGAGGCTTTTTCCGCCGCTGGACATCGGATGCGCGTGCTTCAGATTGCCTCCATCACCGCCCAAGGTGAGCCGGAGCCGGAAAAGAAAGAGCCGGAAAAGGCCAATCTTTTGCGCAATTTCAATGCCTCGGTGGTTTTCGTGGTGGATGCTACTGTCTCCATGGGGCCGTACATCAAGCGGATCCGCGAGGCTGTGCACGGAATTTATGGTCGAATCGACAAGGCTGGGCTGCTCAACCAAGTCAAGTTCGGCATGGTGGCATTTCGCTCCAATGTGCAGGCTACGCCTGGGATTGAATACACTTCGAAGATGTACGCTGATCCCTCCCAGGTGAAGGATGGTGCCGATTTTCTCGCCAAGGTCGCCGATCTAAAGGAGGCGACAGTTTCCTCTGCCCGCTTCAGCGAGGATTCCTACGCCGGCGTGATGACCGCCCTGGAAACCATTCCCTGGACCCAATTCGGGGGGCGCTATGTGGTGTTGATCACCGATGCTGGGGCTTTGCGCGGGAACGATCCCTTGTCCTCCACCAAGCTTGATGCGGAGCAGGTGCGTCTTGAGGCCTTGCATCGCGGCGTGGCCATTTACACCCTCCATCTGAAGACTCCAGAGGGAAAGAAAAACCACGCCGAGGCAGAGGCTCAATATACTGTTCTGTCGAGCCATCCCTTGCTGTCCGCCCCGCTGTATTATCCGGTGGATGCCGGTTCGGTGGAGCGTTTCGGACAGATGGTGGATCGTTTGGGCGATGCCATCGTCGAGCAAGTCGGTGCCGCCTATCGGGGCGAAAAGGTGGCGGGGAGTGCTGCGGGGGTGGACGAGGCCGTTGCTTCCCCAACCAAAGATCTCGCCAAGGAACAGGGCAAGGAACAGGCCAAGGAGCAAGATCGTCGCCTGCGCGAGGATGCCGCTTTGTTGGGACACGCCATGCAGTTGGCCTATCTGGGACGGGTGGAGGGAACCAGGCCTCCGCCTTTGTTCAGCGCCTGGATCGCGGATCGGGATCTCGTCAAGCCGGAGGTCGCGACGACCGAAGTGCGCGTTCTCTTGACCAAGAATCAACTCAGCGACATGCGTCAGGTGCTCCGGAGCATCTCCGAAGCCGGGCAGGCGGCACAGCTTTCCCCCGCGAGTTTTTTCGCCAAGCTGCAATCAGCGGCAGCGGTGCTCAGTCGTGATCCCAACGCGGTGACCAGTCCCAATGCAGTAAAGTTGGCGGATCTCGGATTGATGGGGGAATATCTCGACGGGTTGCCCTATCGCAGTAAGGTCTTGGATATCGACCAGCAAACCTGGTCGAGCTGGAGCATCGGCCAGCAACAGGCCTTTCTGGATGAAATCGAGCGGAAGCTAAGGTTATATCAGCTTTATCACGATGATACGGGGCGGTGGGTCGCCCTTGATAACGGGGCTGATCCGGGAGAGACAGTCTATCCCGTGCCCCTCGACGCCCTCCCGTAACGTCGCCCCCATGGAAGGGTCTTTGCTTGATTTGGCGGGTCTCGTTTGTCAACACGGAGAGGGGCCTTCTGCTTTCCGGTTGGAAGTGCCGGAGTTGACCCTGTTCCCCGGCGAGGCCATCGCCATCACTGGGCCGAGTGGTTGCGGTAAAAGCACATTGTTGGACATTTTGGGATTGGTGCGACGGCCTACCTCGGTTGACACATTCCGCTACACCCTGGGGGGGATTTCAGCCGACATGGCACCCCTGTGGCGCAAGGGATCCCTGGATCGTCTGGCGGGAGTCCGCGCGGAAAGCATCGGCTATGTCCTGCAAACCGGAGGATTGCTGCCGTTTCTCTCGGTCAGAGAGAACATCGCCTTATCCCTTGACCTCCTGGGGCGGCGAGCGCCTGGGACGCACCTTCTCGCTCTGGTGGAGACGTTGGGGTTGGGCGGTCTGCTGGATCGCAAACCCAAGACCCTATCCATCGGCGAGCGTCAACGGGTGGCCATTGCCCGAGCCTTGGCCCACGGCCCTGCCTTGTTGCTGGCCGACGAGCCGACAGCCGCTCTCGATCCCGCCAAGGCGCATGACGTGTTGGGCTTGCTGATGGAATTGGTCCACGTCTTGAAGATCGCCTTGGTGGTGGTCAGCCATGACTGGCCCTTGCTGGAAGGGTTCGGCTTGCGGCGGATCGAAGCCGAGGGAGTCTCCGGCACCACCGGTCCCGTCACACGTTTCCGAGGCTGAAATGAATCCAACCGAGCCTCCCCCTCCTTCCTCTCGACCTTCGTCGTTGCGCCTGGCCTCTCGACCTTCGTCGTTGCGCCTGGCGTTATGGTTGACTTGGCGGGACTTCCTGCATGAATGGCGCGTCTCCACCTGCCAGATCTTGGCGCTTGCCGCCGTGTTGACGCCGCTTTTGGTGTTGTTCGGGCTTAAATCCGGCATCGTCGCCGCCCTGCAACAGCGTCTGCTCGCCGATCCCATCAATCTGGAGGTGGTGCTGGTGGGGAATGCCCGTTTCGAGCGGGCGTGGTTCGAACAGATGGCGAAGCGTCCCGATGTGGGGTTCATTGTTGGGCGGACTCGCTCCTTGGCCGCTACCGTGGACCTGCAGGGGGCGGAGGGACGGGCGCTCTCGGGGCTGGAGATGGTGCCCACCGCGCCCAACGATCCTCTGACGAAGGAGGCCAAGGCGACTCCCCTTGGCGCTGGGGAGGTTTTGTTGTCGCACTCCGCCGCCCGGCAACTCCAGGTCGAGGTCGGCGGGACGGTCCGCAGCATCGTCGCCCGCGTGGTGGAGGGGGAAAGACAGGTCGCGCGTTGGAACGGAGTCGTGGCGGGAATCCTGCCCGAGGCGCGGTTTGGCCGCGATGCCGTGTTCGTGCCGCTTTCCCTCCTGGTGGCGGTAGAG
Source organism: Rhodospirillaceae bacterium (assembly GCA_031546925.1). Lineage (GTDB taxonomy): Bacteria > Pseudomonadota > Alphaproteobacteria > Rhodospirillales > Magnetospirillaceae > Magnetospirillum. The sequence continues at coordinate 9,905 of JAVBJO010000147.1, forward strand.
GATTTTCGCGACGGTTACGCCGTTCCCGCCCTGGGAATCAGCCAAGGCTCCCCCGTGCCCACCACGGAGCGGGCTTTCGCCTCGGCACGGCTGTTCGCGCGCGGGCTGGACGACGTGGAGGGCGTGGCCGACCACTTACGGGGCTTGGGTTTGGAGGTCAGGACGAGAAGTGCCGAAATTGCAACCGTCAAGGCGCTTGATCGCGTTCTCTCGTTTCTCTTCCAAGTTATTGCGGGCATCGCCATCATCGGCTTTCTCCTCTCCCTGGCAGTGAGTTTGTGGGCTGATGTGGAGCGGAAAAATCGCGACTTGGCCTTGATGCGTCTGTTGGGGTTTCCGGGTCTCGCGGTGGCGCTGTTCCCCGCCGGTCGGGCCGTCTTGGTGGCGGTGGCTGGAGCCCTGATCTCCCTTGCGACTTACGCCGTCGTTGCCGTCGTGTTCAATGCCGCCCTGGCGTCCAACCTGGCCCAAGAGGAATTTGTCTGCCGCTTGTTACCGCGCGATGCCGGTTTGGGAGTACTCTTTACGGTTTTATTAGCTCTGTTGGCCTCGGGGGGAGGGGGCTACCGCGCTTCACGCATCGACCCGGCTCAGAGTCTACGCGATCTCTGACGGAGAGGGGGGCATTTTGGGCTTTTATCATTGTATCCTTCTCGTTTGAGATGTACTAAGTCATCTCCGGCTCTTCTCGTCACGTGAAGGTCGAGATCTTTTGCGAGGGTAAAGAAAATGGCTGCTGGGGTCACCGTTAAACAGAGGATATTTGGGGGATTCGGGATCCTTTTGGTCTTCCTCCTGGCCGTATCGGTCTTTGCTGTGCTGAAATTGCGCTCTATCAGCGCGGACGTGGAAAATGGAGGGGGCACCACCAGCGACGTCGTTTCGATTTTGAATTTGAACAGCCAAGGGATCCTGATTCGGCGCCAGGCAGCCACCTTCCGGTCTGATCCAAAGCAATCGTTTGTTGACGACGTTAAGAATATCTCTCGCGATATCGATGAAAAAATTAAGGTATTGTCAAAAAATGCATCAGAGAGTGATAAGAAAACCTTTGAAGAGATGCAGAAAGAACTCTCTATATATGTAAATTTATTTTTTGATGCAGCCAAACTTCGCATGGAGCGTGATACTCGTGTCCTTGAGATGGCTGCAATCGGTGAGAAAATAATCAAGGAACTGAGTTCCTTGGCGGCTGCATCAACGGCTGCCCAGGATTGGGAAGTGGCGGCTCGCGCAGCAACGCTGTCCAATCAGATCAGCCTCGTGCGACTTTCCGTGATGGGCTACGTTGCTCTCGGGGATGAGAAGCGGATGGACGGCGCGAGTGCTTCCATGACCTCTCTTCAGACCAGCTTCAAGGAATGGCTGGGGACAGAGACGAATGTTGCGTATCGGGTAAATCTTCAGAATATCATTGGTCTGTTGCCTGCCTATAGCAAGGGGATCAACGATCTTCATACGAATGTTCAGAGCATAGAAGATCATTTTAACAACAAGCTTCCTCCACATGGTCTGGCTTTTGCCGCTGCAAGTGAAAAATTGCGCGACTCTGGCATGCTGGAGCTGGATGGAACACAGAAAAACATTTCCTCGACCGTTGAGTCCACCTCGTTCCTGACCACGGTGGTGGGGGCGTGTGCTCTTCTGATTGGCATGTTGCTGGCGTTCATCATTGCGCGTTCGATCCTTGGTCCCATCTTCAGCATGACTCGTGCCATGGGAGAGCTGGCCGGGGGCAAGCTCGATACCGTCGTTCCCGCCTTGGAGCGCAGCGACGAAATCGGCGAAATGGCCAAGGCCGTGCAGGTGTTCAAGCAGAACGGCCTCGAAAAAGTGCGCATGGAGGAAGAGGCAGAGGCCGCTCGGGCTGCGCGGGCTCGGGAAGAAGAAGCTCAACGCAAGCGCGAGGCTGCCATCGTGACCGAAGTCGCCGAAGTTGCCAAGGCGGCGTCAGAGGGTGACATGAGTCGGCGCATTGATCTGTCGGGTAAGGATGGTTTCCTGCTCAGCCTGTGCGAGGGTGTCAACAATCTGGTTCGCTTGACCAACGTTGCCCTGACCGATGTGGCCAAAGTGTTGTCTTCCGTGGCGGGGGGCGATCTCACCCAGCGTATTGATGGGGCTTACGGTGGCGTGTTCGGCCAATTGAAGAACGACGTGAACCGTACCGCCGAGCAGTTGCTGGAGATTGTCAATAGCATCAACGCCTCTGCCAGCCAGATTGGTTCCGCTGCTTCGGAAGTATCCGCCGGAAGCCAAGATCTGTCGGAACGCTCCGAGCAGCAGGCTGCTGCGCTGGAAGAGACGGCAGCCTCCATGGAAGAACTGGCGGCCACCGTGCGTCAGAACGCAACCAATGCTCAGCAGGCCAACCAATTGGCGGCCACGGCCCGGGAGACGGCCACCTCGGGTGGGCAGGTGGTGAATGATGCCATTACCGCCATGGGCCGGATCGAAAGTTCCAGCCAGAAGATCGAGGATATCGTCGGGTTGATCGACGAAATCGCCTTCCAGACCAACCTGCTGGCGTTGAACGCGGCGGTCGAGGCGGCTCGGGCGGGAGACGCCGGTAAAGGCTTCGCCGTGGTCGCGCAAGAAGTGCGGCATTTGGCACAGCGTTCGGCTCAGGCCTCTAAGGAGATTAAGGCGCTGATCTCGGAAAGCTCGACTCAGGTGCGTTCAGGCGTCGATCTGGTGAAGGGAGCGGGGCGGACGCTGGACGACATCCTGAGCGGGGTGCGCCGCGTCGCCGATATCGTGGCCGAGATTGCCGCCGCTTCCAGCGAGCAGGCCGCCGGGATTGATCAAGTCAATGCCGCCGTCACGCAGATGGACGAAATGACCCAGCAAAACGCCGCCTTGGTGGAAGAGTCCACCGCTGCGGCTCATGCCTTGGCCGAGCAATCCCGGGAACTCAACACCCAGATGGAGTTCTTCCATACGGGTGGAGCCGTTGCGCGTTCGGCGGGACGGGGCGGAAGTCATGCCCCTTCTTCGCACACTTCCTCGGCGCGTCCGGCATCCAAACCGATGGCGAAGCCCATGGCCCCCAAACCAAAGCCCATATCGGCTCCTAAGCCGAAACCGGCTGCCCCTCAGAACAACAATGATTGGGCAGAATTCTAGACTGAATGAGAAACAAAGGCGAGGAGACCCCCTCGCCTTTGCTTTTTTTGTCTGAAATTTGTCTTGTAGAAATGGAATAATCTCTTAGGATAAATTGACAAAGGGGTATCTTAAAATGGATCTTTCCGATAAAATTGCAGCACTTGCTCAACGTATCGCTAAGCAGAAAGCTATTATCGAGACTGAAGAGGCGACAAAAAATGCATTTATTATGCCTTTTATTCGAGATTTAGGGTATGATATTTTTGACCCAGAGATAGTCGTTCCTGAATTTACTGCTGATGTTGGATTAAAAAAAGGAGAAAAGGTTGACTATGCTATAAAATTTGATGGTAAAGTTTCTATACTTATTGAGTGCAAGCCATGCATGTCATCTCTTTCTGTCGATCATGTGTCTCAGCTTTACCGTTATTTTTCAGTAACCGATGCTAGATTTAGCATCCTAACAAATGGTATTATTTATTGGTTTTTTACAGACCTTGAGCAGCCAAATAAGATGGACGCTAGGCCATTTTTCGAGTTTGATATGCTTAACTATAGACCAGCACAAATTGATGAGCTAAAAAAATTCACATCTAAAAATTTCGATATCGCTTCCATTCTAGAAACAGCGAGCGATCTTAAATATAGTTCACTTCTGATGAGAGAAATTTCTAATGAGATTGAAAATCCATCAGAAAATATTATGCGTCTTCTTATTGCTAGGGTTTATGAACGTAGAATTACGGAGACTGTTCTTTCAAGATTTGGCTCTCTGATCCAGAAGGCTATGAAAGATACGATTAGGGAAATGGTCAACCAGCGCCTCTCATCGGCAATAGATGGGGCAACGATGACGGCCCTGCCTGCTCCAGAGATATCGAGAGAGGAAAGCGCAAACATACTTCAATCCTCTCCAGAAAATGGTTGCAAGGCAGAAGGCATTGTTACAACTGAAGATGAGATTGAAGGTTATCAAATTGTTCGCGCTATTGTACGAGAGACGATAAAAGTTAGTCGTGTATTTATGCGCGACGGCAAGGTTTATTGTGCAATATTATTAGATGACAATAATCGTAAGCCTATATGTAGGTTGTATTTTAACCATAAACCTTGGTATGTCGGTCTATTCGATAGTGATAAAAACGAGGAAAAAATTCCAATAGAGGTTATTGACGATTTATTTATGTATGCAAATCGCATCAAGGAGACTGCGGAGAGGTATGATGTCATAAAAATTAAAGAAAAAGTGTAATATAATTTTTATAGGATATGCATTTATTACTGATAATGAGCCATCGGAGTTATGATGGGAACGTGGTGTAACCGGCAAAGAGCCCGTGGTGTCGTTCTCGTGGCTGCGGCTTTGTTTGCATCTCCAGTGAGGGCGGCAGAGCCTCAAGGGTGGGAGGAAAAGTTCTTCAACCCTAAGCCGACAGAGGCAGATGTGGTGTTGCCCATGCCCTGTAACGGGAGCATGGTCTTTCGCAGCGTTGCCGTACCCTCGGATGGTCCACTCGCCGACTACCAAATTACCGTAGGGGGAGGGGAAGATGGCAAGGAGTTTGCCGAGGCCGCTCATCCCGCCACCATCGCCGGGAGTTTTCCCGAAGGGAAGGGACAACGTGCGTTCCTGATGGGGAAGTATGAGGTTTCCCAGCTTCAATACGAGGCAGTGATGAATGAGGCTTGCCCCACACCCGGCATAGGGAAGCGGCTGGCGCAGGGGGCGGTGGGGTGGATCGACGGGGTGGTTTTTGCCGACAAGTACAGCACTTGGTTGAGAAAAAATGCTGCCGACAAGCTCCCCAAGGATGAGGAGGAACGGGGCTATGTTCGTCTCCCCACCGAGGTGGAATGGGAGTTCGCCGCCCGGGGTGGGTTGAAGGTTTCTCCCGCCGACTTTAACGAGCGCATTCCTGGAGGCGGAGAGGGTTTGGCGCGGAGCGTGTGGTTCGCCGGAACGCAGTCGGCCAATGGGAAGCCTCAGTTGACGGGGTTGTTGCAGCCGAATGCCTTGGGATTGCACGACATGCTGGGCAATCTTGATGAGATTACCCTGGAGCCGTTCCGCTTGAATAAGCTGGATCGCTCCCACGGGCAGGCGGGGGGATTCGTGGTGCGGGGGGGGAATTATTTGACCTCTGGTCAGGATATTCGCGTGTCCTATCGCCAAGAAGTTCCGTTCTATGATGCGGAGGGACCTCGACGGAGTAAGACCACAGGGCTTCGCCTGGTGGTCTCGGCACCCGTGTTGGTCTCGACGGAGCGGCTGAAGGACATTCAAGCAGCGTGGGGAAAGTTGGGCACCGCTTCAGCCGCGAAGATTGAGTTGGGGGCTCCCAGCAGCGATCCCTTGGAGGAGCTGGCAACCATCGCCAAGGCAACCTCTGATCCCCAGGTGCGGACGCGCTTGGAGAACTTGCAATTGGGGATTAGGGCCAATATCGCTAGCCGGGACGAGCAAAGAGACCGCTCTGCCAAGACTTCCCTGCGGTTGGGGGCTTTCCTTGGGCGGAAACTCAGTGATGATGGCAAGGCCGTGGAGACCTTGGTGCAGATTTACAAAAATCGACAGAACTCTGCACCCAATGATGCCCGGACCCTCAGCTTTAGGGAGCAGGCAGAGCGGGAACAAGCGATTCTTGACGATAATTTGCGTTATTATGCCGACACGCTCATTCACACCGCCGAGGATTTCAGCGAAGATACCTTGAAACGGCAGCGCGATATCCTGGCCGTGGAACTGAAAAATTTGGGATTGGACTCTGTGATCCCCTTTGTTGATCGTCACGTCGAACACATCTCCGCCTATCGAGCGAGCCGAAAGGTCAGCCGAGAACGCTGGATCGACGAATGGAAAAAAATGTAGTTGGCCGCTTTGCATCCATCTAGGGGGACGCCATGAAGCAGTTGTTGAGGAAGAATATTGCCTTCGCATTGGCCGCCAGCGTGATGCTGTCGGCTTGTGCTCAAGGATTGGATGATCCCAATCTCAGCCCAGAAGAACGAAAACTGCGAGAGATGGCCTCTTCCTACAATGAGACTATCGGAGAAGGAGCCCTAATCGGGTGTATCCTCGGTACTATCGGCGGGCTATTGCTCAGCGGTAAGAACAACATGGGGCAAGGAGCCGCCATCGGATGTGCCGGAGGAGCCGCCCTCGGAGGGGGGGCCGGGGTCTACATCGCCAATAAACAGGAAAAATACGCCACACGGGAAATGCAACTCGACGCCATGGTCAAGGATGTTCGCGTTGACAATCAGAACCTGGCCTCGGCAATTTCCAGTGCCCATAACGTCGTGGCCGATAATAAGCGAAAGATTGATCAGATCGATAAACAACTCGCTTCTGGGGCAATCTCTCTCTCTCAGGCTAAGAGTGAAATGGCTCGGGTCGATTCGAACAAGGAAGCGATCGAGAAACTCTTGTCTGGAGTTCGGGAAAAACAACAGCAGTACGCCATGGCCCAGCTCAAAACCCAAGGAAGAGGGACACGTCAACAAGACGCTGCTATGAACCAGGAGATGGAGACCTTGAAAAAACAGGTTGGCCAGCTTGAAGGAGAGCTGAATAGTCTCGTTTCTCGGCGGAATGTGTCTCGTGTCGGTTGATTAACGAAATAGAGGAAATATCATGTTGCTTGCGTCTCGGTTTCTAGTCCTCGCCTCGCTGATGGTATCCATCGCAGGGTGCACAACATCAGACGATCCCTCAAAAGGCGGATTCCTCTCCGGGCTTAAAAATACCTCAGACGGAACCTATGATCGGCGCTTGCAGGAACGGCAGAAAAATCTGGAAGATGTTCAGGATCAGAACCTGCAAAAACAAAGAGAGTTGCAGAGAGTGCAGGCCCAACAACAGGCGGTGGGAGCCCAGCGGAGCCAGTCCGAGGCGAAGCTTGCTGGCCTCCAGCAGAATTTGCGTGGGATGAAGGCGAAGCTGGCCGGCGCAAAGACGGAAAAAGGGCGCTTGGCCCAGCAGCTCCAGGACTTGGAGAACCAGGCCGCCTTGGCCCAGAATGATAGCTTCAGTGGGGATGCGGAAAAGACGGCCAGAGTGGAGGCGTTGCGGAGAGAGAAAGATGCGTTGGAGAAGGAAATTGATGCGGCGATCCGGCGTTAACAGGGTCAAGGGGCCTCTGCCCCTTGCGGGGGTGTCGGGGGCAGCGCCCCTGACCAGGGCGTAAGCCCAGACCCAAGCCCACCCACCCGACAAACCCTACCATCCTTACCCTGATGCATCAGGGTAAGGA
>JAVBJO010000178.1:0-3653 GCA_031546925.1 Rhodospirillaceae bacterium
TCCTTACCCTGATGCATCAGGGTAAGGATGGTAGGGTTTGTCGGGTGGGTGGGCTTGGGTCTGGGCTTACGCCCTGGTCAGGGGCGCTGCCCCCGACACCCCCGCAAGGGGCAGAGGCCCCTTGACCCTGTTAACGCCGGAGCCCCGACCATTTTCATTCATCTCCGCACCCATACCGCCTATTCCCTCTCCGAGGGCGCGATCAAGATCAAACAACTGATCAAGTTGTGCGAAAAGCTCGCCATGCCTGCCGTTGCCATCTCGGACACGGGCAACCTGTTCGGCGCTTTGGAGTTTTCGCTTGCGTGCGCTGACTCCGGCATTCAGCCGATCATTGGCTGCCAGATGTCCCTTCAGCGGGAGGATTCTCAGCCGAGCAAGGACGCCCGTCGACCCGACCCGGATTCGGTTGTTTTGCTGTGCCAGTCGGAGGAGGGGTATGGAAATCTCCTCAAGCTGGTCTCGAAGGCGTATTTAGAGACGGCCTCGGGGGAGACACCGCAGATTTCCCATCGGGATTTAGAGGAGCATGCGACGGGTCTTTTGCTACTCACGGGTGGTCCGGTTGACCGGCTGGCGCGAGAGGGGCAAGCGAGCCAGGCGGAGGCGGCTCTTCTTCGTTTGGCCCAGATTTTCCCAGGACGAATCTATCTTGAGCTTCAGCGGCATGGACTGGAATCGGAGGAGCGGGCGGAGCCTCTTCTGATTGATTTGGCCTATCGCCATGATATCCCCTTAGTTGCCACCAACGAGCCCTTTTTCTCGGATCGAGGAATGTACGAGGCTCACGATGCGTTGATTTGCGTTGCCGAGGGCACCTACATTGCCGAGGAGAATCGCCGTCGTCTGACTCCAGAGCATTATTTCAAGTCCTCGACGGAGATGCGGGCGCTTTTTGCGGATCTCCCTGAGGCCTGTGACAACACGCTCACCATTGCGCGCAGGTGTGCCTTCATGGTGGGCAAGCGCAAGCCGATTCTGCCGCCCTATCGGGTTGATGGCCTTCTGGAGGAGGACGTCCTGCGACAGAAGTGCCGAGAGGGGCTGGAGAAACGCCTGGGCGCCCTGGTTTTCCGCCCCGACATGAGCGCGGAGGAAAAGGACGCTCTCGCCAAGCCTTATTATGAGCGGGTGGAGTACGAGATTGGGGTGATCACCCAGATGGGTTTCCCCGGCTATTTTCTGATCGTGGCCGACTTCATCCAGTGGTCCAAGGAGCAGGGTATCCCGGTAGGGCCGGGCCGTGGATCGGGCGCGGGCTCGGTGGTGGCGTGGGTTTTGACCATCACCGATCTTGATCCTCTGCGTTGGGGTTTGCTGTTCGAGCGGTTCCTTAACCCCGAGCGCGTTTCCATGCCCGACTTCGATATCGACTTTTGTCAGGAGCGGCGTCAGGAAACCATCGAGTACGTTCAGCGGAAGTACGGCTACTACCAGGTGGCGCAGATTATCACCTTTGGGAAGCTCCAGGCTCGGATCGTGTTGCGCGACGTGGGGCGAGTGCTGCAAATGCCTTATGGCCAGGTGGATCGCCTGTGCAAGATGGTTCCCAACAACCCCGCTAAGCCTGTCACCCTGGAAGAGGCCCTCAAAACCGAGGCGGGCCTGAGGGAGATGCGCGACGCCGAGGAAAATGTCGCCCATCTGCTGGATATCGGCATGAAATTGGAGGGCCTCTACCGCCATGCCTCTACTCACGCGGCTGGCGTGGTGATCGGGGACCGGCGTCTGGATGAACTGGTCCCCCTGTACCGCGATCCGCGCTCGGAGATGCCGGTTACCCAGTTCAATATGAAATGGGTGGAATCAGCCGGTCTGGTGAAGTTCGATTTCCTGGGCCTCAAGACTTTGACAGTTATGCAAATGGCTGTCCGATTGATCAAGGAAACCAAGGGATTAGAGATTGATATCAGTGCGTTGCCTTTAGATGATACCGCCGCTTACGCCCTGGTGACAAGAGGCGATACCGCCGGTGTATTCCAGTTGGAAAGCAGCGGCATGCGCGACGTATTGCGCAAGATGCGCCCCAATCGGCTCGAAGATTTGATCGCGGTGGTGGCGCTCTATCGCCCTGGCCCCATGGATCAAATTCCCCGCTACATCGCCTGTAAGCACGGCCAAGAGCAGCCCGACTATATGCATCCCCTCCTGGAGCCCATTCTGAAGGAAACCTTCGGGATCATGGTCTACCAGGAGCAGGTGATGCAAATCGCTCAGGTTCTATCGGGTTACAGCCTGGGGAGCGCTGACCTCTTGCGCCGTGCCATGGGGAAGAAAATCCGCGAGGAGATGGAAGCCCAGCGCAAGCAGTTCGTCGATGGTGCCAAGGAACGCGGTGTCGAGCCCGATCAAGCCTCGATGATCTTCGATAAGGTGGCCAAGTTCGCCGAATACGGCTTTAACAAGTCTCACGCGGCGGCGTATGCCTTGATCGCCTATCAGACGGCATGGCTGAAGGCTAACCATCCGGCGGAATTCATGGCGGCGACCATGACCTACGAAGCGGCGAATACCGACAAGCTCAATTCATTTCGCCAAGAGCTTGATCGCTGTAAAATCAAGCTTCTGCCTCCTGATATTAACAAATCACGCCATCAGTTCTCCGTAGAGCGAGACGCTGCCGATGGTTTTGCCATTCGCTATGCGTTAGCGGCCTTGAAGAATGTCGGCGAAGGTGCTTGCGTGGCCATCGTCAACGAGCGAAACCGAGGCGGAGCCTATAAGGATCTGTTCGATTTTGCTCGGCGTTTGGACAACAAGCAATTCAACCGACGCCAGATGGAAAACATGATCCGCGCCGGCGTGTTTGATAGTCTGGAAAAAAATCGAGGCCGTCTGTTCAAGAATTGTGAAGCTCTCCTGCGTTATGGAGCCGTCGAATCCGAGCAACAGAAATCCAATCAGATGAGTTTGCTGGGAGCCTCCATTGCTCCCCCCCCCAAACTTGAGAATGCTCCCGATTGGTCGGCGCAAGAGCGCTTGAGCCAAGAGTTCGACGCCGTCGGGTTCTATCTGTCCTCTCACCCCTTGGATGCCTATGCCAAGAGCCTGCGTCGCCTCGGGGTGCTGAAGGTGTCGGAGGTTCCGCGTCACCTCCGAGGGGGAGGGAAAGGACGGGTCAAGATCGCGGGGACGCTCCTGTCCAAGCAGGAGCGAACCTCCGCCAAGGGGAGTCGTTATGCCTTTTTGACCCTCTCGGATGCCTCGGGGTTGTATGAGGTCACCTGCTTTTCCGAGGTTCTTGCCGCCTGCCGGAGTGTGCTTGATGCCGGGGGAGCGCTGCTCCTTGAAGTGGATGCACGGCTGGAGGACGATCAGGTCCGATTGTTGGCGAGTCGTGTGGCCTCCTTGGATCAAGAATCAGCCGGAGCCGCCGCTGGGCTGAAGATTTTTGTCCACGACGACAGTTCCCTGTCCGACTTGGCCCGTGTTATCGAAGGTGAGGCCAAAGGGCGAAACCGTTTGGCCATCGTGGCGCGCACCGGAGAGCGAGAGGTGGAACTTGCCTTGAAGAAAACCGTACAGTTAACGCCGGCGTTTTTAGCGACTCTGCGCGGGTTGCCGGGGATCTCCGAGGTCGAGGAACTTTAATACCGTTTGGAAGGTTCTCTTTGCGGTAAAAAAGAAGGGGGTCCGGGGCATCGCTCCGGGCG
>JAVBJO010000150.1:0-8784 GCA_031546925.1 Rhodospirillaceae bacterium
CTCGAATGTTGCTGCCATCCAGGAAAGCCATTCCGAGAGCCACGCCGCGTTGCTGGACCAACGCCAACAACCGCTCCCATACGCCTTGTTTGGCCCAGCGGATGAACAATTGGGCCGCTCGCCACCACGGACCCAGTTCTACGGGCACGCTGCGCCACTTCGCTCCATTCTGGTGCCGCCACAAGATCGCAGCCATCGTCCGACGCAAATCCCACGGTGGCGTTTTCCCATGCGGGCGAACCTCCTCAATCAGGGGCTCCAATATCTCCCATAGGCGGCCCGGCAAGATCTGTGAGACCGTATCTGCTGTCATGCCCTTCAAATGGGATGCCAGAGCAGGATCTAACAGGCCCTAGAATTCGGCCCAATCTCCACTCGACTTCGATTTTGCCGCAGGCTTCACCACCACAGGCTTCGGCTTCACTTTCGCGACGGGCTTCGGTGCGGGTTTGCCTCCGCCTCCGCCGGATGAACGCTTCCCATGGCCCCCGGTCTGGAAGAACTCCATTTGTCGATTGAGCTCGCGAGACTGTTCCGCCAAGGCATGAGCGGCTGCGGTGGATTCTTCCACCAGGGCGGCGTTCTGCTGGGTCATTTCGTCCATTTGAGTCACAGCAGCATTGACCTGATCGATCCCAGCGGCCTGCTCGTTGGAGGCGGCAGCGATTTCAGCGACGATATCGGCAACGTGACGCACGCCGTTCAGGATATCGTCAAGGGTTTTTCCTGCCCCCTTCACCAGTTCAGCTCCCGAGCGCACTTGGGTTGAGCTTTCGGCGATCAGGGTTTTGATCTCCTTCGAGGCCTGAGCGGAGCGCTGGGCGAGATGCCGCACTTCCTGAGCCACGACGGCGAATCCCTTTCCGGCATCTCCCGCCCGGGCGGCCTCGACAGCGGCATTGAGCGCCAGCAGATTGGTTTGGAAGGCGATTTCGTCGATCATTCCGACGATATCTTCGATTTTTTGGCTTGAACTTTCGATTCGGTTCATTGCGACGATGGCATCGGCTACCACCTGCCCACCGGACGAGGCTGTGGTGCGGGCACCTGCGGCCAATTGGTTGGCTTGTTGCGCGTTGGCGGCATTCTGGCGCACGGTCGAGGCCAGTTCTTCCATGGAAGCTGCCGTTTGCTCCAACGCCGAGGCTTGTTCCTCCGAGCGTTCCGACAGATCTTGGCTTCCGGCCGATACTTCCGAGGCGGCGGAGCCGATCTGGCTCGCGGAGTTGTTAATGCTGTTGACGATTTCCAACAGCTGCTCAGCGGTACGATTGACGTCGTTTTTCAACATGCCGAAGACGCCGCCATAGGTGGCGTCAATTCTTTGAGTCAAATCACCATCGGCCACGGCGGATAACACGCCGGCCACATCCGTCAGGGCAACACTTGTCAGATGGATCAAATTATTGACCCCCTGGCAGAGGTCGAGGAGGAATCCATCCTTGCCCTGAAGATCGATGCGACGGTCTAGATCACCATCAGAGGCTGCTTTGGCGACGGCAGCGACTTCGACGACAATGGCAGCCTCGCGCTTGCGCTGGGCTTCCTCTTCGCGGGCTCGGGTCTCCCGAGCGACCTCGGCGTCTTGCTCCATGCGGATTTTATCGATGCCGTTTTGCTTGAAGACCTGGACGGCCTCGGCCATCTTGCCGATTTCATCGCGGCGCCCTCGGCTGGGGACCTCAACCGTGTTGTCGTTGTTGGCCAGACGGCCCATCACCTCGGTCATGCGTGTAATGGGAACGGCAATGGCACTTCGCAGGATAAGGGCAAACAGGATGGCCAAGATGGCGACCAACACAACGGCCCCAATCAGAATCATACGAGAAGAAGCATAGGTTCTCTTTGCATCTTCGTGAGCCTTGCTCGCGGCCCTATCGTTGAGGGCAATGTTCTCGTCGAGAGGCTTCAACATATTTGCGTAGTAAGTTGAAGATTCTCCGAACTGTAACGTCCTGGCCTCGTCATACGCACCACGATGGAGAGCGTCCAAGACCTTCGCGAAAACAGCGCCATAGCCTTTCCACCTTCCGGAAAAATCATCATGCAATGCTTTTTCTTCAGGAGAACCGATGAGTTTTGAATAAATCTCCAGAGTATGATTGACTTTGTCTGAAATGGCCCCGATGTCTTTTTCTCTCTTCTTCGCGTTTTCTATATCCTCTTGGCTGCCTGAGTATCTAGATATAATAGCGAGCTCTTGCCGACGTATCTCAGCAAGATCAGAGCGCACAAGGCCAAGATTTCTAACACTCGGGAGTGAATTCCCAGCAATTATTTCCGTATTACTGTTTAAAACACCCAATTGATAAATTGCTACCCCACCCATTCCCATGACAAGTATCACGAGGACTGTGAAAGCTAAGGCAATTTTCTGTGGTATTTTGATATTATTAATAAGACTCATTCTGTCCCACCCTAGCCTTCGGAGTAAAAAACCGCCTGAGGCTACACGACAAACGGCGGCGGGGCAATCAGGCGAAAGATTAATTATGAAACAGCAACCATCATTCGGCGAAGAGTGGATGAAGAATGCGTGCCCCGGTGGTGATTCCTTCTCGTTCCGCAGCTCCTGCGTTCAATTCCAAAACGGCACGGATGGGACCTGGAGAAGCAATCGCCTTCAACGAGCCCGGCGTGGTGTGACTCGCAATGCCAAGGACATGACCGTCGGTGGAAATGAACAGCATGTCCAAGGGGATCAGCGTGTTTTTCATCCACATGCTGATCGGGCGCGGCGGCACGCCAAAATCAAACAGCATCCCGGCGTCGGCCGGCATGCTGGGACGAAACATCAGCCCCTGCATCATCGTTTCGGGGGTCGAAGCAAACTCCACCGTAAACCGCTTGCTGGAGCCGTCCAAGGTCACAATCTCCAACGGAAAAACCGGAAGAGATGATGCCTGGACGGGAAAAATCACCAAACACAGCAAAAAAGCAAGGATCAGCCGCATGATCGTTCTCTTGAAATACAGAAAGAGCCAGGGAAATACCAAAAGGGACGGGAAACACCAGGTTCCCGTCCCTTCAAGATCCGCATCCGCGATCTGCTCTGCTTAGGACTTCATGCCAAAGCGAGAGAAACGTTTGTTGAACTTGGCAATCTGACCGCCGGTGTCAACCATGCGATGGACGCCCGTCCAAGCCGGGTGGGACTTGGGGTCAATGTCCAGCCGCATGGTGTCACCCAGCTTGCCCCAAGTTGACCGAGTCTTGAATTCGGTGCCATCCGTCATGACCACGTTGATTTCATGATAATCGGGGTGGATATTCTCTTTCATGGCGTCCTGCTCCGCAAATCGAAGGGGCTCCTATAGCGAACCAAGCGGTGGAGGTCAAGGGTCAAAAACCCTTGCCCCCTGGACCTACTGTCCAATCCCGGTAAAGCTCGGCGGCATTCTCAATTCCCCCATCTTTCCGCCCTCTAGGACCTGGCCCATCACTTTTTCGACCATCCTGGCTCCCTGGCTGGCCTCATCACTTCGATGGGCGACCAATTTCGCCAGGGTTTTCCAGCCTTTATCCTCTTGCGGGAAGGGGATCAGCACGACGGGAGCATCGGCGGCAAGGTTATGCAGTTTGCGCACCTGACCGATGGCCACGTTGAGGCCCCCCAGCTCATCGACCAGTCCTAAGGCCTTGGCTTGCGTGCCACTCCACACCCGCCCTTTTGCAGCGGCCTCGAGTTTTTCAAGCGGCATGCTGCGCCCTTGTGCCGCCTTGGTGGTGAAGTCGGCATAGATTTCGTCGAGGATGACGTTCATGCGTTCCCAGGCTTGGGGGGTGAAGCGGCGCTGGAAGCTCCACATGGCGGCGTTATCGCCGCGATGGATTTCGTCCCAGGAGATGCCAAGCTTAGCCCAAAAATCGGCCAGAACCATCTTCCCGGCGAAGACCCCGATGGATCCGGTGATGGTTCCGGGTTGAGCGACAACTCGATCCGCGCCCATGGCGATGAAGTATCCGCCGGAAGCCGCCACATCGCCCATGGAGACAACCACGGGTTTCCCCGCCTTTTTGGCGCGTTGCACCTCATTCCAGATGGTATCGGAGGCCACATAGGATCCGCCGGGGCTATCGATCCGCAGGAGGAGAGATTTGATATTGGGGTCATCGACGGCATCGCGAATGGCTTTCGCGATGGTATCGGAGCCCATGCCTTTATCGTTCCAGGTGTTGCCGCTGGAGCCCCGCTGGATGGCGCCCACGCCGGTAATGAGTGCAACCAGGTGCTGGTCTTTGTTGAGGGGAATAACCACACTTTCGGCATAGGTGTTCAGGGAGACTTCGTGGATTTTATCGTTGTCCGAGGGAATCAGCGCTAGATGGGCCTCGTTGCGATAACCGAGGCTATCGACGAGTCCGGCAGTGATGGCTTCCTTGGCGGTGAAAGGCCCCTTGCCAAACAGGGTGTTGACTTTTTCCAGGGGAAGCATGCGCCCCGAGACCATACCCTCCACCACCTGTTGGCTCCAGGCGTCAAGAAGGGCCGTCATGCTTTCGGCATGGGCGGGCGAGAAGCCCTTTTCGGTCAAGATTTCGATAGCGCTTTTGTATTCCTTCCGGGCGGCGAACTCGGTCTCGACCCCCAGGAGATCCAAGGTTCCGCGCAGGAAGGGACTTTCGGCGACGAATCCGGTCAGGCCGACCTCGCCAGAGGGCTGGAGCCAGATCTTGTCGAAGGCGGTTGCCAGGTAGTAATCCACGGTTCCATTGCCGAAATCCCCAATGGTTTCGGCAAAGGCCACGCTTTTCTTCCCCGAGGCGCGAAAGCGGGCGATGGCATCGCGGATTTCCTGCGCCCGTGCCATGCCCATCCCGCTGTGCCCCAGGGTGGCGATCACGCCGACCACGCGCGGATCTTGCGCCGCCTGGTCCAGAGTCTGCACCACGGTTTGCAAGGACTGAACGTTGGGGTTCAGCAGGTCGGAGAAGGAGTCCACCCCCGCCCCCTCCTGGAATGGCTTTTCCAGATCGAGGGTCAAAACCATCTGCTCGGGCAGGGGAGTGTGAGAGGATGCTCGCCAGACCACCAGCCCGACAAGGGCCACCACGACGAAGAGACCGACCACGGCGAGACTGCCGATAAGGACTTGTCCAAGAAAACGCATGAAAGCTCCCACCCCAATGGGCCGATTTTAGCCGTAAAGGAGGCCACTATCCCCGACCCCCTGGGGATTGGCAAGATTCTATTGACTTCGCGCACGATATCAGTAAGGTGCGCCCCTCACAGCGAAGCCACGTCCAGACACTGGGCAGAGATTGGGATCTGATTGCCATGGCCAAACCCGCCACTATTCTCATCAAGCTGGTCAGTTCGGCCGGAACAGGCTTTTTCTACGTGGCCAAGAAGAATCCGCGTAAGACCACGGAAAAGCTGAAGTTCCGCAAGTACGACCCCGTCGTGCGCAAGCATGTGGAATTCAACGAAGCGAAGATTAAGTAGCTTCGTTCTCCCCCTCCGGGGCGGAGGGGGGTCTGTTTCAAGCGGCTTCTGTCTCAGACTTCTCCGTGTGCCGGCATTTCCCCTCGGGATCGGCTGGGTGCGGGGAGGTCGAGTCTGAGCACTGCGCACCACTCCACGAGAATCAAGAGAGCCCAGATGGCTCTGGTCGCGCCCCGAGTGGCGCGATGCTGAGTCATGAGATCGCGCACGGCGGCAGGGTCCAGCAGCGATGAGGCCAGAAGACGCCGTTCGACCTCGGCGGACAGAGGCCCCGCCAGCCAATCCGCCAAGGGCAGCGGCGACAATGCGCGCGGGCGCATGACCAGGGCGGCCGGTAACAGCCCCTCAAGCACCCGTTGCAGGGCACGGCGCGGCGCACGGGACGGAGAGCGCAGCGCACTCGGCAACGCCAGGGCATACCCCACCAAGGCATCATCAAGAAACGGTAGTCGCGCCTTGGCGCCATGAGATTGGGTCAGCGCATCGAAGGCCGGAGCAAACCCATCGGCGATGCGCAGTCGTAGATCATGTACCCCAAAGGCGGCCAAGCGATCCCGGACCAGCCAGCGCGGCATTCCCTGACTGAGCGGGGGGATCGCGCCCACCGGCAGAAACGTCCCGTCGGCAAACACCCCCTTCATCGCCCACGGCTCGGCGAAGGGGCGCAACGATAAGGGGGGGGCGCCTCGCGTGGGATTGACGCCCTCGCTCTTCCGGCTCTTTGGCAGCCATTGTTCGAGGCGCCGGAGGATCCCCGGCCGTCGCGCCTCGTCGTAGGCGGCGTGGCAGAGCATGACCTCCTCCATGCCGCAGTCGGCCATCAAGGGAACCCCCTTCGCCCCTTGAGCGGCGAACCAAGCCGCCACAAGCAAGGGTTCGGGGGTGGGCTCGGGGAGCGATTGGACGAACCGCGATATCATGGCGATGACGTGCTCGGGTCCCACGGGGATGTCTTGCAGCTCGACCCCGGCGCACTGAGAGGCCAAGCGCAAGTCCTCCGCGCTCCCCACATCCGCCACCAGACCGAGGGCACGGGGCGGACGCCCGGCCAAACGATTGATCAACGAGGCTATGGCGGTGCTTCCTGGGGCTCCTGTCATCCAGACGCCCACGGGGGTTCCTCCGTTCAGGCGATCGGCGATGCTGCATTCCAGAAGGGTGCGAAGATTGCCCCAATGGCGCTCGGGCGATAAATTTCGCAAGGAACCGCTTTGTCGTCCCTCCAGGGGGCTTGCGCCCCACAGGCGACGTTGGGGGGCACAACCTCGTTCCACCACCATCATTTCGCCGGGGGCCAGCTTGTTGACCCCCGCCACCAGACTCGCGGGGGCGGGAATCACCCCGAAAGTCATGTACTGACTTAAGGCCTCGCGGTTGACGCGACGCGGCAGGCTCATTTCCTCCAAAAGCGGCGCGATGCTTGAGGCGAATCCCAACTGTCCGCCGCTTTCGGCCACGAACAGCGGCTTGCGCCCCAGACGGTCCCGCGCCAACACTAGGCGATCATGACGATCGTCCCACAACGCCAGGGCGAATGCGCCTTGGACGTGGGAGAGAAAACCCAGATCCCACTGTTCGTAAGCATGAAGAGCGGCCTCGGCATCGCTGCCGGAGCGGAAACGATGCCCCACCAGCTCCAGGGAATGGCGGAGCGCACGGTAGTTGAGGATCTCCCCATCGAGAACCATCCAAATATCCTGGGTCTCGTTGGTTAACGGCTGCCCCACGGTGCCAAGATGACGTGACGCCAGGGTGGCGCGTCCACTGGGCGACCGATATCCCCCCAGGGTTTCCGCCGAGGACTGTTGTCCAACAGTCCCCATGCGCTCGCTCAGGTCAAAGTCAGAGGCACCATTATCAAGACGGAGAAGTCCGGCAATCATGGGGGGGTCTCGATTGTCTCAAGGGGGAGGATCAGAGCAGAGCCTTATAAACCAGCTCATAGGTATCGGCGACGCGGTCCCAACAGTAGCGCGAGGCCACGCCGGCGGCGGCGCGGACCTGCATCCGGATGACGATCTCCGGGTCGTTGAGCAGCCAAGAAAGAATGCGCTTCAGATCGCCAATATCGCCCGAGGTGAAGGTGAAGGCATCGGGACCCACCACATCCATGTTTTCGGCAAGATCACTGACCACCACCGCTCGGCCATGGGCCAAGCCTTCGAGAAGCTTTCCCGGCGAAGTCTCCGCCAATCCGGGCAACAGATAGAGGTACGCATGGCGGACCAAGGCATCCAACAGAGGCGGTGCCACCTGGCCCACGAAAAGGACTCGCTCGGGATGGGCGTTCAACCACAACTGCCGGCGATATTCGTGATCGCCCTCCGCCGTCTCGGCGATCACCAGGCGCTTGCCGGGCGGCAGACCATTCACCGCCGCGATGGCAAGATGAGCCCCACTCTCCGGAGTCAGTTCCCCCGCGAACAGCAGGTAGCTCTCTCGTTCCAGGTTCAACAACGCCAGGCGTTGCGGATCCGGTGTGACATTCGGTAGATTGATACCATTGGGGATATAAATGGCTTCGCGGTTATAGGTCTCCCGAAACAAGCGCTCCAGGCGCCGTGACGACACCGTGATCGCATCCGCGAACCGCGCCGCAAGGGCTTGCGGCATTTTGCGCCACCCCTTGGGTGGAACCGACACATCGTTATCGTCCGGTCCATGGATGCTGACCACCGTGCGGTGGCCGCCCAACCGAGCCGCCAGACTGTAGAGCCCACTGGCCTCGGCGGCGAAGAAATTCACCACGTCGTACCCTCGGCAAATACTCAGCAACGAGGACACCATGGCGTGCGAGCCGCCTTCGCGCAGGGCAAAGGGCAGCCGGGGGATGGTGATCAAATGCGCGCCTGGAATGGGTTGGAAAGATCGCCCATTGGGCTCGGAAAACACATCAATCTCATGGCCTCGATCGGCCAAGCGCGGACACAACTCGCGCAGGGTCGAGCCGATAGCGGTTGAGGGATGCTCTTCTTCTCCATGAGTGCCGATGACCGCGATCTTCATCCTCGCGCTGTCCTTTCGTCGGCGGGGGTTCAAGGCATCGCCGGGGGGGGCATTCTCAGCACGATCATGTCCCGGGCTCAATCCGGGCATCAGGAGTAAGACCGGAAGTTATGGGAGCCCTAAGAGCGGGTCAAGGGTCCTCGGACCCTTGCGGGGGTGCAGGGGGCAGGGCCCCTTGCTAGGGCGAAAGCCCATACCCCCCCCATCCCCCCCGACCCCCCCCCCAAAAAACCCCGCAGGGTTGGGGGGGGGTGTGTTTGGGGGGGGGGGGGGGGTGGGGGGGTTGGGGGGTTGGGCCTGCCCAGGGGCCGGGCCCCAGCCCCCCCCCCCCG
>JAVBJO010000090.1:0-5890 GCA_031546925.1 Rhodospirillaceae bacterium
CCTAGACGCGGGGAAACGGGGCTCTGACCGTGCCGGGGGGGTCGGGGGCAGCGCCCCTGCCCAGGCGTAAGCCCGGCACCCCAGCCCCCCCTCCCCCCCAACAAAAAACCCCCGAAACAATCGGGGGTTTTTTGTTGGGGGGTCGGGGGGGATGGGGTGCCTGGCTTACGCCTGGTCAGGGGCGCTGCCCCCGACACCCCCGCAAGGGTCAGAGACCCTTGACCCCTCGTCTATGACCGGTAACCTCACCACCGTTATTGTCCTTCCCTGCTCCGTCCGAGATACCTCCACCCTTCCTTCGTGGAGTTGAACGACGCGCTGAACCAGGGGGAAGCTCAATCGAATATCTTCTTCTTGCTCGTCTCTTTGGGGACGATCATCGCTGACGTGAAGGATGGCTTCGGCGTGCCGTCGTTCTCCGCCGATGGTGACGATGCTTCCTGGGGTGGCGAGCTTCAGGGCATTGCCCAACAGGGAGAGCATCCCATGCCGGATTCTCCTTGTATCGGCGACGATCCATCCGATATCCGGGGGACAATCCAGTTCGAGAGTAATTTTCTTTTCGGCGGCTCGCTCGCGGACCAGAACCATGACGGACTTGAGCATGGAGCACAGATCGACGGTATCGAGTTCCAAGGTTTTCTGTCCGGCCCCGATTGCGGCAAGATCAATGATGTCGGAGAGCAATCCTTCCAGGGATCGTCCGATTTCGATGATTCCCTGAACGCAGGTGACTTGCTGGGAACTGAGGGTGCCGAAGTAGCCGGCAGAGAGCATCTCGGCGCGAAACACCAGGGCGGTCAGGGGGGTACAGACCTCGGCGGAGAGATTGGCGATGAACTCCTGCTTCATGATGTCAGCAGCGGTGAGGGCTTCATTTCGCTCGGCGAGGGCACGTTCGACGCTGACGGTATCGGTCACGTCGAGCCAGGTGAGGAGCATGGCCCCATCGGGGAGGGGAACCGTGGTGCAGTCCAATGCCCGCCCATTCTGGAGTTCCAGACGCCCCGCCATGGGTCGCCGTTCATCCACAAGGCTGAGGAGGTGCTCGAACGAGGTGGGGCGAATTTTGGTTCGACTGGTGTAGGAAAGGAAAAGCGGCCGCAACCGATTGGCCATATCGTGAAGGTGCTGCCCATTGACGAGGTCTTCGGGCGCCAGCTTCCACAGGTGGGCAAAGGCGGGATTGGTGAGCTTTAACCGTCCATCCCCCCCAAAGACGGCAACGCCTTCATGCAGATGGTCAAGGGTTGCCCGTTGCACCGCCATGGCGACGTTGAAGGAGCGCTCCAGGGCGAGGGTATCGGTCACGTCCTCCAGGGTATAGATCAGCCCGCCATTGGGATGCGGCCGGACCACGCGCCGCAAGGTGCGATTATCGGGAAGATGGATAAGAGTCTCCAGCGGCACGATCAGCGACACGAAAAGCTTAAGCTCCCGCTCCTTATAAGCGGTGTAGTCGGCCACCTCGGGCAGAAGGCGGCGCTCTCTCAGGTGGTCGAGGATAGTGGAGAACGTCGGCTGGGTCCCCAGCCATTCCGGATCGATATCCCACAACCGGAGCACGGCGGTATTGAAGAAAATAAGCCGCATCTCGGCGGAGAAGATGGCGATAGCGGTGGAGAGGCCCTCCAACACTTCGCTGTGCCCGGCCACATGGCGATCGAGGTTGGAGCGCAGCTCCTCCACCGAGGTCTGATCCAGCACGTATCCCGCAGTGAGCAGTGCCCCATTGGCGCTCAAAGGTTCCTCCGTCAAGGTGGCGGAGCACCGTTGTCCATCAAGAACAAGGCGGAAGCTTTTAGAACGTGCCTCGTGAGAAGCTCGGGCGCTGGCGGCCAAGGCGCGCGCCTCGCGGAGCATGGTCTCGGAGGTCAGTTCGATCTGCCGGGCCACCACCGTCTCTGGGGAGTCGGCGGTTACCGCCTTGGCGTAAGCGGCATTGACATGCAGCAAGGAGAGGTCCTCGCCTCGCACCCAAACCGGCATGGGCAGGCAATTGAGGATCCCCTCCAACCGCGCCGCATGCTCTTCTTTCTTCTGGAGCGCGGTCCTGAGCCCTTCAATCACCAAGGCGTGTTCGGTCACATCGCGCATCCACACCAAATTGGCCAGGGTGTCATGCTCCAAGGTCACCGCACGAATCCCAGAGATACGAATGCGACGGGTTCCCTCGGCGACGGGAAGTTCGACCTCGAAGCCCTCCCCGGTGCTCCGCAGATGCTCCACAGCCATGTGGAGAGTTCGTGCTTCGGCGTGCATGAAGCGCGATAAAACGTCCTCGAAGGTCGAATCGATTCCCTGGGGCAGCGAGAGCAAAACCGCCAGACGTCGGGAGCAGACCTGACTTTCTTCTCCCGCCAGCGTCCAACAGAAAAAGCCATCCGGACTTGTCCCCAAGCATTCCCGGAAGGTGTCCATCTTGGTGGTGGCCTCGATGGACTTACGCCGTAAATCGGACAGGCCTCGACGTTGGGAAAGCAGCAAGGGCAGAACCACCGGCACCGCCAGAATTCCGCCCAGCAACAGCGTTGGAATATCCAGAGCGGCCCCCATGTCCAAGTTATGCCAGGATCGTGTCAACAGGAAAGCGGTAAGCGCCACGCCGAGAAACGCTAGCAAAATCAATACCGCAGAATTCCGGTTCATTTCCTCTCCTCACGACCTTTCCCCTAAGTGAAGGGGAGAGTGGCAATCTCTCTCGTAAAAGGCAAGAAAAACTCGTCCTAAAAATGAGAAAAGAAGACAGAAGCGATAATGAATTGGAATTATGGAAAATTTTTTAAGTATTATTCATGACTTTTAGGAAAAATTTTAACGATTTTTTCGTCAATTTCGTCAATAAGGTTCAGGCGATCAGAGCGAGAAAGAGAGAAAGAACAAGCCGTCTCAGGCAACCCTCTCGCTTCCCTCTTGGCCCCTCCCCTTGCCCCCTGGGGAGGGAGTTCTCTGCCGCCGCGCCGGCTCCTCCGCCAAGATGACCCCGCCGTCTCCCGCGGACCCCGGCCTCTTTTTTTCTGTCATTTCCCTCCGAATTAAGGAAATATGCCCCTAATCGTTTTTCCTCTGACCGTCGCACGCCAAGGTTGCTATGGGAGCCCCTCTGATTTTGGTCCTTAATGGGCCTAACCTGAATATGCTCGGCGTTCGCCAGCCTGAGGTGTATGGTCAGGAAACACTGGCCGACATTGAGGTCGCATGCCAAAATCATGCCCGTCGGATCGGCCTGGAGGTGGAATGCCATCAATCGAACCACGAGGGGGCTCTGGTCGATTGGATTCAAGCCGGACGAAACCGATGCCAGGGGTTGATTCTTAACGCCGGAGCCTATACTCACACCTCCATAGCCCTGCTGGACGCCCTGTTGGCGAGCGAACTGCTGTGCGTGGAGGTTCACCTGTCTAACATTCATCAGCGGGAACAGTTTCGACATCACTCCTTCGTGTCCAAGGCGGCCAAGGGAATGATTTGTGGCTTTGGCAGTCATGGATACATTCTGGCCCTTGATGCCCTGGCCCGCTCCATCAAGGGAAGCTGAGCAACCTTATGCCGAACAAGACGATTAATTCCGACCTCGTGCGGTCCCTCGCCCAACTTTTGGATGAAACCAACCTCACGGAAATCGAGTACGACATTGGCACATTGCGCATCCGCGTGGCGCGCCAAGGGGTTCCCATTCTGCATGGGGCGATGTCGGCGGTAGCGGCGTCGCCGGTGTTGCAGCCGGCGACGGTTGACGACGTGGCGAGCCATCCGGGGGCGGTGACCTCGCCCATGGTGGGGGTGGCGTACCTTTCGCCCGAACCGGGAAGCACGAAGTTCATCGAGATCGGGGGATATGTCTCCGAGGGTCAGACTTTGATGCTGATCGAGGCGATGAAGACATTCAACCCGATTCGCGCTCCGCGTAGTGGCAAGGTCACGCGCATTCTCGTCACCGACGGCCAGCCTGTGGAATTTGGCGAACCGCTCGTCATCGTCGAGTAGGAAGACCATGTTCGACAAGGTTCTGATCGCCAACCGAGGCGAAATCGCCCTGCGGATCCACCGGGCTTGCCGCGAAATGGGCATCCGCACGGTGGCCGTTCACTCCACCGCCGATAACGACGCCATGCACGTTCGCTTGGCCGACGAGGCCGTTTGCATTGGGCCGCCGGCGGCCCGAGACTCCTACCTGAACAAGGCTGCGATTCTGTCGGCGGCGACCATCACCGGCGCCGATGCCATCCATCCCGGCTATGGCTTTCTCTCGGAAAACGCTGATTTCGCCTCGATGGTGGAGGAGCTGGGATTCGTCTACATCGGCCCCTCGCCCGATCATATTCGCATGATGGGCGATAAGATTACCGCGAAACAGGCGGCAGCCTCGGCAGGCTTGCCTTGCGTTCCCGGCTCGGCGGGCTCGCTGGACACCGAGGAGGAGGCCCTGGAGTGCGCCAGCCGCATCGGCTATCCGGTGTTAATCAAAGCCACCGCCGGCGGTGGCGGCAAGGGCATGAAGGTGGCCCGGACCGAAGCCGACCTCGTCGAGGCCTACCGGCTCGCCCGCAACGAGGCGAAGGCCGCCTTTGGCAACTCCGATGTGTACATGGAAAAATATCTCGGTCATCCGCGTCATATCGAGATGCAGATCCTGGCCGACAACTACGGGGCGGTAGTCCATCTGGGGGAACGCGACTGTTCCTTGCAGCGCCGTCATCAGAAGGTGCTGGAGGAGGCGCCCTCTCCGGCGTTGAACCGCGAGCAGCGGGAGTCCATCGGAAACATTGCCAGCACAGCCATCCGCAAGCTCGGCTACCGCAATGTGGGAACGCTGGAGTTTCTGTTCGAGGACGGACAATTCTACTTCATCGAGATGAACACCCGTCTTCAAGTAGAACACCCCATCACCGAGGCTATCACCGGCATCGACTTGGTGCGCGAGCAAATTCGCATCGCCGCTGGGGCACCGCTCGGCTACGAACAGGCGGATGTTACCTTCCAAGGCCACGCCATCGAATGTCGCATCAACGCCGAGGATCCTCATACCTTTGTGCCGTCCCCGGGACGGATCGTGGGATACCACGCCCCCGGTGGGCTGGGGGTGCGCGTGGATTCCGGGCTGTATGCTGGGTACAGGATTCCGCCCCATTACGATAGCATGATCGCCAAACTGATTGTGTCAGGCAACTCGCGCAATGAGGCTTTGATGCGACTCCGCCGAGCTCTGGGGGAGTATGTCATTGATGGGGTCAAAACCACGCTCCCGCTCCATAATCGGCTGATTATGGACGCCAATTTCATCAACGGGGACTACGATATCCACTGGCTGGAGAAATTTGTCGGCGGGAATGTGTAATATTTTCATCTACTTAGCCTTCCCGTTGGCAGTTTCGATGGGAGCGGTTGGCAGTTTGGCGGTTTCGGACTTCATTTTCCGTTCCAATCTGACCATCGCGCCCTGCGCCAGGGTGGCTCGGTCTGCTATTTTGGCGTAGTCCTCTACCGTCTGATCCGAATGGCCGGTGACGGCGGCAATCTGCTTGATCGAACACCCCATCGCGGCCAATACAACCGCCCTTGGTTTGCGCAACCCGTGAAAAATAAACTCTTTCAGGCCAAGACGGCTTCCGTTTCTCCCCAAAAGCCCGAGCGAGCGCATTTTAAGGGCTGCTTTATACCGATTGGAATGACCTCATGCGATGAAAAGAAAGGGGGTCCGGGGCATCGCCTCGGGCGGGGGTTGGGGCGGCAGCCCCGGCGCAAGCCAATCCCCCCATCCCCCCCGACCCCCCCACAAAAAACACCGCGTGGGTGGGGGGTGTTTGTTGGGGGGTGGGGGGGGATGGGGGGGTTGGGGTGGGGCGGGGCGGGCGCCCCCACCCCCCCCCCAGGCGAGGCCCCCGGCCCC
>JAVBJO010000146.1:0-29291 GCA_031546925.1 Rhodospirillaceae bacterium
GCGAGCAGATCGAAGCGGTGGCTCGCCTTTCCCCGGATGAGAAAAAACACCACCTCGACGGGTTGCGTCAGACCCTCACGCGCGATCCTCATGCTTTGGCTGGGCTTCAGGAGGCTTTGGCGCAAGGCCGATCTGCCGGACAAGGGCGGCATCGATGACCGGCCCCGGACCTCAGGGGCCCGCCCCTACTTCCCGTCTCACCGTGGTGATTTCGATCCTGGCCGGACTGCTTCTGTTGGCCGGATTGGCGACGACCACGCAGGTGTTGGCGTATCGCTTTCAGTATGACGCCAGTTTGGGCTGGAACTTCGATCACGTCTATCCGCCGTGGGTCGCGATCCTCTGGGCGTGGGATTGGTATGCCAAGGCTCCCGAGGTGTTTGTCGAGGCCGGGGGAATCGGCTCAATGGTAACGGGGGCGGGGCTGATCGGGTTGGTGATGCTTCGCATGATCGGGGCGCACTCGGCCAAGGGGGATGCGCGGTTGCATGGGTCGGCCCGGTGGGCGGAGAAGAAGGACATCCAGGCGACCGGGTTGCTGAGGAAAAAGCAACAAGGGGTGTTCGTCGGGGCCTGGATCGACAAGCGGGGGCGGCAGCACTACTTGCGCCACAACGGACCCGAGCATGTGTTGTGTTATGCGCCCACGCGCTCGGGCAAAGGGGTGGGGTTAGTGGTGCCGACTCTGCTGACGTGGCCGCATTCTGCCGTCATTACCGATCTCAAGGGGGAGTTGTGGGCGCTATCGGCTGGGTGGCGGCAAGGGTACGCCAACAACAAGGTGCTGCGTTTCGAGCCCGCTGCCAAGGGGGGCGTGCGCTGGAATCCGTTGGAAGAAATCCGTCTCGGCAGCGAGGATGAGGTGGGGGATGTGCAAAACCTCGCCACGCTCATCGTCGACCCGGATGGCAAGGGGCTGACCGACCACTGGCAAAAGACCTCTCAGGCTTTGTTGGTGGGAGTGATTTTGCACCTGCTCTACAAGGCGCGACACGATGGGACACCCGCCACCCTCTCCACGGTAGACGCCCTGTTGGCCGACCCTTCCCGCCCGGCCAAACAGTTGTGGCAAGAGATGACCACCTACCAGCACCTGACCGAGGAAGAACGCCTGAAGAAAGAACTTCCCAGCCGCAATCATCCCGCCGTGGGCACGGCTGGGCGGGACATGATGGATCGGCCCGACGAAGAGGGCGGCTCGGTGTTGTCCACGGCCAAGTCCCATCTGGCGTTGTTTCGCGATCCGGTGGTGGCGGCCAACGTGAGTGTGTCGGATTTCCGCATCAAGGATCTGATGTACAGGAAGGAGAATCCGGTCAGCCTGTACATCGTCACCCAGCCCAACGACAAGGCGCGGTTGCGGCCGTTGGTGCGCATTTTGATCAACATGATTGTCCGCTTGCTGGCGGACAAGATGGAGTTCAAGAACGGCCAGCCTGCGCCCAGCTACAACCACCGTTTGCTGTTGATGCTCGACGAGTTTCCTTCGCTCGGCAAGCTGGAGATTTTGCAGGAATCTCTCGCCTTCGTGGCGGGATACGGCATCAAGTGCTACCTGATTTGCCAGGATCTCAACCAACTGAAGAGTCGGGAAACGGGGTATGGCCCCGACGAGACCATCACCAGCAACTGCCATGTGCAGAACGCCTACCCGCCCAACCGGGTGGAGACGGCGGAGCACCTCTCCAAGCTGACCGGGCAGACGACGGTGGTCAAGGAGCAGATCACCACCAGTGGCCGGAGGGCTTCGGCCTTGTTGGGCCAGGTGTCGAAAACCTTGCAGGAGGTGCAGCGCCCCCTGCTCACCCCCGACGAGGCCTTGCGCCTCCCCGGCCCCCTCAAGGATTCCGACGGCAAGATTACCCAAGCGGGAGACATGGTGGTCTACATGGCGGGCTATCCGGCGATTTATGGCCGTCAGCCGCTTTACTTCCAGGATCCCGTGCTGTTGGCCCGCGCTCAGGTGGAGGCCCCCAAGAACAGCGACATCCTGGTTCTCTCCGCCCCACCCTTGGCGGAGACGGAAAGGGTCCGTTTGGATGAAGCTCCTCCGCCCCAAGAAGGCTTGAAACATGAATAAATACTTTATCAACCCTTTGCGGCGTCTGGTGTCTGAATGTTTCGGCAGGAAAGCGGCGACGGAAAAGGCCGTTTCCACCGAGGCCGGGTGGGCCACCCCTCGGGACATCAAGGCCGGTGGCTTTTTCCAGCAAGACGACGGTGTCGTGCTTGGGGTTTGGGTGGACTGGCTCGGCGTGTCCCATACCCTGCGCCAGAATGGTCCCGAGCATGTGCTGTGTTACGCACCGACCCGGATGGGAAAAGGGGTGTCGATGCGGGTGCCCACGTTGCTGTCCTGGCGTTCTTCCGCCGTGATCGTTGATTTTAACGCAACGTCTTGGACCTTGACGGCAGGCTGGAGGAAGTGGGGAGCCCGCAACAAGGTCTTGCGTTTCGAGCCCACCGCCGAAGGCAGCGTGCGTTGGAATCCACTGGACGAAATCCGGCTTGGCACTCAACACGAATTCGCCGATGCCCAGTATCTGGCGGCTTTGATTATTGATCCTTCTGGCAGAGGGCCCTCTGCCCGGAGGCTTGGGGACTACGTTCACAAAGTCGCCCAGATGGTGCTGACCGGTTGCCTCCTGTATCTCCTGCATCAGGCAAAGCGGGACGGGAGGATGGCCACTTTACCCAGTCTGCGTGTCTTGTTGAGCGATCACCCTCAGACCCTGTGGTACGAGATGGCGGCAAGCTCCCACTCTGTCATTAGGAATGCAGGATATGACATGCTCGACCGCTCCGACGAGGCGGGCGATCAAGTTTTATACACGCTGAAGTGGTCTCTGGCGCTGTTTCAAGATCCAGTGGTGGCGGCCAACGTGGCCGCCTCGGATTTCCGCATTTCAGACCTGAGGCACCATCGAGAAGGGCCGATCAGCCTGTTTGTGGTGATCTCTTCCTACGATAAACCACGATTGCAGCCGTTGGCGTGCATGCTGGTCGGCATGATCTTGCGCTTTTCGGCGGAAACGTCCCATCGCCATCGCTTGCTCCTGATGCTTGAGGATTTTCCGTGGTTGGGCTGGTTGGAAGGCCTCTCTGAGGTGCTGGCTTCCGCCGACCACGGTATCAAAGGTTACCTGCTCTGTCATGACTTGCTCGACATCAAAGCGCGCCACAGGGACTATAGTCCCCGAGAAAATGTGATCTCGCGCTGTCTTGTCCACTGTGCTGTATCCCCTGTCGGGATCGACACTGCCGAATATCTCTCGTCCCATATGCCTCTGACTCCTGTGGAGATCTTACATCTTCCTCCTCCGAGCAAGGCAGCAGACGGCAAGATCCTGCGGCCTGGAACCGCCTTGATCCTCGCGCCCGGCATCCCGGCTATCCGGGGGAAGCAGGCGCTTTACTTCAAAGATCCCGTGCTGTTGGCCCGCGCTCAGGTGGAGGCCCCCAAGAACAGCGACATCCTTTCCCCTCCTGCCCCGGTTTTGCGTCCCGAGGAAGAGGTGCAGCTGTGAAACCGCTGTGTCTCACCCTGGCCGCCCTGGTGCTGTTGGTCAGCCTTGCCGGGGCCGCCGGGGCGCGGCTTAACCTCAGTCCCAGCGTGCCCTGTGGGCTCTACTGGCAGGGGGCGTTGCCGTTTCGCAAGGGGGATACTGTGCTGGTCTGCCCGCCCTCGACCCCGTTGTTCGCCGAGGTGCGGGCACGGGGGTACCTCGGTCCCGGCTTCTGCCCCAGTGGCAGCCAGGCGTTGATGAAGCGGGTGGCGGCCCTCCCCGGCGACAGGGTCGAACTCGCGCCCGAGGGGGTTCGTGTCAACGGGCGTTTGCTTCCCCAGAGCGTTCCCTTGGCGTTCGACCAGGCGGGGCGGCCTTTGCCCCGGTTGGCCTCGGAGTCGGTGATCGTGGCGCCGGGGGAGGTGTTGCTCATGGGCGAAACGGTTCGGTCCTTTGATGGCCGGTACTTTGGTCTGTTGCCCAGCACCGCTATCGAAAGCGTGCTCCATCCTCTTCTGACTTGGTAGGACTTGTCATGCGACTTTTCATCGCCGAAAAACCCGATCTCGCTCGTGCTCTGGTGGAGGGCTTGGGGGGCAATGGCACCCGACGCGACGGCTACTATGACTGCGACGCCGATGTGGTGACTTGGGCCTTTGGCCACATGCTCCAGCTGATGGAGCCGGAGGATTACGATTCTTGCTATAAAATCTGGCGATTGGAGGATCTGCCCCTCCTTCATATCCCCTGGCGCAAGAAACCGCAGCCGGACAAGGCCAAGCAGTTGGAGGTCATTCTCGACCTGTTGAAACGTGCCTCCTCGGTGGTGCACGCGGGCGATCCCGACGACGAGGGGCAGTTGTTGGTGGACGAGATCCTCCACTACGCCAACTGTCGTTTGCCGGTGCAGCGGGTGCTGATCAACGACAACAACCCCAAGCTGGTGCGTCGCGCCCTGGACGCCTTGCGCGACAACCGCGAGTTTGCCGGGCTATCCGCCAGTGCCGAGGCGAGAGCCGTGGGAGATCAGCTCTACGGCTACAATCTTTCTCGCGCCTATACCCTGGTGGCACAAAAACAAGGCTTTCAGGGCAGCCTGATCGTTGGACGGGTGCAGACTCCCATCCTCGGCCTGGTGGTGCGCCGGGATCGAGAGCACGCCGGACACACCAAAGTGGGCTATCACACCGTGAGCGCCGAGATCGCTGTGGCCGGTCTGACCTTCCCGGCCCGCTATCGCCTTAAACCCACCGATCCGGTGGACGACAAGGGTCGTTTGAACGATCCCCTCCACGCCAAGGCGTTGGCGGAGGCGGTTTTGGGCCAACCCGCGACCCTCCTCACGGCGGAGACCAAGGCCACCGAGGTGGCGCCGCCTCTTCCCTACAATCTCCTCAAACTGCAAACTGACGCCTCTCGCTTGTTGGGCCTGCGGCCGGATGTGGTCAAAGACCTCACCCAAAGTTTGCGAGAAAAGCACCGCCTGATCACCTATAACCGGAGCGATTGCCAATACCTCAGTGTCGAGCAACACGCCGACGCCCCCGCCGTGTTGGCGGCGATCGGCGCCACCGCTCCCGATTTGGCGACAGCGGTAGCGAAGGCCGAACCCACCCGGAAAAGCCGCGCCTTTGACTCCGCCAAGGTATCCGCCCACCACGCCATCATCCCCACCGAGACCCGTGCCGATCCCGAGACTCTAACAGAGCCCGAACGTCAGATTTATGACCTGATCGCCCGGGCTTACGTAGCGCAATTCCATGCCCCCCAACGTCTTGAGCGCACCGAGGTGATGGTGAACATGCTCGACCATCGTTTCATTTGTAAGGCTGCCCTGGTCACTCAGCCCGGCTGGACCGCTCTGACCCAAGAGGAAGAAGAGACGGAAACCGAGGAGTCCCCGCTCTGTCTCGACCTGCGTTCCTTGACCCCCGGCCAGGAGGGCACTTGCGTCAAGGCCGAGACCACCCGCCGCGAGACCAAACCCCCGCCGCTCTACACCATGGCGAGCCTGCTCACCGACTTGACGCGGGTGGCCAAGTACGTAAAAGACCCCGATCTTCGCGCCGAACTCTTGAAAAAAGACGCGGGCAAAGAGGGCGAACACGGCGGCATCGGCACCCCGGCCACGCGCGATACCATCCTCAAAACCCTGTTCGAGCGCAGCTATCTGGAAGAACGCGGCAAGAGCCTCGCCAGCACCGGGCTGGGCCGAGAGCTTTACGACGCCCTGCCCGACATCGCCAAATTCCCCGACATGACCGCGCTGTGGCATCGCCAGCAACGCGCCATCCAGGCGGGCGAGCAGGACACCGAAAGCTTCATCCGCGACTTGGCCAGCTTCATCGCCCAAGAGGTCACCGCCGTCCAAACCAACGGCCTTCCCTTGAAGATCCCGGTTCTCCCCTGCCCCCGCTGTCAACGCCCCCTGCGCCGCTTTGCCAACGGCACCAAGGGTCCGTTCTGGAGTTGCTCCGGCCGCGCCGAGGGCACGTGCACCTATTCTTGTGACGATAAGGACGGCAAACCCGTCCCCCGCCCCGACCCCGCCGTGTCGGTGCTGCACAAATGCATGGGCTGCGGCCAGGGCCTAAAACGGCGCGACTCCTTCAAAACCAAGGGCGAATTTTGGTGGAGTTGCTCCGGCTATCCCACCTGCCGCTACACCTACCCCGACCTCAAGGGCAAACCCGACTACAGCAAGAAGAAGAAGGCGTAAATCATGGATCAGACGTGGGAAGCGTTCCAAGAAAAAATCGAGAAAGCCTACGATCATATGGGGCTGGAAGACGGCCCACCGAAGGAAATCGGAAGCCTGGCCGTCCCAGAGCAAAAGAAGACTCTCCATGAGATCGAGGACAATCTTGTCCGTTTCCTGAGAAAGGAGAAATTGATCGGCAATTGGGACGGCGACATGGCCGGATACGCCTGGGAGGGGCGTAATTTGCTGGCCGTTATCGAAGGCTCTCTCTTCAGTCCGAAACAAAGACAATGTTTAGAGCATCTTCCCACTTCCCTCAGTGACGCTCTTACCGCCTTGGGCGATATGCGGTCCAACATTCGGGAAATTTCCGGCGAAGAGCAGCCGACCCTTTTTCAAGCGGCAGTCGAGAACCTCAATAGAACCTTGCAATACGAGCGGGATGGCGGTCCTTATTTGGCAGAATCCTGGGGCTATGTGCGCGATGTTTTGGACCAGGGGCCGCTTTCCGAACAAAGAAAAGTGCTGGATCAGCTCAGTTACGCCCTCGAACACCATTTTTACGGACCAGAAGACCTTCAGCGCGAGGTCGAACAGTGTCAGCAGCGAGTCGAGGAGCAAGAAAAGCAAGCTCTCTCCTCTCCCACACCGATACCTCCCAAGCCCGAGGCCAAGCCCGAGGCCAAGCCCGAGACGGTCAAAAAAGGCGAGGAACCAACGCCCGAGATCGCGCCCATTCCCGGCCCTCCCACCCCCTGGTGGAAGCGCGCCGCGATCCTGGTCACCTTGGGGGTGGCTCGCCTGGTGGTGGCCGGAGTCAGCCGCTTGTTTGGCGGAGGCGGCGATGGAGGGACAGCTCCCGCTCTCGGCCTAGGAGCCGCCTTGGCCAACGGAGGCGACGCCTCGCGCCAGGCCCCGCCCGAGGCCGCGACGCCTCCCGTCGACCTCGACCAGCGCATCAATGCTCTGGAAACGGAGTTGTCCGCCTTGAAGGCGCTGCGTCAAGCGCCCACGCCGGAGGCTCCTGATCTCCCCGAGCCGGTGCTCGCCAAGACTTCTCCTCCGCTCCTCAGCGAAGCCGCCTTCCGCGAAGTTCTCCTCACGGTCGAGCAATGGAGCCAGGATTACACTGGGGAGGAGATGGAAAGCGTGGACAAGAATCTGGCCTTCCAGCAAGCCCACCTGGCCAAGGCCGAGCAACTGAACGCCCTCTACCAGCAAACCCCCGGTCTGTTGTGGAATGAAAAACAACAACAGGCTCTGCTGGGGGTCAAAGCGGATCTGGCCGAGCAGATCGCCGTCACCCAGGCGCACCTCGCCAGTCTTCCGCCCATAAGCGAGGCCGCTCAGACTGCTTGGCAGACCCTAACGGCCACCGCTCAAGAGGTGGGGCTGACGGCAGCCCTGCATCGTCAGGATGCGGATCGTTACAGCGTTTCCTACGCCAGGGCGGGCAAGGACATTCCCGTCCGCAGCGCGATCACGGGTGACCAAGCCCTCAGCCAGTTTACCCGCGAGGATGATCACGGCCCTAAGGCCACCAACACCCCCGCCGCCCAGGCCAGCCATCTGAAACGCGCCGTGGCCTTGGAACTCTCCGAGGCAGCCATGTTTGTCCACGCCCCCCAAGGGGCGACTCTGGCCAATGCTCCCGCCGTGGTGTTGAGCAATGATTACGCCTCGGCCCAATGTTTGGCGGAGGCCTTGGGTCACGCGACCGTTGAAACGCTTCCTGGGGCTAAGGCCCTGCACGCCGCCGCCCAGACTCTGCGCGCGGATTTCCCCGACAAGCCCTTGGTCATGGCCGGCGAAGTCCATCGTCGCGATGTCTGCGAGGCCTTCGCCAAGGAACTGGGAGCCACCGCCCTCATCCCCACTTTCGCCCCCGGTGAGTCCGGCAACACCTTCGCCGATCTGGCCAAGAGTTCGTTGGGATTGGAAGGCGTGGAGCGCCAAGCGCGCGCCACTGTCACTCAAGCCCTCAACCACCCCACCCCCGAACGCAGCCTTGCCCCCAAGCACGTCCGCGCCACCCAACGCTAGGAGAACCTCCCCATGACCTCTGCCGATAACGACAACATCCCCCAAGAGATCTTCGACTCCGAACGCATGGCCAAGGAGGCCTTGGACGAGAAGATGTGGGATGTCCAAACCGTCCCTGGGTATATCGCCGAACTCGATCCTCTGGAGGCCGAGATCCTCGGGGCCTTCGAGGAAGAGGCTCTCAGCTTTGAAGATGCGCTCGCCAGCGCCGTCGACCTTCCGGGCCAGGAGTAATCGGTCATGGACAAGAAAAAACCCTTCGCCGAGCAACTGGCGGAAAAACTGATCGAGCAGTTGAAACAAGGCACCGCCCCCTGGCAACGCCCCTGGACGCCCGGCGTTTCCTCGCGCCTTCCCGTCAAT
This sequence comes from Rhodospirillaceae bacterium, assembly GCA_031546925.1. Taxonomy (GTDB): domain Bacteria; phylum Pseudomonadota; class Alphaproteobacteria; order Rhodospirillales; family Magnetospirillaceae; genus Magnetospirillum. The sequence continues at coordinate 8,614 of JAVBJO010000146.1, forward strand.
CCCGTGACCGGAAAGCGCTACAAAGGCATCAATACCCTGCAACTGATGATGCAGGGTCATGACGATCCGCGCTGGTTGACCTATAAGCAGGCCGCTGCCCTAGGGGCGCAGGTGCGAGGCGGCGAGAAAGGCACACCCGTCCAGTATTATAGCTTCACCGAGGAACGCCCCCGCACCGACGATCACGGCAAACCGGTCCTCAATGCCGACGGCAAGCCGATGATGGAGGTGGTTCGCCTGGAACGCCCCAAGGTGTTTCACGCCACCGTCTTCAACGCCAGTCAGATCGATAATATGCCGGTGGTGGCACCCATGCCTCCCCTGGCCTGGAATCCCTTGGAGCGCGCCGAGGCCCTCCTTCAAGCCAGCCCGGCGGTGATCCGTCACGGAGGCGATAGAGCCTTCTACCGCCCCAGCGAGGATCGAATCCAACTCCCCCACAAGGAGCAATTCCCCAGTGCCGCCGCCTATTACGCGACCGCGCTGCATGAGATGGGACACGCGACGGGCCATTCTTCGCGCCTGGATCGCGACCTCGCCCACCCCTTCGGCAGCCAAGCTTACGCCAAAGAAGAACTCCGCGCCGAAATCGCCAGCATGCTCCTGGGGGAAGAGCTGGGACTCGGTCACGATCCCGATCAGCATGTTGCCTATGTGGCCTCCTGGATCGAAGCCCTGGAAAACGATCCGCGCGAGATTTTCCGTGCCTCGGCCGATGCCGAGAAAATCCAGACTTACCTCCTCGGCCTGGAGCGGACCTTGGAACAGACCCCCGCTCCTCTGGCAGAGATCACCCCCGTCCACGAGCGGGTCTATATCAATGTCCCCCGCGCGGAAAAAGACCAAGCCAAGGCATTGGGGGCGAAATGGGACCGGGGCAGCGTTTCCTGGTATATCCCCAAGGGTGTTCCCCCAGACCCCTTGCTGGCTCAGTGGCCTGCTCACACGCCGTCTCCGCCCGTGCCCGAGCAAGGGGTTGCTCCCGAACGGTTTTACTTGGCAGTACCCTTCGCCGAGAAGGAGGAGGCCAAAGCCTTGGGAGCCCAATGGAGCACGCCGGAAAAATCCTGGTACATCGAGGGCAACCCCGATCCGGTGGCGCGCTGGTTGCCGCAAAGGAATGCGCCCCAGGATCGTCTCTCTCCCGAGGAGGAGTTTAGCCAGGCGTTGAAATCCCTAGGCGGGGTGGTGGCGTCTCCCCATCCGATTATGGATGGAAAATCGCACCGTCTGGCGGTTTCGGACGATAAGAAAGGCGAGATCTCGCTGTTTTATGTGGGCCATCTGGATGGCCACCCCGCCGGATTCATTCAAAACAACCGCACCGGCCAAAAGTTGCGCTGGAAAAGCCAAGGCACAACCCTTTCGCCCGAGGAAAAAGCCGCTTTGACCGCCACGGCGGCCACCGTCCAAGCCACCCGCGCAGCCGAACGCACCGAGAAGAGGGAGCAAACCGCCGAGGCCGTGGCCCAACGCCTGCAAGATCTCCCCCCCGTGACCACGCCCCCGCCCTACCTTGTGGCCAAGGGCCTGACCGGCACGGCGGGAACTTTCACCGACGCCACGAACGAAAAACTCTTCCTCCCTGCCATGGATGCCTCGGGCAAGGTCTGGACCCTGCAAACCATCACCCCCGACGGCGGCAAACGCTTCACCAAAGACGGTCACAAGGAGGCTTGTTTCCACCCCGTGGGTGGTCTCGACGCCCTCGCCCACGCGCCGGTCCTGGTCATCGCCGAAGGCTACGCCACGGCGGCCAGCCTCGCGCAAGGCCTCGGCCACGCCACCGTGGCCGCCTTCGACGCGGGAAACCTCAAAGCGGTCGCCACCGCGCTGCACGAGCATTTCCCCGACAAACCGATCCTGCTTGCCGGAGACGACGACCGCCACACCAAAGCCAACGTTGGCCGCGCCAAAGCCCTGGAAGCCGCCGAAGCCGTCGGCGGTACGACCCTCTTCCCCACCTTCGCCCCCGGCGAAGAGAAAGGCTTCACCGATTTCAACGATCTTGCGACGAAAAGCCAGTTGGGCCTGGAGGGATTGCAACGCCAAGTCAAACCGGTCATTGAGCAAGCGCTCGAAACCCATCGCGCCCAAACCCGGCCCGTGCAGGAAGAACGCCAACAGCGCTCCGCCTCTCGGTAACCCAGGGGAAAGGAGAAGCGTGCCCGGCATGCTTCTCCTCCCTCTTCATTATGCTTGACGTAATGCGGAAAGAGATTATCCTCCAGGGATGATCGTCAGCTTCCGAGACAAACAAACTGAAGCCTTTCATCGTGGCGAGCGAATCCCCAAATTTTCGGGTTTCGAGCGTGCTGCCGAGCGAAAACTTGATCAACTTGATGCGGCCACCGATATCCGCGATTTGGCCCGCCCAGGCAATCACCTGGAGGCGCTTCGGGGTGACCGAAAGGATCAGTATAGCATTCGCATCAACGCGCAATGGCGCATTTGTTTTGCTTGGGCCAAGGGAACGCTTGGCCCCACGGATGTCGAGATTGTGGATTATCACTGAAGGAGACTTTTCATGCCTCGCACCGCAATTCATCCCGGCGAAACGCTTCGCGAAGATCTTGACGCTCTCGGCATGAGTGCCGCCGAATTAGCGCGTCAGATCAACGTTCCGGTCAACCGGGTCACGGGAATACTGAACGGACAGCGCTCTATCACGGGAGATACGGCTTTACGGCTCGGCCATTTCCTTGGGACCACGGCTGAGTTTTGGCTCAACCTCCAGAAGATTTACGAGCTTCGCCTTGCCGAGCAGGAAAAGGGTGACCTCATCGCCCGCCTCCCTGTCCTTGACCTCAAGCAATGGAACAGCGAGATACACCCTAACCAGTTGAACAATTACTGATTTTTATATTTCTCTATCAGCAATTCACGGATTCCTCCTCCTTTGGATTGGGAAAAATTAACATAGCAATTTTTCCCTTAAATTTCAACGCCTTTGCCTGTTTCACCCACACTTGGTCTCGACGTTGACCTTGCCGTGGGTGGCATCGGGCGTGACCCATCCGGCTTCGGTGCGGACGCGGAAGGTGACGGTCCAATTGGCTCCCGAGGCGGTGGCGCCGGCTTGGAGGGCGGAGAGGGCTCCGCCGGTGCCGTTGTCGCTGGCCATCACCGGTATGACGAAGATCTGGGGGGTGAAGCCCACGGGGCAGGCGGGTTTGGGGATGAGGTCTCCGGCGGCGTGGATGCCGGTGTAAAGGGTCAGGCCTCGGATGAGGCTGAAGTTGTTCAGGGACGACAGGGTGAGATCCGAGACATTGGTGATGGCGTTGCCGCCCATGTTGAGCGTGGTGTGCATGGTGGTGTCGTCGGGGTTGCCAGTGTCGTACCGGTTGAGATAGGGCGAGAGCACATCGCTCCCGGCCGCTGGGATCAAGGCCGCGAGGTGGCCGGGGGTCAGGGACAGGGTGGGATTGGTGTAAAGCGAGATTTTCCGCGCCCAGCCTCCGGCCGCGCCCTCGGCTTGGGTGGGGGAAGAAGAGAGCAGCACCCCGGCATTGCCCGCCCCACTTTGCGCCACTTGCAACAGGGTAGAATCGGGGATGGTGTCGCCGCCGTGGGTGATCACCAGGGCCTCCAACTGGGTCGGAGTGGTTTGGCGGATCAAGGCGGCGTGCTTCTGGCCGAAGATGTTGTGATCGAGGAAGCTGTCCGAGAGCGCTCCGGAAGCGATCAATGCCGGAGGATCCAACACCACCACGCCCGAGGCGGTTTGGGTCACCAGGGTGGAAAAATTCATCCGAAGGTGGGTTCGTGTGGCCTCGGTGACCGTGGCGAGTTGGACGGCGGCGGCATTTTCCAAGGGTTCGGCACGGCTTTTGAGGTAGGGGGGGAGCCAGGTGATCATGGCCACAGCCACCAGGACAGAGGCCAGCGCGGCCCCAACGAGAGAATTCATGGCAGCACCTTCGTCAAGAGGACAATCGCGCCTGCAGGGAGAAGACAGGGGGCAGCGCGCGGACCTGTGGGGGTGAGAATGTGGGTCTCAACGGCCCGCCCAAAGTCAGAGGGAGCTTCTCTTTCGGCCAGGGCGGCCAGAAGAGAGGACGCTTCTGGAACCAGGGTAAACGTGGCTACAGAGCGGGCATCGGCGCAGGAAAAGAGGGTTTCGTCCGGTGTCAGGAAATCCGGCAAGGAGGGGGCAAACACGCCGATCAAGCTGACGTTGTGCTGCTTTTCCCGGACGGCGGCTGCGTGGACCAGGCGAAAGGTCGTAACCCGCTGCTGGGTCATGGGCGGCTCGGGGTGAGCCAAGTCATGGCGCTGGAGGGTGGTGAGCCAGCCCACCCCCACCAGACCGGCCAGGGCCAAAAGAGCGATGAAGGGGTGCATGTCAGAAGTAACCGATTACCCCATTGACTTTGCAAATAAAATGAGAGTTGGAACAATTCTGCATCGAAGAATCGCAATTCCCGATCACAGTTCCAACCGTTCCTGGAACAATGACTGTTCCAGGTTTGAGGCCATGGTCATAAAGGGGAGGAAAAGCACTGGAGGGTATTGTACAGTTTTTCATGGTCGTTCCTCCAACCGACTGAGCGGATTTAACGTCTAATTCAGCTTCGTTTTTCCCTCCCAATTTTTCCGCATTGGTGGCGGTAGCTGCGGTATCGGCCTGACGTGCCCAGGGTTTTTGCCAAGGCACGTCTGGTTGTGTGTAGCCGGTGGAATCTCCGGCCCAGGCGGTGGACGAGAGCAGGGTTAGTGCGAGGATCAGGGCGATTTTCTTCATGGCGTTTCCCTTCTTCTATGGGTCAAGGGGCTTGGCCCCTTGTTGGGGGGTGTCGGGGGGCAATGCCCCCTGACAGGCGTAAGCCCGCTCTTACCGCATTTGCCACCGAATAGCGTTGGTGGGACTGGCACAGGCGGTGATGGCTTGGGTATCGTTGGCGGGGAGCGGGGTGATTTCAGGGGCACCGGCCAACCCTCCGATGCTCGGTGCGGCGCGGACCGAGAGAATCCCCAGATCATTATTGAACTGAGTGAGCAGATTGGTGCACACGTCCTTGGGGATGGCGTCGTAATCAAGGAAGAAGCTGGCGCCATTGCCGATAACGGCGATATCGCCGGACCAGGCGTTCTTCAAGGAGGTATCCGAAAACCGCGTGCTGGTGGGGGCGATGCCGAGAGTCACCAGATTGCTGTGGTTATAGGGATTTTCGCCGTAGCGACCGGGACGGCGGGCGAAGTTCTTGTTCATCTCCACCTTGAAGGTAATGATTTCGACCCGCGTCACCTCGATGTTGGAGCTTTTTTCCAGGGAATTGTAGAGCACCAGGGCTCCAATCAAGGCAAGCGCCGCCAGCACCAAGTAAAGAGCATAACCGAAGAGTTCACGCATAAGAGTTCTTCCTTACGTTAACGCCGGAGGGATTGGGCGCTGGTGGCGATGTCTTGGGTGACGAAAAGGAACCAGATGATTAGGCCGACCATGGCGAGCATCCCCACGAGGGAGACGATTTGTGCGAGGCTCTGGATGTGACGGGCCAGACGATCAAGACGGCGCTCGGCCAGGGCGTGCAGGGCGCGGTCGGGGCGGTCTCCGCTGATAACGTGGGTGATTTGGCGGATGGTGACCTCATCGGGCCAAGCGAAGCCGGTGGCGGCCATGGCCTCGCCCAGGCGCAAACCATCATGGGAGAGAATGCCGCGCAGGCGCTCGGCCACGTAGGGACTGGCGATGCGCGATAGGGTGGCCAGCGCCTCGGGCAGGCGGCGGCGGGCCCGGAGCAAGGGGGCCAGGGCCATGAGGAAACTGACGCCGCTTGCAACCTTGTAAAGGCTGAACAGCGGCAGACGATCCGCCAGTTTGCGCGCCGAGCCGGTCCAACGGGGCAAGGACCACACGCCCAGGCTCACCAGCCCGGCCGCCAAAAGCAACAGCAGAGGACCATAATCGACGAAGAACAGACTGAAGCTGTGCAGCGCCTTGGCACTGCCGACAAGTTTCAGCTTTGGAGCAGCGGCGAGCAGTTTGGGGAAGAAGTACAGGGCCGCCCCGTAGACGGTCAGCACCAACATCCCCAGGGTGCCGAGGATCGGCAGTGCGCCTTGGAGAAGCACGCCCCGCCAGCCTTGTTGCCGCCGGAGCGTGGTGGCCAGTTCGCTCAAGGTGGAGGACGTGATTCCGCCCTCGGACAGAGCCGCCAGCAAGAGCGCCTCGGAGGGAGGCACCCAGAAGCTCATGGCCTGGTCCCAGCGCTCGCCCTTGTCGGCCATGCGGGCAATGAGGCGCGGCAACAAGATGGCCAGCGGCGTAGTCAGGCGCTCGGTGCCGCTTTTGGTCTCTACCTCCCACAGGGCGATCAGGGCATCGGTGAGCCGCAGATTGAGACTGAGGTAGAAGCCCAGAGTCTCATAGAGATCCGCACGCATCTCGGCTCCCAGTCGCAACCGGGCGAGCCGGATCCGCCAGGGCGGAGTCCGACGGCCCAGAGCAATGAGATGGTTTTCGTCGGTGGAGATCATTTCCACCTCCACTTGATCGTGGAGGGTGCTTGCGGCATTTGCAGCATCAGATCCTCGACCATCTCGCTGGCCGAGGCGACCGCTTGCATGGCTTCCTCCACTCCGATCAGCCCCGCTTTCAAAAGAGCGAAGGTGTGCAGGCGCAGCGTAGGAAAACCCGCCTGAATCATGTGCCGACGGGCCTCCACCCAGCGATCTTCCTTGAGAAGCTGGCACAAGGGGCGATCCGGCAGGACGATTTCCGCCACCAGGACGCGGCCCTCGGCCAGACCGGCCGGACGCGCCACCTCGCGAACCTGGGAGCGGCAGGTCTCGCAGCCGGGGCCGCGAATGTGCAGCACCTCGGCCAGGGTGGGAAACAGGGTGAGAAAAGGCCCAATCCGAGGCCGGCGCCGGGGCTCCAGATCGTCGGGGAGCCGCGACAGGGGAATGCGACACATGGGGCACAGCTTGGGGATGCGGCGCTGGCTCATCCACGCCAGGTGGACGCGAGGATCGAAGGCATCCCCCGCACTGATGCCCAACCGCATGTAACGAAAGGGGATTTGCAGGGCCTCGGTGGTGTGAAGGGTGGAGAAAATCAGCTTGCCGGTGTTAGCGGCCTCGATGGCGGTGGTGGCGGTGGCCAGGGAGCGGCACTCTCCTACCTTCACGTTGGAGGGGTTGATACGCAAACTGGTGCGCACCTTGGCCGCAAAGGCCTCGTGATCGTTGCCGCCAAAGTTATTGACCACCAGCTGCAAGGTGTGAGGATGGATCGCCTCGGGCGGATCGTCCACGGCGGCCGGTAGGATACGTCCGTGGTGACTCTTGACCAAATCGTCGAGAATCAGATCCAGGGTGGTGGATTTGCCCGATTCCGTCGGCCCCGCGATGGTAAACAACCCCGCCGCCTGGCCTTGGGCGAAATAGACAGTATTCAACTGCTCGGGCAGCAAGCCCAACGCCGCCAAGCCATGGGCCACGATCTTGGAACTGCGGTAAATAAAGCGCATGTTGAGATGCCGCCCATCCGCCAAACTGGCCGTCTTGCAACGGATGGAATGGACCGCCTCGGGGAGATTGTGGGCGTTGGTGATGGAGAACTCTTGATCGGCGGTGCCCTGCTCTACCATGTCGCCTTGATCGGCAAAGGTGAACAAGCTGGAGAAAAAGACGTTGGTTTCCGCCGCACTCAGCTCCATGACCGGATCAGAGAGGAAGCCATCCTTCTGAAACCGCGCCCGCCCCAAGGCCCCGCGCAAGGTGAATTGCACATCGTTGATGCCGAGAGCCGCCGCCTGCTTGATAAACCCGATCACCTTGGCGCGAGTCTCGCTCGCATTGATGTGCCGCTCGCCCCCGGTGCTGCCGTAGAAATCGCGCAGGGTCTCGGTGTCGCACCCGACCGGCTTTTTCACTCCTAACGCGGGATAATGCAGCTTCACCCGAAGCATCAGGGTGTAGATCTCCGGCGCATGGAGATGATCGCTTTGAACGAAGACGCTGCCATCCTCGAAGATGGCCACCTTCTCCCGCAGAGCCTCGGTGATCCCCAGAACGCCCTCCGGAGCCCCGATGTACCCCCCTTTTGCCGTCAGTAAGGCCCCGTGATCGACGGGTGCAGGAGTCGTCATCACAGCCTCCGCCCCCGACCTTGCGTGCGGACTTGGGCTTGAGCCTGGCTAAGCGCTTGCTTGAGGTCGGTCAGGGACTCGGGAACCACCTCAAGAAGCTGCCGCAAGTCCGCCAGGGCAAGCTTGCGCTCCTCGGGCGGGAAGCGATTAAGGGCATCAATGGCGGTGCGAAGCGGTTCGGGGAGAGCCTCCCAACGGGATTCCCCATCGTGGTAGCCTCGTGCCTTGACCTCTCGGCAAATGGCGTGCTCGTGCAGCGAACGAACGGCCGCATCGGCCTCGAAGGGGAAAGAGGGGGAAGACGCCAGAGAGGAAATGGGGTGGAAAGAGGAAATAAGTGAACTCGAGAAATCCTGATGATACTTTTCTACGAGGGTCTCGATATAGAGCGGATCACCCGTCCGTCGTCCGACCTCGCCACTGGTGATCCCGTGGGCAATGGCGATGAGGTTGGGGAGAATATGGTAGGGACACTGGGCTTCACGGAGGGTTGTTAGAAGCGTATAGCTCCACGCCGGAATGTGCCTTCCCGCGCCATCTGCTCCCACACTTCCTGTAGCGCAGCCTCGTCCTCCGCACTCTGTTTCATACGGAAGCCCTCGTGGGTCTCGTCCCTGGAGAGCGATACTACGAAGGATCGCAGCCTCCCCGATGACATGGGCGACAGCTTCTTCGCCCCATCGTCTGCTGTCGTATCCTTGTTTCTCAAGACCGTAGCGGGCACATCCCCAGCTTCCGAGAGCTTGATCGTCAAAGCATCGTCGTTCGTCATGACTGAGTCGCCCCTTACAGTGATGAAAATGCAATGCTTCATGGTATAGGGTTTGAACCCAGTTGTCACTACTCCTGCCGACACCACGCGCTAGAATGATGCTGAGCTCCCACTCCCCCGAAGGAGTTTGCTCTGACACAGTCACCCCATGGCTTCGATACCAAACTTCCTCTCCATCTTTGCATTTTCTCGACAGAATATGGTCGTAGGCGACAACTGCTTCTTTGTCATCCCCATACGGAAACAGACGCTGAATATGAGGGGTAAGTGAGACTTTGAATTCTTCATGACATTTATCCTTCTCTGAGACCATAATTCCAACGATATCACTACCAACCCATTCGTACCGCTGTCCACGCAACTCAATAGGTTGCTTGCGATTTTTCTTGAGTAAGCGAATCGCTGTCATATCAGTAGCATTCTGCTGCTTCTGCCGTTCTTTCTCGTCCACGTCCCCTCTCCTTTCACCGAGCCAACGTCATGATGCTACTTTTTCCCTTGGCGTTTTCGACCACCACTTCCCCCGGCGCAATGCTGACCACCTTGCCGCCGTTGGGGAGTTTGCTTCCCACGGTGACCGGTAAGCGACCGTTTCCCGGCCACAGCAGCACGGCACGCAAGTTTCCCTTGGCTCCGGCGATTTCCCACACTTGCGGGCTTCCGCCCTCAAGGAGAGGCGGCAAGTCCTCGGTCGGAGGGGCGATGGGAATCACCGGCACCGGGGCGGGGCAGAGATGCGTGGGCGCGGTGGGCAAGCGGCAGAGTTGATCCAACGCCTGCGCCCGTTGCAGTTGGACGCCAAAGCCAAACAGCTCGGCCTGAGCGCGCGAGAGGGCTTGGATTTCGTCGGCCGACAGCACCGAGAGCGCTCCCGGCGGCGTGGCGTAGGGTTGGGGTGGAGGGTCCTCGGCCTGGGCAGGGAGAGCCAGCCCCAGCAGGGCCACGGCCAACAGGTTACAGCGCCACATAGGCCATCCCCTTCACATCCCAAGTTCCCCCATGAAGGGTCATGCCATCAATCACCAGGTTGGGCACGGCCCCAAGGGCCTCGACCCACAGACTGGGCGGGGCGGGGGTGGAAAAAGTCCAAGTCATGGTGGTCCATCCTTGTCCGCCGCTGGAGGGCGGAGGGCTGAGGGTATTCTTGGCGCGGCAGGTCTCCGCCAGGCGTCCCAGGGTCTGGGCATACCAAGCGTGCGAGGCCAGGGGCAGGGAAGCGGGCCGAGGCAGAGGCGGCTCCACGGAAAGCACCAGTTCGGCCGAACGAGTCTCCCCTTGGATCACCGCCTCGGGCAGAAAACTCGACAGAGTCGAGAGCGGCGTGGCCCCTCCGGCCGACAGCCGCGTGGTCAGGCCCAAGGGCGTGCAAGAGGTTTGCGCCACGCTCCACCCGGGCACGACGCGCGCATTTTCCCGCAAGAGAAGCGGCAAACAGGTGTCCAAGAGGGCGCGGGCGGGGATCAGGGAGGGGACAGGCACCACCGTGGGCAGGACCACGGCGGGACCGGTGGGGGGAGCCCGGTTCCACAAGAGCACGCTTATTCCCACCACGCCCACGGCCGCCAGGGCCAGCCCCACCGGCAGAGGCCGCCGCAACGCCGACACCAGCCGGGGCGCATGGCTCCGCGACAACAGCCGCGTCAGATCTCCCGGTTGTGCCCCCGCAATCCCCCAAGCGGCCGGAGCGTAAATATTCAGCCATTCCGGTTGCCCTGCTTGCGTGTGATAGGCAAAGGCGCGCTGGGCGTCTTCCTCCGAGGCATAGACGGCGTCCCCATGGGTGGAGATCCGCCCGCCATTAACCCGGATCACCCACCAGGCCGAGGGCGAGAGGCGAAAAGCCCCAATCCAACTGCCGCCGTTGATGTTGGCCGCCGAGGCAGCCGCCGCCCGCCAGGAGCGTCCCCAGGGGGGAGTCCGTTCCAAAGGGGCGAGGCCGTATTGCACGGGGGAGCGTCGATAGGCCACATGGGTGGCGTCCGAGGCCCGCGCGTCCACTTTGGCCGCCGCTTTGGCCGCGCGGAGGCTTGGGGCCGTCAGCCAGTAGAGCCCGAAGACAAACACCGTGCCGCCGACCGCGTGGGTATAAAGAGTCTGGGCCATGCTCATCCTCCCCGGGGGGGCAGGATGGTGGGGGTGACCAGCAGCAACAGGCGGGTACGTTGCACTTGGCCTTTCTTGCCGCCCCCGAAGAGCCAGAAGCCGGAACTCCCCAGACCCCGGTCATTACGGGTGGAGCGCATTTGATCGTAGCCCGCCACCACCAGGGTCTGCCCCGAGGTCAGGGTGATCTCATTCTTGAACTTCCGCGCATCGATGGTGGCGAGCTGGAGCACCTGGGAGTCTCCCACCGACTTCTCTTCCAATGCCGTCAGATCCGACACCGTGAGCGTGATCACCAGCCCCACCTCCCCTCGCCCGAGCACGCGCGGGATGACTTGGAAGGAATAGCCGTATTCGATGGTTTCCGGCGTGGTGGACACCGAGGAGGTGCCGGTCTGAGACAAGGTGTTGAACTGGATCGACTTGATGATGTCCTTGGAGGTGGTCAGTTGCAGCGGCGTGGGGGTGTTGTTTTGCGCGACAACGCTGACGGTGCGCGAATCCGCCAGTCTGCCGGCCGAAGACACCGCATTCAAAAACACCTTGGAGCCGGAGAAATGACTGCTCCCCTGCCCTCCGGCCGGTTGCAAAATGGCGATGGACCCGGTACCCACGTTCTGCGCCAAGGTCGGCAGCAGCCCGTTTAACGCCAACCCCACTCCCGTTACCCCACTCTTATAAAGGGCGTCCAAGGACAGGGCGTAATCGTCGGTTTCGTCCACATTGATGTGAATGGCGGTGACCTCCACCGCCACATTGGCCGCCAACATGGTGTTGAGACCGTCGAGGTAGAGGGCCACCTCTTCCATGCTGCGCGGCGTGGTGGTGACGGTGATAGAGCCAGTGGTGCGCGACACCGCATAGTTGGACTTGGGCGGCAGGATCGCCTTTAACTGCGCATCGATCTCGGTCCAGATATCGAGCGTGGCGTTGATGCCGACGTCCTGACTCCCCGAGCCCCCCGTCCCATGACTGGTGGAGGTCACATTGGCCGCCAGCTTATTGGTGACCGAATTGGCCCGCACCATAAACGTCCGCGTTTGGATGCGATCCAAGACGATGGCCCCATTGCTGTAACGCCAGGCCAGATCGAACTGGGCCGCCATCTGATCCAGCAACCGCGACAGCGGCCCCGAAAAGTACGGGGCCATGGTCCCCGGCACGGGAGGAGCCGTCACCATCGGTTGAGAGGTTGTCCCCAGCATCCCACTGGAATCCACCCCCGGCGGAGGGGTAGTCCCTTCCCCACCGATGACCCGATTGTCGCTGCGCACCGGAATACCGGTTTCCCGCGTGATCCGCGCCGCCAACTGAGGGAGGGTCAGGGCCGTGGGCAGTTGCAGGGTCAGGGCATCGGGGGCCTCCCAACGGGACGGCAGCGGCTCGCCATGTTTGCTCTCTTCCACCGCCACGCCGAGGTAAGGCTTGGCCACCGTAATGACGCCGGAGCCCGAAGCAGGCCGTGCCCCTAAAGCCTTGGCGTCGGCCTCGCCTTGGGCGAACAGCTGATCGGCCTTGTCCAACACCGCACAGCCCGATAGCAGCGCCATGAGCGCCGCCGTAAGAAAACGACCCTTCATCGACTGCCCTCCGCCACGATTTCGACCACTTTGTTGGCGTAGAGGCGCACCTCGGGCCGTAAGGATTGGGTGTGAAAGCCTGCCATCAACCAAGCGAGCGCCTCTTCAAATCCACCTTCAAAGCTGGACTCAAACGACACCCGCCAGCGAGGAGCACTCAAGGGAGGGGCGACAAACTGATAGCCCGCCTGGTCACTCCAGGCCTTGGCCGCCGCATGAAGATCCTGCCCCTGATGCACGGTCCACCGAGGCACCGGCACCGCAACCGGTTCGGACAGCACCGCCGGAGGAACGGGACGCTCTAGGACCGCAACAGTGGGCAAATCGGCCGCCTGGGCGACCGCCGGAGCCGGGACGACAGCAAGCGCCTGCGAAGAAGGCTTGGGCACACACCCGCTGTCGATCCGGGGCACCCCGGTGCTGAGACCGGCTCCGGGATCGTTGCTTTGAATCAAACACACGACATCCTTGCCGCGACGGAGGATAAAATCACCGGTCGCACCCACGTCCATCAGCCCATGGGTGTGATCGATCACCAGATCGGGCGCGGGACTCTCTACCCCCTCCCTCACCAGGGTAATCTCGGGCAGAGTGTCGGCAGCCTCGGCGCCAAAATCGAAGTAGGTGCGCTTCTTGTCTTCAAAGACCCGAGCGGGTCCCATGCGTTTCCAGCTCCCCGCCTTGGCCTCCACCACCTGGTGCGGAATAGCCAGCGTCTGCGGATCCCCCAGACGCCGCTGAGCATAAGGCGGCAGCAGCCCGAGATACGAGGGCGCAGCCTCGACCGGAAGGGCGACGAGAAGCAACGCCAGGGCAAGCAGAGGACGCTTCATGACCCCACCCTCACCCGACGCGGCACATATCCAGTGCTGACAGGCAGAGCGCGAAGTGAAGGCTTCGCTCGGGGAGGCTCAGGAGGAAGGGTGACGGTGGCAAAGCGCCCCTCCAACCAAGCGGCCCATCGAGCCCCTCGCCGTTGCAGATCGGCGCGGTAGAGGGCGTTAAAATGAGGCGTGCGCGAATGATAATTGGCCGCCCGCGTCCACACATCCCCGGTGTCATCCCGCAGATGCCCGCGCAGCCGCCAAGCCGCCAGATCGTAAGGATAGCACCCCGGTTGCGCCACATCCTGGGCGGTAATCCCGTACTTGGCCAATTCCTTGAGATAGCCAGTATTGAACTGCATGGTCCCCACATCGTGGGTGCCATTCTTGTTTTTGACCCATTGCCCCGGCTTCCCCCCTTCCTTCTCCGCCACGGCGAGCAACACATTGGCCGGAATGCCGTATTTCAGCGCCGCCTGAACGCTGCACAGCACCCGCTCGTTGGGGGGCGGGCGCTGAACAAGGGGTGTGATTTGGGGAGAAGATGAAAAAGACGGGCCGGAATCAGCCGACCCGTCTTTAAAGGAGGACTTGGCATGCGAGCTATGCCGTTCCTTCTCATCCTGGAATTTCGTGTCTGGCGGATTCGCATCCGCATTCGCGTAACCCAGGCCTGAGAGGGTGCCGGGATGAGATTGCAGTCTCATCCCAGCTGCCTCCTCAAAATATAACGCGCTCTCCAGACTTTTTCCAGAGGGAGAAAGCAGAAGCAGCGCCACCAAGGGAAGAGCGGACCCCATCATGGCGCATCCACCCACTTCCCGCCATTGAGCAGCTCGCCCTGATAGCGTACCCCCACCTTCCAGGTCCATTCGTGCCCGCTGTACGCCTTGCAATACCCCGGCAGGGTATCGTCGATCACCTGGACGGTGACCGTGCGACAGCCTCTTTCATCGTAGGAGGCGTTGGGGTCGGGGAAGGTAGTGCCGTCACATTTCTCGATCTCGACCCAACGGACGAGAGTGCTATTCAGCGTGCTGGCATTACAGCGCCCAGCCCCGTTGACGATGGCCTCGACCAGACTCGGCATACCCGGCTCGGAAGCCGAAGGACATTGATTGAGGAAGTCCCGTCGAGCGGAAACGGTATCCTTCCATTTCTTGTGATTGATGCCGAAGTAACGCTCCAGACTCGGGCTACACTCCCCTGGACGCAGCCCCGACGACAGGCAGAGCACAGCCTCACACGCCAGCCGCGTATCGCCGGACAACGTTTCCGCCGCTTGACCCGGAGCCGCCGCCATCACGGCCATGGCCACCAAGAGTAATTTCATGATCCGCCCTCCTGTCCGGGGATAGAATTCTGGTAAGGTTTATCGGCAATCGGCGGATCCGGCGGTTTCCCCTTCCCCGCGCCCAGACTGCCGGAATCGCCCGCCGCCGCAGCCTTGGCCGCATTGGCTTTGATCGCCTCGGCCATCTTGCCGCCGGTGGTTTTGCCGATGGCATCGCCTCCCAGCGCGGCCGCTCCCTTCATCAAGTTGCCAAGGGTCGAGCCGGGGGCATCGTGCGCCGCCTTGACGGCTCGCCCCAGGCCCAAGGCTCCACCGGCGGCACTGATGGTGCCGCCCACCGACCCAGCAGCCATGCTGGCGACGCCCATGGCCGCAGCCCCGGCGCTGAAGCCTCCGATGCCACTGGCCCCACTGCCACCCGGAACAAGTCCGGCCAGCATCGGGGGCACCTTGGTCGTCAGCATAAGTAAAGCGATACAAGCGACCAGGATCGTGGCCAGTTGTTCGATGGTGACACCGTTGTTCTTCAGGTCTGCGGCAAAGGAGGTGATAAATTTCACCCCAATGGACAGCAACAGCGTCATGGCAAAAATCTGGATTGCGATGCCCAGAATGGTACGATAGTAATTCAAGGCCATTTCAGAGGTCCACTTGCTTCCGCCGAAGCCAAGAATGAACACGCCAGCATAAAGCAATATCCACGAGGATATGATGAGCAGCATCTTGTTTACAGCGATTACCGCAAGAATGATGAGGGCGATGATGGAGACAAAGAAAGAGGCAAGGGAGGTGCCTAATTTTGAAAATTTAAAATCCTCAACCGCTCTCACTAATATTTCTATTCCTAGATCGACAATCTCAGAAGAGGAAGCGCTCACTCCCCCAGCTTTATTTCCAAGCTGTTGTAAAGAATCGATGATCGTCTTGCCGTATTCTGGGCCATTTTTCAAAAGCCACAAATAAAATCCCGTAAAGAGAAGAAAGCGGACGAATTCGGCGAAAAAATCACCGATCTCCGCCCGCTTTAAGGCCTGCATTCCAAAGGTCCACACCATGGAAATGCAGGCGAGAGTCCAAAAAAGCCATAGTGCAGCACTTTCTATCTCTTTTACCCATTCTGCGGATGCTTCCTTAAACTTGTTTTCTATGCCCGTGAGAATGCTTAATGATTCTGCATTCGCCTCTGAGATAGATAACAGGAAAACAACTGCAAAAACAAAGAGAATTAGGGATGGTGCACTTTTCATAGCTTCCTCATGGTTTTTTATTACTGCTCTCATTTAAGAGAGCCTTAAGAGCAGGCATATCAGCCGGTCTCAGCATCATTTTTTCCCAGCAGTCATCGGCGAATTTTTGATCCTTGATCACCTTGCAATCTTTTGTGTTTTTCGCGGCCTTGGTGATTTCTGCGTACCGTGCTGCCAACATAGACTCACACGATTTTCTTTTCTCGATGTCACTGATGCCTTTGCAGTCTTCTAGGGTTTCCGCAAATTTCATGATCTTCTCATCCTCATTGCACCCGCTCAGGACGGAAACACTGACGACCAGGGCGAGCGATGCAGCAATCTTCTTCATGGTGAGCCAATCAATTTTCTCAGCGCAGGCATGTTCGCGGGCTTCAAGGCGGCTTCAGCAGCCGCCTCTTCCCGCGCCTCGCGGTCTGCTTGGACCTGCGCACGGGCCATTTCTGCATTCTGTTGCGCGATAAGCAACGCTCGAATTTGTGCCATTTGGTTGATTTGCGCCGCGAGGAGTTGGTTTCCGGCCTGGGTGGCCTGCATTTGCCCGGTGGCTCCTTGCGCTGCCGCTTGCAGACGCGACAGGGTGGCGGCGTCGGTGTCCATTTGCCGCTGTTGCTCATCCAGGAAGCGGGCGAGGCCGTCATTGGTGCGCTTTTGCACCTCGGCCGCGCGTTGGGCCTGGTCTGCCAAAAGCGCCTGGCGTTCCGCATCGGTGCAGCCGACGGCTGAGTAGCAGGGAGAATTGCAGTAGCTGTTCAAATCGCCAAACTTGGCGAGATAAGCGTCCAGTCCTCCGGCCTGCTGCTTGTACTGCTCTAGCTTGGCCATCGCACCGTTCAATTGATCCAGGGTGCGGTTGGCCTCATCCCAGATGTAGGCGGCAGGGGCGGCGGTGTTTTGCAGCATGTTTTCGTACTGCTGGAGCTGGGTTTGGTACTGCTCGATTTGCTTCAAGGTCTGCGCCACGTCTTCCATGGCGCTCAAGGTGGACTGGGTGATGTTAGCGGCGTCCATCACTGGAATGCCTTGCGCTCCGGCCGGAGACGACAGGGCCAGGGTGAACACCAGGGCGGAGGCAGACAGAATCTTAGACATGGTGAACTCTCCTGTTAGTAATCGAACAGTTGATAAGGCTTGGAAAAGGTCAAATCCTTGACCACGATGACGTTGAAGCGATAGCCGGGGCGGATTTCCAGGGTGGGGGCGATGCTCAGGTTCTTGGAAATCATTTGCCCTGTCGTCGTGCCCAACTGTTGGCCGAGGGACTCCGATAACGACGAGGCGGCGTTGGGGGAGTCCGAGCTTCCCCGGCCCCCCGATTGAGTTTGGGCGATGCCTGCGGTAATCCCCGACATCAACACGGCGCTGGCGAAGATGCGGACATAGTGGTTATTGACCTGATCAGAGAATCCGCTTTGTCCCGCGCCATCCGCGCCCGGCATGGTGCCGATATCCATGGCCTTGCCGTCGGGAAAGACGAGGCGTTGCCAGCTGACCAGGACGCGGGCTTGGCCGTAGGCGACCTCGCTGGAGTAAGCTCCTACCAAGCGCGTGCCTTGGGGGATCAACAGGTGTTGCCCGGTGGGGGTGTCGTAGACGTTTTGTGACACCTGGCCGATGATTTGCCCCGGCAATTGCGAGTTGATGCCCGAGATCAACGTGGCCGGCAGGACGAAGCCGGCGCGGAGTTCAAACGCCGATCGAGGCGCCTCCGGCTGGCTGTCGAGTTTCCAACGGTCGGTTGCCGCCGCTGACTTCATTGCGGGCGGCTGGGGCGGAGTTTCTCCCCCTCCCGCCCCGCGCAAGGCTTGGAGTTTGGCCTGATAGGAGGCGGAAGCATCGCTTCTGTCTCCGGCCGCGGCCAGTTGTTGGCGCACGGCGGCCAGCCGCGCCTGGACGTCCTCCCGCCCCCCTGGAGCCGCCGTCACCGGTGCCGAGGCGCGACTGCGGGGAGCGGTGGTGGACACCGTGGTGCGGGACTTGATGGCGTCTTCCAACTGCTGAAGTTTGGCCAAACGGACACGCTCCCGATCCGGGTCCGCCCGCAAGGGCCGGGTCATAGGAGGCGGCAACGGCGGCTGATCGCTTCGGGCCACCAGCACCGGTGGCAGAGGCGGGGCAGCGGAAGGGCTGGGCTCGGTCTTCCCCACGGGAGGAATCAAGGCGTTCTTACCCAGGCCCGCCATCAGGGATTCGGCAAAGATGGCGCTTCCCTTGCCTTTCTCCTCGACCACCGCTCCTTCGCCCGTCGATTTCGCCCGTTGTCCTCCCACCACCGCCATGACAAGCACGAAGGCCAGCACCACGCCCCCGGCGATGAAAAGCGGTCCCTTGGTCAGCCAACGGCCCCCCGAAAGACCGGGGATTCTCGACAGCAAGAGGAGGGGATTAACGGACATGGCGTTAAGGCTCCTCTCGCCAGGTCCAAGCCCCGGCCGGAACCACGGCGGCAAAGGCGGTTTTGTCAGTCTTGGCATAGACGCGCGACAGAGTTTGCTCGCCGATCGCCACCTGGACCCGGTAAAGCGACTCCACCCGATCCAGGATCGGACGCAAGACCAGCCCTTCGGGCTCCCCTTCTTCTTCTTTGGCGTTAAACAAGCGCTGCCACGGGCCAGAGGACTCTTCGACTGCGTAGCCCTTCAAGCGCAGTTCCTCCACCAGCGCCGCGCCGAATCCCGTGCCAGAGTCCTGAAGGCGGAAATGCGTGCTGGCCGGAGGATGCAGGCGCGCCATTTGGCTCGCGGTATCGCTGGCCATGGTTTGCTCGAACGCCACCGGCAGACGGGGCGCATCGCCTCGCAGCACACAGCCGCCCAAAACCAGCACCCCCACCCAAGCCAGGCCGCGCATCATTTTCCCTCCCTCTGAAGGGTGATGCGTTCCTGCCCCTCGCCCACCCCAGCGATGAGGATCGCCTTGTCGAACAGAGAATCGACGATGTAGCGGTCCCCTTGCAGGCGATAGTTGACGGTGACGGTTTCATCGTCACTGAACAGCCCTCCGTCCTGCCGCACCACCAACAGGGTGGGCGCTTCGCCCGAGGTCACGCTGGCGGGGAGTTGGATGATGGTTTTGTGCCCGTCATTATAAACGCGCACCGGTTTCCACGAAGCCGCGCCCTTGATGTGATCGCCGAAATCCAGCCCGTCCAAGCTCTGGTTGGTGCCAGGCAGGATCCGCGCCGCCTTGTCGCGGCTCTCGCGGTTTTTGAGCGCCGCCCACTTGGCCGCCGCCTCTTCCGGGTAGACGAAGCTGACCCGCGCCATGAACTCGGAGCGGTGCGAGCGCAGCCGCAGATGATAGGTGCGTCGGTTGGTGGTGACGATGAGCGAGGTCTCCAAGCCCACATCGAGCGGCTTGACGATGAGGTGCTGCACCTCCGCCCCATTGGCTCCTGTTAAGGCCGGTTCGATCAGCCAGCGCGCGGTATCGCCCAGATGGATGGAATTGACCTCCTCCCCCGGCTGGAGTTCGATGTCGCACACTTGCAGTACGGCGCAGACCAGACTGGGTTGCGAGGCTCCGAAGAGGAAGACGATGGCCCCATCGGGACCGGCGACGGGTTTGCCGCCGCTCGCTTGCCACTTCTTGGTCAGCGCCAGGGCTTCCTTGTCCTTTTGCGAAGAGGGATTTACATTAAGATAGATATGGTGTAGCATTCTGTATCGTTACACGCATCGCAATGCGTGCTCCAAAAAATGCCTCAATGCTATAAATGTTCAAGCTCACAAATTGTCAAAAATGGCATGGTCCGCAATGAACAACGTTTTCTTTGCAAAGAGTGCGGCTACAATTTTGTCGATAAGCCGCGTCGAGGGGTACCGTTAAAAGAAAAAATTCAAGTCCTTCTCCTGCACCTCAACGGCCTTTCTCTGAATGCGACAGCCAAAATCATGGGCGTCTCAACGCCAACGATCATGAGGTGGGTGGCGGAATTCGCGGAAAAATACGCTGAGAAACCAGAGCCTTCTGCCGGAGGGGTGGTGGTCATGGAGCTGGATGAGATGGGACATTATTTGAAAAAAAGCCTGCAAACTGTGGATCTGGAAGGCTTATTGTCGCGATACCGGCCAACTGGTTGACTGGGAATGTGGGAGTCGTGATCGAAGTACCCTGAAAGTGCTGCTGAAACGGTTGAAAAAATGGAAGGTGCGCCTGTTCTGCACCGACGACTACGCCGCCGACGCTTCGGAAATTCCAAATGGACATCTCTATCAAGGCAAAGATCAAACCTGGAGATGTGAGCAAAATAATGGACGGTAACGCCATTGGTTGGCTCGATTCAGACGAAAATCAATTGTCGTTTCAAAATCAATCAAGAGGATGAACCATACGATGGCTCCCTTTGCGAGATTTCGTGTAAATGGAACTGTGGATGATTTGCTATCTATCTTAAGGTAACGCCCTCCTCAATATAACGTCGTTTGTGAATCCGATAGATCCGGGCGATGGTGAGACATGCCCTGACCAGCGCACAGATTGCGCTCATGATCACCAGCCCGGAAAAGGCCAAGGCGTTGAGCGCCATCCAGGTGACAGGGCTTGTGATGCTGCTGATATGAAGAGGCTGATACCGATTGGAATGACCTCATGCGGTGAAAGAAAAGGGGGTCCGGGGCAATGGCCCCGGGCGGGGTATGGGGCGGCAGCCCCATAGAGCAGGCCAGCCCCCCCAGGATGCGAGAGCGTTGCCCCGCCCTTGCTCTTGTATCTCGGGACAAATCCCGAAATGGTACCGACAGGGCGGGGCAACGCTCTC
>JAVBJO010000073.1:0-9619 GCA_031546925.1 Rhodospirillaceae bacterium
AAAGAAAACGTTGTTCATTGCGGACCATGCCATTTTTGACAATTTGTGAGCTTGAACATTTATAGCATTGAGGCATTTTTTGGAGCACGCATTGCGATGTTGTAACGATACAGAATGCTACACCATATCTATCTTAATGTAGAATCTATCTTAATGTAGATCCCTCAAAAAAAAGGGTCTGGGGCAATCGCCCCAGGCCGGGTTTGGGGCGGCAGCCCCGGCGCAAGCCATCCCCCTTCTACCGCTTAAACTTCGCGGCGATCATCTCATTCAGCAGTGCGGGGTTGGCCTTCCCGCCGGTTGCCTTCATGACTTGCCCCACGAACCACCCCATCAGCTTATCCTTCCCACCGAGGACTTCGGCGACTTTATCGGGATTCGCGGCCATGACCTGATCAATGGCCTGGGCGATGGCTCCGGTATCCGTCACCTGCCGTAAACCTTTTTCCTCCACCAGCGCCGCTGGGGCCTTACCGGTTTCGAGCATGAGCACGAACACGTCCTTGGCCAGCCGCCCTGATAGGGTGCCATCGGTGATCAAATCGATCATCTCTCCCAGATGAAGGGCACTGACCGGTGGATCGTCGAAGGTTTTCCCCGAGACGTTCATGGCGGCAAAGAAGTCGCCCATGACCCAGTTGGCGGCTTGCTTGGCATCGCGTCCCTTGGCCACCGTCTCGTAGAAATCGGCGGAGGCGCGCTCTGCCACCAGCACGCCGGCATCGTAGGCGTTAAGGCCGTACGTGCTCATGAACCGGCTTTTTTTCTCGTCGGGAAGTTCCGGCAAGCTGGCCTTGATGCGATCAACGGTCTCTTGGCTGACGAGGAGGGGCAGGAGGTCGGGGTCGGGGAAATAGCGGTAATCATGTGCCTGCTCCTTAGAGCGCATGGAGCGGGTTTCGCCCTTGCCGGAATCGAACAGACGGGTTTCCTGGTGGATGGTGCCGCCGGATTCGTAGACCTCCACATGCCGCTTGGCCTCGTACTCGATGGCCTGCTGGACGAAACGGATGGAGTTCACATTCTTAATCTCGCAGCGGGTGCGCAGTTCGGTGGCGCCGACCGGTCGCACCGAAACGTTGGCATCGCAGCGCATGGAGCCTTCTTGCATGTTGCCATCGCACGTTTCCAGATAACGCAAGATCGAGCGCAATTTGGTGAGATACGCCCCCGCTTCCTCGGGTCCGCGCAGGTCGGGCATGGAGACAATCTCCATCAGCGCCACCCCGGAGCGGTTGAGATCAATGAACGACTTGCTGGGATGCATGTCGTGGATGGACTTGCCAGCGTCCTGTTCCAGGTGGAGTCGCTCGATACCCACCGAGCGCGATCCACCATCGGCCAGATCAATCTCCAGCACGCCGTGACCGACGATGGGCAAGTCGTACTGGCTGATCTGATAGCCCTGGGGCAAATCGGCATAGAAGTAGTTCTTGCGGGCGAACACGCTCTTCAGGTTGATCTTGGCCTTCAGGCCGAGTCCCGTGCGGACCGCTTGCTCGACGCACACCGCGTTGATGACCGGCAGCATGCCGGGAAAGCCCGCATCGACGAAGCTGACTTGATCGTTCGGCTCGGCACCGAAGTTCGTGGCCGCGCCGGAGAACAGTTTGGCGTTGGAGATGACCTGAGCATGAACCTCCAGCCCGATCACCACTTCCCATGGACCTGTTTCGCCTTGGATGATGTATCCCATCATGCGTCTCCTGGAACGGCGGTGAACTGAGCCTTGGCTTCAAGGACACCGGCCACCTTGAATACGGTTTCCTCGTCGAACGGCTTGCCGATCACTTGCAAGCCCAGCGGCAGGCCGTTGGCATCCAGGCCCGCGGGGAGGCTCAAGCCCGGCAACCCCGCCAGACTGGTGGGGATAGTGAACACGTCATAGAGCCACATGGTGACCGGATCGGTGGGAACATCGTCGAGGGCAAACGCCGCCGAGGGGACCGTCGGGGTGAGAATTGCATCCACCTGAGCAAACGCCGTGGTGAAATCGTTGGCGATCAAGCGTCGGACCTTTTGCGCCTTGGCGTAATAGGCGTCGTAATACCCTGCCGACAAAACATACGTCCCGATCATGATGCGTCGACGCACCTCCTCGCCGAAGCCCTCGGCGCGGGTTTTGCGGTACATGTCGTCGAGAGTCTTGCCCGGCACCCTAAGACCGAACCGCACCCCATCGTAGCGCGCCAGATTGGAGGACGCCTCCGCCGGAGCGACGATGTAATAGGTCGGCAAGGCGTATTGGGTGTGGGGCAGGCTGATATCCACCGGAACGGCTCCTGCGTCCTTCAGCCAGGCGATACCCCTGTCCCACATGGCGGCAATCTCGGCAGGGAGTCCCTCGGGGCGGTATTCCTTGGGGATGCCGATGCGGAGGCCGCGAATGTCGCCGGTCAGAGCCTTCTCGAAATCGGGCACCGCCAGAGGAGCCGAAGTGGAGTCCTTGGGGTCATGTCCCGCCATGGCTCCCAGAAGAATGGCGCAATCGCGCACGGTCCGCGCCATGGGGCCGGCTTGGTCCAGGGAGCTGGCAAAGGCGATAATCCCCCAGCGGGAGCAACGTCCATAGGTTGGTTTCATGCCGACGATGCCGCAGAAGGAGGCCGGTTGACGGATCGATCCTCCCGTATCCGTTCCGGTGGCCCCCATGGCGATGCGGGCCGCCACGGCGGCGGCGGAGCCTCCGGAGGATCCGCCGGGAACCAAACGTTTGGTCGGATCGGTTTTGCTCTTCCACGGATTTTCCACCGGGCCGTAATGGCTGGTGATATTGGCCGAGCCCATGGCGAACTCATCCAGATTGAGCTTCCCCAAGGCCACCGCTCCGGCATCTCGGAGGTTGGCGGTGACGGTGGACTCATACGGGGGAATGAATCCGTCGAGGATATGGCTGGCCGCCGTGGTCAACACGCCCTTGGTGGCGAAGAGATCCTTGATTCCCAGGGGGATTCCCTCAAGCGCTCCCACGCGACCTTGCCCGCGCCGGGCGTCGGAGGCTCGAGCGGCCTCCCGAGCTGCGTCGGGGGTCTCGGTGATGTAGGCGTTCAAGCCTCGTTTGGCCGTCATGGCTTCCAGATGGGCGTCCACCAAGGCAACGGCGGTGGTTTCGCCTTTGGCGAGGGCGGTTCGCGCCTCGGCGATGGTCAGATGGGTCAGATCCTGGGACATCACTCGATCACCTTGGGCACGGTAAAGAAGCCTTCGACACCCTCGGGGGCGTTGGCGAGAACGGCGGCGACTTGGGCTCCGTCGGTGACTTTATCCTCGCGCAGGGGCAGGGTGAGGTCCGCCACCGAGGCCATGGGCTCGATGCCATCGGTATTGACTTGCGCCAGTTGCTCCACGAAGGCGAGAATCCCCGACAACTCCCCGGCGAGGCGATCAATATCGTCCTCCCGGATTTCGATGCGCGCCAAATTGGCGATGGTGCGCACGGCGGTACTATCCAACGACATGAGACCTCCCGGAAAATCAGGAATGGGACGTTAGCACTACCGGCCTAAGCATGTAAACCGCATCCCCATACCCAGTGAGCGCTGCGCCCTCCCTAGGGCGAAAACCAAGCTTTTGCCAGAAAGAGTCCGCGCCCGCCACCGCCGTCAACGCCAAGGTATCCAGTCCGTGCTGCGCGGCCACGCTTACCAGGTGAAGGGTAAGGGCGGCCCCCAAGCCTCCCCTTCGCGCCTCGGGAAGCAAGGCAAGGTCGTGCAGATAAAGGCAATCGGGTGTCTCTGGCAGCGCTCCCAGCAGGCTGTTCAACGGCGGAGAGCGGCCCAAGAGGCTGGGATGACTGAGGCCGTAGCCTAAGGGGAGCCCCTTTTCCTCGGCCAAAAAACATCCGGCGGGGAACAGCCGCACTCTTTCGGCGAAAACGGCGCGGTCTTCGGGGTAGGCGGGATGGATGCGTGCGGCGAGGGACTCAACCGTCGACAGATCCGCCACCGTCATCAAACGCCAGAATTTCACGCGAACTTCGCTCCCCATTCAGCAAAAAGCCAGCAATCCGCTGGATCTGCTGGCTTTTCAGTGGTCGGAGTGAGAGGATTCGAACCTCCGGCCCCTACGTCCCGAACGTAGTGCTCTACCAGGCTGAGCTACACTCCGTCTGCCTGAGGGGGCCTCTTATAGCGCTAACGCGCCGGGGGCGCAAATGAAAAGGGAGGTTTGTCCCGGGGCTGCTACCCCACCCCTGGGTGGGGTGGCAGCCCCGGTGCAAACTAACGCCTCAAGAGAGTCCGACGTAAAAATAGATAAGAATTTTCCAAGAAGGGCTGTGAGATTCAGCGGAATATCATGAATATGATGGTATATCCGTAAAGAGAGATCGACCATTTCCTCTGATTTTGAAACGACTTTGGTACGTTTTAAAAATCTGGGGTACGTTTTCGAAATCTGGCAAGCAAATGTTGCTATTGTCTTGCTCGATTGGAAAGGTCAAATCTTTACCCGTGTAAAGCTGCTTTTCCGGGCTTAAACGATGGTAACCCTCCCAGTCATCGGTGATAAATATTTTGTCTTCCTGACCCACTTTTTCGAGCAATTTTTGGCAGGATACACGACTCCGGTCGCCCAAAATCCAGGTCTCAGCTCGCCGCTGAACCGAGTTATAGGCCCGCCAAATCCAGAGCTTATTTGACTTTTTTAGAAAAGACCACATCTCACCAACGCTGAGAACGACAATCTCGCTTGATGGATTGGGCCGTGGAATCGTCGACGCCTCGGCCCGAACCCATGCTTCAAGAGGCTGACATCGCTAACAAGCAGAAGGCGGGCAATCGAGCAAAAGCTCATATTGCCCATCGCGGAAAGCGTCATAGCCAAGGATTTCATCGCTTCCGGCTTGCCATGGGGAGGCGTGTTCGTGAAATTGCATCCCCATGAAGGACAAAGATACCGCTGATGACCACGAACAAAACCACGTTTGACATAATCGGTCGAGCCGCATTCCTTGCAGCGAAAATCGCTCATTGCTACCTCTTCGGATTCCTCCAAGGTAAGGGCGTCACATGGCTCCATATATCTCAGGGTAGAGCTCTCATTCTGCTCTAGGCCCCGAGAGAGGCGATATCGATGACGAAGCGATATTTGACATCGCTTTTCACCATGCGGTCATAAGCTTCGTCAATCTGCTGGGCACGGATCATCTCGATATCCGAGACGATATTCTTCTCGGCGCAGAAATCGAGCATCTCCTGGGTCTCGGCGATGCCGCCGATGAGTGATCCAGCGATGGAGCGACGCCCAAAGATCAGCGGGAAGACGCTGGGCGTGGGGTGGGGATGCTCGGGCACGCCCACGACACACAGGGTTCCGTCGCGTTTCAACAGAGGCGTGTAGGCGTTCAGATCATGGCTGGAGCCGACGGTATCGAGGATAAAATCAAACGTGCTGGCGTGTTTCGCCATCTCTGTGGCGTCCTTGGAGATAATCACTTCATCCGCACCCAGCTTCCGCGCGTCGGCGCGCTTGCTTTCCGAGGTGGTAAAGGCAACGGTGTGCGCCCCCAGGGCATGAGCGATCTTGATCCCCATGTGACCGAGGCCGCCAATTCCCACGATGCCCACGGTTTTGCCTGGCCCTGCCTGCCAATGGCGCAAGGGGGAGTAGGTGGTGATCCCGGCACACAACAACGGAGCCACAGCGGCGAGCTGTTCCTTGGGATGACGGATTTTCAGCACGAACTTGTCGCTGACGACGATCCTTTGGGAATAGCCGCCCAAAGTGTGACCGGGAGCATCGTTGGTCTTGGAGTTATACGTCCCTGTCCAACCGTTCTCGCAGAACTGCTCCAGCCCTTCGCCACAAGAGGCGCAATGGTGGCAGCTCTCTACCAAACAGCCGACTCCCACCACATCACCAACCTTGAAGTTGCTGACCTGGGCGCCAACTGCGCTGACGTGGCCAACGATTTCGTGGCCAGGCACGCACGGATAAAGCGTCCCGGCCCATTCGGAGCGGACGGTGTGCAAATCCGAATGACAAACGCCACAATAGGCGATTTCGATCTGAACATCATGCGCGCCAGGTGGACGGCGTGTGATCTCCATGGATTGAAGGGGCTTATCGGCGGCATGGGCACCATATGCTTTGACGGTCATGGGAAGGGTCTCACTTGGGTTGGTTTCCGTGAATCTAGGCCAAGAAGCGATGAAAGAAAAGGGGGTGCCGGGGCAAGGCCCCCCCCACCAAGAAATAAAAAAACGTGCCAACACAAAACAACACCACACCCAAAACACAACTATCTTTCTGGGGGGGGCCGGCCCCCCCCCCCCCACCCCCTTTTCTTTCATCGCGGTCACTCCAAAAGCCAGCACAACCCCATCAGCCACACCGTCAACCCGCCCATCCCAATGATCGCATACCAACCGTTCCACTCTTTCGCGACGGTGGTCAGTGACACCCCCCCCAACCGAGCGATGATCAGCATGGAGGCCCCGACGGGAGAGGTTCCCGCTGACAAGGCCCAAGCGCCCATTAACCCACTTGCCGCGGCGAGAGGCGGGATTCCCCCAATTTTCGCCAACGCTCCGCCCAGCAGGGTAACGCTAATAATCTGCGAAATGCCGAATTGAGCACAGATCACAACGATCCAAGCCATGGCAACGACAAGGGCCATGGGTGGCAATCCCAAAGCGGATACCAACCGAGCGGTATCGTCAGCCGAAATGAAGGCGGAGAGCACGGTTCCGAGGAACATGGCGCCTCCCAGGATCGCCACTTCATCGCGAAACGCCGGCATGGTAACGGTCAACCGGCGCGAAAGGTACCGTAACGCAGGTACGGGCGAGCGGTATTGCACGGTGGTCCAAAGCACGCCAACCACAGGAACGACGCACATGGCGCCGACGACGACGGGCGTATCGAGCAGAAAGGCCACGATGGTAGAGGCAACCACCACGCCCCCAACCAACAACAGCAGTTGCAAGGGAGCCCCCCAATCCCCAGGCGTTTCCTCTTGGGGGCGGAGAGGCGGCGGGGGAAAGGCGCGTCGATCCATCCACCAACCCAGCCCCATAAGCAAAGCGGTCAGGAGCAGCTGGAGGAAGAGAAATTGTGTCCAATCCACCCCTTTGATGGCCCCATGAGTCACCGCGAAGGAAATCGACAGAGGCGACCAGACCGTCACCAGGATGAATCCTCGTAATAAGGCCGTCAGCATCCTCTGGGATCGGATGGCGACGATTTTGGGATCCCCCCGAGCGGTCTCCAGGGTATTGCCGCGGGTGATCATGGCCCCCAGCAGCGGGAGCACGCCGAAGTTCAGGATCAGCCCGATGAGGTGCGTCCCCAGGGTCAACGCCAAATAGCGCCGCCCCGGCGGCTGACGCACCATCAAGGTCCCGCAACGCTGCACCAGGGGAGAGGTTTCCGCCGCCTCGCGCAGCAAGCCCAGCGAGGACAGCAAGCCGACGATTCCCGCCGCCTCTAAACTGGCGTTCCCCAGCAAGCTCAAGGGATGGGGATGAAAAATCACCGCAGCAACCGCCGAGGCCGCCGCCATCCCCAGAATTTTCTTCCCGCTTGGCTTGACCGCCCAGGCCTCGAGCAGCACGAAGACCCCAAGAGCGCCCGCCGCCATAGGCCCCCCGGCGGAAATCCCCCAGCCGACGCGAAGAATCGACCCCGTGATGACCAGCAGCAAGGCGATGGTGGCAAGAATGGTCTTCATGCGGGAGACTCTCTAGGCCTAAGCCCGATAACGTTGCGCCAGTTTGGCGTAAATATCAACCGAGACAGGAAAATACGCGATTTCCTCATCGCGCAGAGTCCGCAGGAACCTCGCCGGGTTGCCGCCCCAGAGTTCTCCCCTCTTGATGCGTTTCCCCGGCGTCACGACGGCTCCGGCGGCCACCATCCCCTGCGACTCCACCACCACGCCATCCAGGATTGTCGCCCCCATCCCCACGAAACACCCGTCCTCCAGCTGACAGGCGTGAATGATCGCCGCGTGTCCGATGGTGATGTCGGAGCCGATATAAGTCCCCAATTTTCCTCCGGTCACGTGAACGATGGTGCCGTCTTGGATGTTGGTTCGCTCGCCGATACGGATCTCGAACACATCGCCGCGCACCACACAGCCAAACCAGATGCTGCTCCCTTGTCCCACCGTCACGTCGCCAATGAGCGTGGCATTGGGCGCAACGAAAACATCCTCAGCGATACGCGGCGTCATGCCTTCGAAGGGGAGAATCAAACCCGACATAGGAAACTCCTTTACGGAAACAGAGGCGGAAAGAAGCAGGCCAAGAATCGCAGCGCGAACAGGACGGCTCTGGATGCCAGAAAGAGGGAGCATAGCAGGGAGAGTCAGGGGGTGAAAAGCCTCTTGACCCACAGGAACGAACGCGATATGTTCCGTTCAACGTTAAGGGAACGTTACACGCCAAGGAGGCCATTATGAAAAAATCGCTCATCGGAAAATACGTTGCCGAGGATGCTTACCAGGAAGCTCTGGACGGGCTGCAAGCCACCGTGTGGACGGCTCTGCCGTGCCTTATCCAGAGCTATAATCCCAAGGCCCTGACCGTGGAGGCACAGCCCACCATCTCGGGCAAAACCCAATCTCCCGACGGAGCATGGAGCTCCACCCGACTGCCGATGCTGGTCGATGTCCCCGTCGTGTTCCCGTGTGGGGGCGGGCACACCCTCACCTTCCCCATCGCGCCCGGCGATGAATGTTTGGTCGTCTTCGCCAGCCGCGCCATCGACGGGTGGTGGCAGCAAGGCCACATCCAGGCGCCCACCAGTTCGCGCATGCATGATCTTAGCGATGGTTTCGCCTTGGTTGGCCCGCGCTCCCTGAAGCGTCGGCTGTCGGATGTCAGCACCACCACGACTCAACTCCGCAGTGACGATGGTGAGACCTTCGTCGAAATTGATGGCGATGCTCCCATGGGCTCGGGCATCACCCTCAAAACCCCCGGAAAAATGACGCTCGAATGCGATGAATTCGTCCTCAAGGCAGGAAGCTCCATCGCCATGGGTGTCAGCAGTGGCGTCATGCAATTGGATATGGACAGCAACAAGGCGCTATGGATCGCCAAAGATATCAAGGTGCGGCAATGAGCAACGACCCCAACCTCCCCTCCGAGCAGGGCCCCTTTCCGTCTGATGACAGTGACATCCTCCCTCCCCCCGATGGAGGGTATGATCGGCCAAGCTATGGCGCAACGGCGTGTAAGTTGGACCCTATTACGGAGGAACCTCTCGACCAGACGGTTACGTGCAAGTGGTTCACGCTCATACCCAGCGCAGAGCCCCCACGACACATCCCCTCGACCTCTATTGAAGAAATCCATAATGAATGCGGCTTATCGACTCTGGGGGGATGTCTCGCTCAGGACGGGAAGATTCCCATTGTGGATTGGGAGATTCCGATTCCTGATGTTCGCACGTGCAAAATCGAGCATATCGAGTTGATTCCCACCATCATGCGTAATAATCGCTGGTTTGTGGGGGCTCGTCTGATGGACCGGTGGTTTGCAGGGGCGGCAACCCGCAATACAGCTCCACAGCCAGGGGAGGCAGATCCGCGCAATCTTAATCCAGATTTCGATTCCGTTACTATGGAATGGCTGTTACAGTTCTCCCTGCCTCGTAAGGTTTACGCCCAGGC
>JAVBJO010000113.1:0-15055 GCA_031546925.1 Rhodospirillaceae bacterium
CCCTGGCGGGGGCGCGGCCCCCTGCACCCCCGCACGGGGCTCGGGCCCCTTGACCCCAACTCAGGCCTCTCGCGTTCCAACTCTTATGACTCTCAACCATTCCGGAACCTCCACCCCCAGCAACACACCTCTGCCATCCAAAACGACGGGTGTTCGTAAGCAGCGGCCCAATCGGGCCCAATCGGCGGTCCGGTACTCGGCCCACGCCGTTGCCACCACCACCCCATCGGCGCCACGAACGGCGTCTTCCATCTCGTCCACCACGGGCAATCCGGCGGCTCGGGCACGCTCTCGTGCCAGAGGAAGGGGATCGTGAGCCTGAATTTCCGCTCCGTGGGCTTGAAGGTGAGCAATCAGCTTCAAGGCCGGAGATTCTCTTAAGTCGTCCGTTCCCGGTTTGAAGGCCAACCCCAAAACGGCGATGCGTTTCTGGAAGATTCCTCCCAGGGCGATGATCAACAGCTCCAGCACCTGGGCCGGGCGTGCTGCATTGATGCTGGAGACCGCCTCGATCAAAGGCATCGGCACGCCAAGTTGACGCCCATAGCTGGCCAGGGCTTCGAGATCCTTGGGGAAGCAACTCCCGCCGAACCCGATCCCCCCCATGAGGAACCGACAAGCCCCCACATGACTGCCGCCGAGCATGCGATCGAGATGGACCGCCTCTAGGACGTGGCGGTGGTCGAGGTGAGGCGTGGCCTCACACAGGGCTGCGATTTGGTTGGCGTAGCTGATCAGGGTCGCCTGCAACCCATTGGCTGCGTATTTGACCATCTCCGCCTCGCGGAGCGTCATGGTGAGCAGAGGGGCCGGAAAGGTATCATACAACCCTGAAACGACACTTGCCGAGCGCGGATCATTCGCGCCAATGACGATTCGGTCCGCTTCGAGAAAATCTCGTACTGCGGTGCCTTGGCTGAGGAACTCGGGGTTCATGGCGAGACCAAATCCGCTTCCGACCCTCTGCCCGCTTTCGCTTTCGAGGATCTGCCGGACCAAGGTATCGGTGGTTCCTGGCACCACGGTGCTTTTGATCACCACCACGGGGAAATCCGTTCGGCCCCGGAGAGCGGCGCCGACTTTCCGAGCGGCGGCCTCGACGAAGGAGAGGTCGATGCGCCCCTGGTGCGACGGCGTTCCCACCGCGATGAAGATCACGTTGGCTTGCTCGACTCCGGCGGCGAGGTCCGAGGTCGCCGAGAGCTGTCCTCGGGCAACCCCGTCTCGGACCAGGGTGGCTAGTCCTTCCTCGTGAACGGGGGTTTCGCCTCGGGCGACGGTGGCGACGCGCAAGGGGTCGGTGTCGATGCACACCACGCGTTGGCCGGTTTTGACGAAACAGGCAGCCGTCACCAAGCCAACGTAGCCGGTACCGACAATCGCTACGGTCATGAGACTGTGCCTCCGTACGAACCCTCACGGATGGGGTCCTTGAGGTAACGTAGGCGAGAAGAGGCCGCAAAAAAATCCGTCGAACGGATAGTCGGGACACCCTTAAGAGACAGAAGCAAACTTTCGGATCATCGCCGAAAGGTTGCTGGCATGCAGGGGACTCTCACCCCCAAATCCCTCCATCGGCATCACCAAAAGAGGACTGACCCCGTGAAGGATCTGGAGTTTTCCGATAACCGAGCGAAAAGCTCGCCTCTCGCGGATAAAGGGTGTCGCTTTTGCGGCGGAGCCCTCACCGAGGTGGTGGATCTCGGCATGTCGCCGCTGTGCGAGAGCTTCCTCAGCGCCGCCCATCTGAACCGGATGGAGGCCTTCTATCCCCTTAAGGTTCGCGTCTGCGGTGCGTGCTTCCTGATGCAACTGGAGGAGTATGTGGATCCCCGGGAAATTTTCTCGGAATACGCCTACTTTTCGTCTTATTCCGATGCCTATATCGAACATGCGCGGGCCTATGTGGCGGAGATGGTGACGCGGCTCGATTTAGGGAGCGGCAGTCATGTGGTGGAGCTTGCTTCCAACGATGGCTATTTGCTCCAGCATTTCCACGCTCACGGGGTGCCGGTCCTGGGCATCGAGCCAGCGGCCAATGTCGCCAAGGTGGCTGTCGCGGCGGGCGTGCCAACCCTGGTAGAGTTCTTTTCGGCCCGCACCGCGCAACAACTGAAAAAGGCCGATCTGGTCATCGCCAACAATGTGTTGGCGCAGGTTCCCAAGATCAACGATTTCGTCGCCGGGATTCGCATCTTGTTGAAGCCCACGGGAGTCGCAACCGTCGAGTTCCCTCATCTTCTGACGATGATCGCGGGGAACCAGTACGATACCATCTATCATGAGCATTTTTCCTATTTCTCCTTGGCCACCGCCGAAAAGATCTTCTCTGCTCATGGGCTTAAGCTTTTCGACGTGGAGGAAATTTGGACTCATGGGGGGTCGTTGCGCCTGTTCCTCTGCCCCGAGGAATTTGATCGCCCCGTTTCGCCCCGCATCCAAGTCATCAAGGAGCGCGAGGCCGAGGCTGAGTTGAACAGCCTTACCGGCTACCTTCATTTCGCCGAGACCATCCGTCAGGCCAAATGGAATCTGCTCGCGTTCTTGATCGCTGCAAAAAAACAAAGAAAATCCGTGGTTGCCTATGGGGCTCCCGGCAAAGGCAACACCTTGCTGAACTATTGCGGCATTCGGACTGACTTTCTGGAGTATGCCGTTGATCGCAATCCCTATAAGCACGGGAAATTTACCCCTGGAACCCATATCCCCATCTTCTCTCCAGAGAAAATCAGGGAGACTCAACCAGATTACGTGCTGATTCTTCCTTGGAATCTGCGGGAGGAGATTATGCGCTCCCACGCCTACATTCGCGAATGGGGCGGAAAATTCGTGACGCCAATCCCGGATGTTACCCTTCTCTCCTGAGGAGTTCGCCATGAAAGTTGTTCTGTTCTGTGGCGGCTTGGGCATGAGAATGCGAGACTACTCGCACTCCTTGCCAAAACCCATGGCCATGCTGAGAAACCGTCCCTTAATCTGGCATGTCATGCGTTGGTACGCCCATTGGGGCCACAAGGACTTTATCCTTTGCCTGGGCTATCGGGGCGAATCCATCAAGGAGTACTTTCTCAATTATAACGAAGCGCTGTCCAATGATTTTGTGTTGTCCGACGGCGGCCGTCACATGGAACTGCTGGCCGAGGACATTCGCGATTGGCGCATCAGCTTCGTCGATACCGGTCAAAATTCCAATATTGGCGAGCGGTTGCGTGCGGTGCGTCCGTTCCTGGATGGGGAGAAAACCTTCCTCGCCAACTACTCCGACGGGCTGAGCGACGTGGCCTTGCCTCGGGTGATTGAGCGGCACCAGGAGAGCAACGCTCTGGCCACCTTCCTTGCCGTTCGCCCCAGCCAGAGCTTCCACGTGGCGCAAATGCACGCGGATGGCACGGTGGCCGGGATTCTCGATATTCGCCAGACGGAAATGTGGATCAATGGCGGTTACTTCGTGCTGGATCACGGAATTTTTGACGTCATGAAAGCCGGAGAGGAATTGGTCCTAGAACCATTCCAGCGCTTGATTGACCGGGGACGGTTGTCGGCGTTCCGTTACGAAGGTTTTTGGCGTGCGGTGGATACGTTTAAGGATCTCACGGAAATGGAGTCCCTCCTCAACCATCATCCGGGACCGTGGGAAGAGTGGAGACATCCCGGCGGAGATGTCGAAACCTTTGCTCGCGCCATCGGATGATACAACAAAAATCCCCCAGAGAAGTTGGGGGATTTTTTTATACACACGAAATCTCCGACGCCCCATACCGACGATCTATCACGTCCTGACCACCGTCTGATTCCTTTTCCCACGATCCTTGGCGTAAAAAAGGAGGGTAAAAACAAAATGAGGGAGGACACAATGAAGAAAGATCAGACACAGAAGGAGCGCCAATTGGAATTCGATTTGGCGGTGGCTCTGAAGATTGCCGCCAATCTTTTGGCTCACGCCAAATCGGATCGCCAAATGGAATTGGCGACCTCTCACAACCTGAGACTGTGGCAGACGGTTCGTGGATTGGGCTCCCGTCGGCAGGACCCGCGCCTGATCGACAGCGCCGACAAGGCGACGAGGCTTCTGGTGGAGAATGCGCGTCCCCAACACAGCCCCGAGGATATTGTCCTCGCGGTCGGACGCGCCACGGCCCTGGCCAATGATCTTTCCCTGGGAGCTACCGTGGAAAAACGACGGGATGCCTTGCTTTCCGAGTGGGTCGCAAGCGAAAACGCCCCGCCCTTCAAGGACTGGCTTCTGGATCGCCTCGCCGAGGGGCAGACGGAGCTGCAAAACCTTGGAGAGCAAAATTCGGGAGGGGAAAATGGCGCGAGTGACGGGACTCGAACCCGCGACCTTCGGCGTGACAGGCCGACGCTCTAACCAACTGAGCTACACCCGCGCTGAGGTGAGGGCGGGTGTATAGCACCTCAAAGAGGGGCTCGCAAGCCCCAGTTTAGGGTCTCCTCGCAATTTTCTTTTTCTTCCTGCTCCAGGCGGCGTAAACTTCATCCCTCAGATGCCGCCCAAGACGCCGCCCCAAGAGACCCCCCGCCATGGAGCAGGAAGAATATGGTGGAAATCATCAATCTCAACCGATGCCGCAAAGACAAGCTCAAGCGAGAGAAGCAGACCCAGGCGGCTCTTAATCGAGCCGCTTTCGGTCGCTCCGCTACGGAAAAACAGAGTGCTCGCCAACAGGCCGAGCGCGACTCCTCTGCCCTGGAGGGAAAAAAGTTAGAAGAGACCTAAGGCTGTTCCACCGGCTTGCCCTCTGCAATCCAGCCGGTGATGCCTTCTTCAACGCTGGATACGGTCTTGTAGCCCAGTTCCTCCGACAGCCACTGCGCCACGGCCGCTGACCGCTTTCCCGAGCGACAGATCAGCGTGACATCGTCCGCAGGACCGGCGATCTCAGCCAGCTTGGCGGCAAAATCCTTGACGATCCGTCCATCCTCGCCGACGGCGGTCAAAAGGACGCTGCCCTTCACCACCCCGGTTTGTCTCCATTCCGCCGGGGTGCGGATATCGATGAGTCTCCGCTGAGAAAGCTCCGTCGCCAGTTTGCTGACGGTAATGTTTTTATACGCTTTTGCATCCGACATTTCAGTCTCTCCGGCTATAACGGTGGTCCCGTATGAGAAAAAAGCGCCAACACACAGCGCTACCATGCCACTTCGAATGATTTTCATGCCTTATTCCTCTATCGTTTTGTGAAGCGTCGCAACCAGTTCCATATTTCTTGTCCTGAGGGTGGGAAAGGAATTTTAGGCCGATCCACCGAGGTTCTTTCCAAGGCCAAGCCAATTTCTTTGATGCTATCGACCTCGTCCAAGGCACGAACGATGAGTTCCATGCCGCCGATTTCGACGCGATCGCCGACACCGGGGCGGCCTCCCAACGCTTGAGATAACCATTCTTGCGCCGTCAGGTCTTGCCACTCTTCGAGTATCGGCACCTCGTACACATTTGCCAAGTCTCGCATATGCGCGTGGGGATCCAGAGAGAAATCACCGAAGAAACGACGATCCGTTTCGGCCTCGTGGGCGGGGCTGGCGAAAAGACGATCCAACGACGACACACGCTCCGGTCGCGCAAACAACCAGACGATATCTCCGGGCTTGAGAACCGAAATGCTCATCCCCAGAAACGAGCGTCCATCACGTACCACCAACGACGGCGCGGCCCAGCGCGGCAGTTTCTGACCCTGCGCCACCAGGGAGGTCGGCACGATGCGATAGGCGATCAATTCATGCGTGGCACCGGGGATTTCCAGTTCCATCCGCTCCACCGGCCCCGTCCGAGGCGGCACCACTTGTCCCAGCCACGCGGCCATGGGGCTAATGGTCCAGCCTTGCAATGCGAGGGAAACCAACACCACCATGAAGGTGACATTGAAGAACATCCTGCCATTTTCGACTCCCGCCACCATGGGGAGAATCGACAGGAGAATCGCCACGGCACCGCGCAAGCCGACCCAAGAAATAAAAGCTGTCTCGTTCCGAGTCATGCGAAAGGGAAGCAATCCCACCCAAACGGCCAAGGGACGCGCCACGAAGATCAAGACGGCAGCCACCCCCAATGAAGGGAGAATCAAGGCGGGGAACTCCGACGGAAGAGCCAGCAGGCCCAACGTCACGAACATCGCAATCTGCGCCAGCCAGATGACGCCATCCTGGAACCGACGCAACGTCGCCGGGGCCACCAGACGTGAATTTCCCGCCACCAGTCCCGCGATGTACACCGCTAAGTATCCCGAGCCTCCCGCCAGCCCCGTCGCCGCGAACAACATCAACGAGAGAGAAAGCGCAGCAATGGGTAATAAGCCGCGCTCCACCCCCAGGCGATTGATGATTTGGACAATGGCCAGACCGCCTACCACGCCGGCTCCGCTGCCAACCAAAGCCTCCTGCAGGAAATGCAGTGCAATGTATTGGCCAAGATCCTCCGTGTGAAACGGCTGCGCCACCAGCATTTGAATCAACAACACCGTGAGGAAAATCGCCATGGGGTCGTTGACACCCGATTCCACCTCTAGGATGGAGCGAACCCGATCGCGGACCTGAATCCCGCCCACGCGCAGCAGGAAAAACACCGCCGCTGCGTCCGTCGAAGCCAGGATTGAGCCCAGAAGGAGGCTCTCGATCCAGTTCAAACCCAGTAAATAAGAGGCCGGTACAGCCACCAAGGCCGCCGTCAGAACAACGCCCAACGTCGCCAGAGAGAGCGCAGGTAAAGCCGCCCAGCGCACGCTCCGCAAAGAGGTGTGGAAGCCTGAGTCGAACAACACTACCGCAAGGGCGATGCTCCCCAAGACATAGGCCGCTTTTCCATCATCAAAGCTGATGCCGCCGATGCCATCCTCTCCGGCCAGGAGGCCGATCCCCAGGAAAACCAAGAGGAGAGGGGCACCAATGCGCAAGGAAAGCAAGCTGGACACGATGCTGACGGTCACAAGGCCGCTCAGGATCAGGAGCGTGAGATACATGCTCTCAATCATGGAGCGCCTCCGTCCTGGGTCAAGGGCCTCGCGGCCCTTGCGGGGGGGCGGGGGGCAGCGCCCCCGCATGGCGTAAGCCAGCCCCCCTCCCCACCCGACGAACCCCACCCCTCTCCCCCGAAAAGCGGGGGAGAGGGGTGGGGTTCGTCGGGTGGGGAGGGGGGCTGGCTTACGCCATGCGGGGGCGCTGCCCCCCGCCCCCCCGCAAGGGCCGCGAGGCCCTTGACCCAGGACGCGGTTTTCCGATTGCGTTCATCCTCCCGAATGTTATCCTTCCCGGCTGAACACGGGCGGGTCTCCGCCCCAACGCCTCGCTGGTGAAATTGATAACAGGGAATACGGAAATGAAGAAAATAAAGGTCACCAATCCAATCGTCGAGCTCGATGGCGACGAAATGACCAGGATTATCTGGCAATTTATCAAACAAAAACTCATCCTTCCCTATCTTGACGTTGATTTGAAATACTATGATCTCGGTATTGAATATCGCGACAAGACCGATGACAAGGTTACGGTTGAATCGGCCGAAGCCATTAAGAAGTATGGTGTTGGCGTCAAGTGCGCAACGATCACGCCGGATGAGGCTCGGGTTCAAGAGTTCAATCTGAAGAAGATGTGGAAGTCGCCCAACGGCACCATCCGCAACATTCTTGATGGCACCGTCTTCCGCGAGCCGATCATCTGCAAAAACGTTCCGCGCCTTGTTCCCGGCTGGACCCAGCCCATCGTCATCGGCCGTCATGCCTTTGGCGACCAGTACCGCGCCACCGACTTCACCGTCCCCGGTGCCGGCACCCTCACCATGACCTACACGCCTAAAGATGGGGGCAAACCGATCGAATACCAAGTGTTCGATTTCCCCGGTGCCGGTGTGGCCATGGGAATGTACAACCTGGATGAATCCATTCGCGGTTTTGCCAGGTCTTGCCTGAACTATGGCATGCAGAAGAAGTGGCCGGTCTATCTTTCGACCAAGAACACCATTCTGAAGGCTTATGATGGCCGCTTCAAAGATCTGTTCCAGGAAGTTTACGAAGCCGAGTTCAAGGCTCCCATGGATAAGATCGGCATTACTTATGAGCATCGTCTGATTGACGATATGGTTGCTTCTGCTCTGAAGTGGTCTGGTGCCTTTGTCTGGGCTTGTAAGAATTATGACGGGGATGTGCAGTCCGATACCGTCGCACAAGGCTTCGGATCGTTGGGCCTGATGACCTCTGTGCTCATGAGCCCCGATGGCAAGACCGTGGAGGCCGAGGCTGCCCATGGAACCGTCACCCGGCACTATCGTGAGCACCAGAAGGGGAAAGAGACCTCCACCAACCCCATCGCGTCTATTTTCGCTTGGACCCGTGGGCTGTACTATCGGGCGCAGTTCGACGGCACTCCCGCCGTGGCCGACTTCGCCAATGCCTTGGAGCAAGTCTGCGTGGAGACCGTGGAAGCTGGCTTCATGACCAAGGATCTCGCCATCCTGATCGGGCCGGAGCAGCCCTGGATGACCACAACCGGGTTCTTGGACAAACTGGATGAGAACCTGAAAAAGAAGATGGGAATAGCCGGCTAAGGCCCAAAACAAGGGCAGGGGAGCCTTGAAAAGCACCCCTGCCTCGCCCGTCCATTTGAACACTTTTTTCTTTAATCCGGCCAGGAGCCCCTTAGCCCATGTGGGCGGAAATTCTCATCGTTGCGGCGCTGATCGCGCTAAACGGTTTTTTCGCGATGTCTGAACTCGCTTTGATTTCATCGCGCTCCTCCGAGTTACGCCGTCTTGCTGAAGAGGGCAGTCGTGGGGC
Organism: Rhodospirillaceae bacterium; assembly: GCA_031546925.1. GTDB lineage: Bacteria > Pseudomonadota > Alphaproteobacteria > Rhodospirillales > Magnetospirillaceae > Magnetospirillum. The sequence goes on from JAVBJO010000113.1 coordinate 8,784, forward strand.
GGAAATCGCCTTGGGGATGCTTGCCGATCCGTCTCGCATGTTGTCCGTGGTTCAGACCGGAATCACCTTGGTGGGCATTGTCGCCGGTGCGTACTCTGGTGCCACCGTAGGGGCACATTTCAGCGTATGGCTGAGCGCCACGACACCCCAATTGGGGAGCTGGGCTCCGGAAATCGCCATGACGGTGGTGGTGGGTGGCATCACCTATCTGTCTCTGGTGATCGGGGAGTTGGTGCCGAAACGCATCGCCTTGCGTCATGCCGAATTCATCGCCGTGCGGGTGGCACCGATCATGCATTGGGTGGCCATTGGCGGCAGTCCCGTGGTGGGATTGCTGCAACTTTCCACCAATGGGATTTTGCGCCTGTTGGGTCAGAACCCGCAAGATACACGCGCGGTGACCGGCCAGGAGTTGCGTGCCCTCATCGCCGAGGGAGCCTTGGTCGGCGCGATCCAACCCAGCGAGAAGGATATGCTGGATCGCGTCTTACGCCTGACGGACCGCCCGGTGGGCTCGATTATGACGCCTCGGCCGGATGTGGTGTGGCTGGATGCGGATGCGCCTTTGGATTTGTGGAAAGAGCAAATCGCGGCGTCGCCTCACTCTCGTTTTCCGGTAGCGCGAGGGAAATTAGACGAATTGATCGGCGTGCTGGATACGCGGCAGATCCTGGATGCTTTGTTGATTGGCAACGCCTTCGATCCCATGGCCGCCGTGGTGCAAGCCCCCGTGGTGCACGAGGATACCCGAGCCCCCCGCATCCTGGAGATGTTCAAACAGACCGGCGCTCCCTTGGTGGTGGTCCTGGACGAGTACGGTGGGGTGGAAGGGGTCGTCACCATGACCGATATCCTCGAAGCCCTGGCGGGAGAATTGCCGGTGCGGGGCGAGGAGGAAGACCCCTCCGCCGTGCGCCGAGACGATGGCTCCTGGTTGATGGACGGTCTGATCGCCATCGAGGAAGTGGAGTCCCTAACCGGCCTTAGCGCCATGGGCGAGGAAGGCGATTTCCATACTCTGGCCGGATTTGTCCTCTCCCAGGTGGCGCGATTGCCGCAAATTGGCGAAAAATTCGTCTGGGACGACTGGACCTTCGAGGTGGTGGACATGGACTCCCGCCGGGTGGATCGTGTGCTTTTGACGCCTCCTCAAGAGGAAAGCCGGGGAGCCCCGTCGTAAATGGACGCGGCTCTGGTGCTGCGGCACGCCGGCCACTCCCCCGTGGGGCGCGAGCGAATCCATCTGCTGGAGGCCGTGGCCCAGCACGGGAGCATCACCAAAGCCGCTCAAGCGGTGGGGCTGAGCTACAAAGCGGCCTGGGACGCCGTGAATGCCATCAACAACTTGTTGCCTCGGCCTGCGGTGGTGGCACAAATCGGTGGCCGTCGCGGCGGCGGGGCCGACGTGACCGAGGAAGGACTCGCCTTGATCGCCTCGTTCCACCTGTTGGAAGAGCGATTGGCGCGTGCAGCGGCGATCTTGGCGGATCAGGACTCCCCCCTGGATCTGGAGAACGTGCTGGGGAGTTTAAGAATGAAAACCAGTGCCCGCAATGCCTTCCGCTGCACCCTCCAGGAGATCCACGCCGGGAGCGTCAACACCGAGATCCTCCTGCGCCTGAACGAACACGTTACCCTCGTCGCGGTGGTGACGGCCGAAAGCGTGCGAGAGCTCGATCTTCGTCTTGGACAAACCCTAACGGCGTTGATCCAGGCCTCGTTTGTGATCTTGAGCGTGGGGGAATCGGCTCCGTTGGTCTCGGCGCGCAATCGCCTCCCCGGAGTCATTGTCCACCGCGAGGATGGCCCCGTAAGCAGCGACATTTCCCTGGATATCGGCGATGGGAAGACCCTTAGCGTCGTGGTGACGCGACAAAGCGCCGAGGACTTGTCTCTTACCCTGGGGATGTCCTGTTGGGCCCTGTTCAAGGCCTCTCACCTTCTTTTAGCCATTGATTAGGGGCTTCTTCCATGCTCCCTTCCCTTCTGGCCATCAGCGGGACGTTCTAAACGGTATTAACGAGGATCATAGGAATGTTTTCCGCTCCACTTTTCCACGAGCTTATGGAACTCGGGATCATTGTCGGGCAAGACCACCTTGAGGGTGACCAACTGATCCCCTCGGCCAGAGGGGCCGCTCACCCCTTTCCCTTTCAGCCTTAGGACCGTCCCAGTGTTCGAGCCAGAGGGGATGCCCATCATGACTGCGCCGTCCACGGTTGGGACTGGCACTTTTCCGCCTAAAACGGCCTCGGGAACGCTGACCGGCAGATCGGCGAGGATATCTTGCTCGCGGCGGGTGAAGAGAGCATGGGGGAGAACCTTGATGTCGATGAAGGCATCGCCCTCGCCCTCCCCCTGACCTTTCAGGCGCAGCGCCTGCCCGTCCGAGGTGCCTGGCGGAATCTTCACATCCACCGCCTTGCCCGAGGGAAGCTCGACTCGTTTCGTGGTTCCCAGGATGGCCTCCAGGAAAGGGACCTCCAGGGGGTAGCGGAGGTCGCGATTGGGCGGAGGTTGCGGCTCGGTTTGGCTGCGTCCTTGGCCCTTGTACTTGCGACGCAGCATCTCGGCCAGGATTTCGTCCACATTGTCGCCAAAGTGAGAGCCCTTCCCCGGCTGAGGCCCTCTTCCCTGAGGCTGACGCGCTCGCCGCCGCACCTTCCCTGAGGCATCGATTTCCCCTCGGTCATATTGCTGGCGCAGCGTCGAGTCCGAGAGAAAATCATACGCCGCGCCGATTTCCTTGAAGCGCTCCTCTGCCCAGGGATCTCCGGCGTTCAGATCAGGGTGACACGTTCGCGCCAGGTGGCGGAAGGTTTTCTTGATGGTCTCGTCATCGGCGTCGCGGGCGACGCCAAGGACATCATACGGGTCTCTCACGCCGGTCCCCCCTGGTCTCCGTTATTCATCGATCCCGCCACGTCGTCCGATGGGAACGTCGCGGTGGATATAGACTCCCATGACCAGCCCCCAGCCCATTAACAAGGAGAGCATGGCCGTCCCACCATAGGAAATCAGCGGTAAAGGCACGCCAACCACCGGAACAAGCCCCATGACCATGGCCGTGTTGATAAAGACGTAAAGGAAAAAAGTGGTCGTAATCCCCAAAGCCATCAAACGTCCAAACTGAGAGCGACAGCGAAGTGCTATGGCATAACCATAAGCCACCAGTAAAACATAAAGTGTTAGGAGGACGATCCCACCCATCATTCCCCATTCTTCGCCGAACATGGTGAAGATGAAATCCGTTTGTTTCTCGGGCAGGAAGTTGAGACGGGACTGAGTCCCCATCATATAACCCTTGCCGAACATCCCTCCCGAGCCGAGGGCGATCTTCGATTGGGTAATATGATACCCTGCTCCAAGGGGATCCATATCCGGGTTGAGGAAGATTTCGATGCGTTTCCTCTGGTACTCATGGAGGAAGCGCCAAACGATGGGAACGGCCGCTCCTCCGGCGGCCAGGACCAGAAAGAACTTCCACAAGCGCACGCCGGCCAGGAAGAAGATCGCGCCCGAGCTCATGATCAGCATCATGGCGGTGCCCAGATCGGGTTGCTTCATCACCAAACCAACCGGCGCAAACACCATGATCAGCGGCGGCAAGAGGAAGAGAGGCCGCCCGATGTCCTGGATCGCGGCACTGTGAAAATAGCGTGCCAGAGAGAGAATCAAGGAAATTTTCATGATTTCCGAGGGCTGGAGCTGAATAAAGCCCAAATCAATCCAGCGCTGCGCTCCCATGGCATGGGAGCCTCGTAACTCCACGGCCATGAGAAAGATCATCGAGAGTACATAAAAGACATAAGCGTATCGAATCCAAAACCGCATGTCGATTAAGGCCACCAAGATCATGACGACCAAGCCAATCGAGAATCGGATCATGGATTTTATCGCCCAAGGCTGTAAATTTCCTTGGGCGGCAGAGTATAATGTCAGGAATCCAATGCTTGCAATAAGCGACAGCAGGATGATCAGGGACCAGTTGATTTGCCAAATTTTATCACGCCAGGTCATCTCTGGATGATTAAGGTGTGAAGATAGTCCCATCACAAAATCCTCACCGCTCGTTATTTTGTTCGGGGATGCGTGCTTTTTCGCGTTTCTGAACTTCCAACATGATATCACGAGCGATAGGCGCGGCAACAGACGAACCGCCGCCCCCGTGCTCGATCACCACCGAGATGGCAAACCGAGGATTCTCCTCGGGGGCATAAGCGACGAACAGCGCATGGTCTCGTTCAATCCAAGGCAGATCTTCGTTCTTTTTGATGCCAAGCTGGCGGCGCAGCATCGAAATCCGTCGGGCCTGCGCCGTTCCCGTCTTGCCGGAAAGCCAGAAGCCCTCTTCGGTGATGCGAGAGCGGTAGGCGGTTCCTCCCGGTTCATTGGAGACCGCGAACATCCCCTTGCGCACGGCGGCGATGTGTTTCGGCGAAAATCCGCATGAAGGCCAATGAGGCTGCGGACGAGGTACCGCAACCTTATCTTGAATCATCAGGTCTCGGGCCAGGTGGGGCACCACCGCAACACCTCCGTTGCTCAGTCGTGCGACCATCACCGCCAGTTGCAAGGGGGTCGTCAAACAGAACCCCTGCCCAATGCCGGTATTCAAGGTATCGCCCGGATGCCAAGGCTGGCCGCGTTTGCTTCGTTTCCACTCGCGGTCTGGCATGATGCCGGGGTTTTCGTTAGGCAGATCGATGCCAGTGGGAGCGCCTAGTCCCATGCGTTTGGCGACCTCGGCAATTTTATCGATTCCCACCCGGCGTGCCACCTCGTAGAAATACACGTCGCAGGAGTGCTTCATGGCCCCCGTCAGATCCAGGGTTCCATGACCGCCTTTTTTCCAGCAATGAAACTTCAAATTGCCCAGTTGCATGTGGCCGGGGCAGAAAACCCGCAAGTCTGGCGTGATCGCGCCGCCGTCGAGCGCCGCTAAAGCCACCACGATCTTGAACGTCGAGCCCGGCGCAAACGCCCCTGCGATCGCTTTATGATGAAGAGGGGCTCGGGGATCCTGGCTCAGGGCCGTCCATTCCTCGTTGGAGAACCCGCGCGTGAAGGCGTTGGAATCAAACGAAGGCGTTGAGGCCAAAACCAACACCGCCCCCGTGTGGATGTCCATCACCACCGCAGCGGCCGCTTCTTCCCCCAGACGTTGCGAAGCAAACTCTTGCAGACGAACATCCAAGGTGAGCGTCAGCTTGGCCCCCGGTTGGCCCTCGCGTCGTTCCAGTTCTCGGATGACCCGACCAACCGCGTTCACCTCTACCGAATTCGCCCCCCCCTTACCGCGCAGAGCCATGTCGTATGTCCGCTCGACTCCCGCCTTGCCAATGCGGAAACCGGGAAGCTCCTCCAAGGGATCGTTCGTCGAATCATTCTCCGACACGGCCGAAACATAACCAAGAACATGAGAGCCTAGTTCTTTTAATGGATAGTAACGACTTTGGCCAACATCAATCAAAATCCCCGGTAAGTAGGGCGTATTTTGCTCGACTCGGGTCATTTCTTCCGAAGTTAGATTTTCTCGGATCGTCAGCGGAACAAAAGAACGGCGGCGCTGGGATTCTCGAAGAACCCGAGTCCGATCATGCTCCGTCAACGGAATCAATTGAGATAAAGCATCTAGCGTGCGATCAAGCGAAACAGTCTGTTCGGCAACAACAAGAACGCGGTAGTTTGACTGATTCGATGCGAGCTCAATACCATCGCGGTCAACAATGATCCCTCGGGGAGGCGAAAGGAGACGCATCGAAATTCGATTGTCTTCCGCCAACATCACAAACCGGTTGGCCTCCATCACTTGAAGGTAATACATCCGTGCCACCAAGGCACCAACCATACCAACTTGGAGTCCCCCGAGAACCAGGGCGCGGCGGGTGAAAAGCTTGGCGCGGTCGTTATCGTGATGCACGATGGTGTTCCTGTAGGATGTCTAGGTGGTGTGGGATTGATGAACGAGAAAGGGGGCCGGGGCGATGCCCCGGGCGGGGCAGGGGGCGGCAGCCCCGGCGTAAGCCAGACCCCCCATCCACTTCCCAAACCTCACCCATCCAACCTGATACACCAGGTTGGATGGGTGAGGTTTGGGAAGTGGATGGGGGGTCTGGCTTACGCCGGGGCTGCCGCCCCCCGCCCCCCCCCCGGCCCCCCTGGAGGGTCAAAAAAACCCACCACCCAGACATCCATGAGGGACACCAACTGGCAGGGCGCCCACCCCCCCAAGCAACCCCGCAAAAAACCCCCACAAAAACAATAAGCAC
>JAVBJO010000125.1:0-3252 GCA_031546925.1 Rhodospirillaceae bacterium
ATTGGGGCGGGGACGCCGGCGGAGGGGTATCGGCCTATGACGGCGGGACGGATGCGCGCGGTGTTGAGAGAGGCGGGAGTGCCGATGACGGCGACTTACCAGGTCCTGTATGCCCAATGGGTCAAGGGTCCATGACCCTTGACCCATTGGGCTTCAGGCCTGATAACACCATCACCCCCCTCACCCACGCAGAGCGCTCGAATGCCCCCAGCCCCCCATCATCGCGTCGCCCGTGCCATGCGAGCCTTTCTCGCCTTGGAGGCCTCCGGCGGTATCATCCTCGCCAGCATGATGGTGGTCGCCCTGGTGTGGGTCAACTCGCCCTGGGGCGGGTGGTATGATCGGATTTTCTCCCTCCACGCTGTTGTTGGCCTTGGCCCCTTCAAGCTTGATAAATCTCTTCTCCATTGGATCAATGACGGTCTGATGGCCATCTTCTTTTTGGTCGTCGCCCTAGAGATTAAGCGAGAGATGCTCGAGGGAGAGCTCTCCTCCCCCCGTCAGGTTCTTCTCCCCACCTTTGCCGCTCTGGGCGGCATGATGATACCGTCTTTGATTTTCGTTGGGATTAACCTGACAGGAAGCAGCGATACCTCCACCCTTCGGGGATGGGCGATTCCCTCTGCCACCGATATTGCCTTTTCCCTGGGTGTTCTGTCCGTTCTCGGCCGAAGAGTCCCACTTTCCCTTCGATTGTTCCTGACGGCGCTTGCTATCATTGATGACCTTGGTGCCATTGTCATCATCGCTATTTTCTATACCAGCACGTTATCGTGGGGATTCTTAGGGGGAGCCGTCCTTGCCCTGCTGGGGCTGTTGACCTTGAATCGGCTGGGGGTGGCCCGAACCCTCCCCTATGTCCTGTTCGGTCTGGTTCTGTGGGTCTGCCTGCTGGAGTCCGGGATTCACGCCACCATCGGCGGGGTGGTCTTGGGATTGTGCATTCCCCTCCGTGGTACCGGCGAAGGGGGCAACACCTTGTTGCGACGCTTGGAGAAGGCCCTTCATCCGTGGGTTGCCTATGCTATTCTCCCGATCTTTGCCCTCGCCAATTCGGGGATCCCGTTCTCGGGGCTGGGGGCGGATGTGTTTCGGCATCCTATTTTCTTGGGAGTCGCCTTGGGTCTGTTCCTTGGCAAACAGGTGGGGGTCTTCTTGTTCTCGTGGGTGCTCATCCAATGCGGCTGGGTTCAACTACCGAGCGGCGCAGGGTGGCGACAGCTCTACGGGGTATGCATCCTGACCGGCATTGGCTTTACCATGAGTTTGTTCATTGGCGGGCTTGCCTTTCCTCCCGATGGCGTGGCTGTGGTGGAGACCCGATTTGGGGTCTTGATGGGGTCTCTGATGTCGGCCTTGGTGGGGTATCTGGTCTTGATGCGACGCCCCCCCGAAGCCGAGACGAAGTGAGAAGAAAGGAAAGAAATCATGTCGCTTCTCATTCTCCACGGGTTTCTCGGTTCGAGCCGCAACTGGAACGGCATTGCAGGCACTTTGCGTCAGCGGGACGAGGTGTTCCTTTTGGATCTCCCCAATCATGGCACGGCGACCTGGACGGAAACCATGGACTATCCGTTTCTGGCGGAAACGGTGTCGAATTTTATCCGCACCGAGATTGGGCCGCGAACCACGGTGCTCGGGCACTCCATGGGGGGGAAGGTGGCCATGACCCTGGCGCTCACTCATCCCGAACAGGTGGAGCGCTTGATCGTGGGCGATATTGCTCCGGTGCGGTACACCCACACCCTGGCCCCTTATATCAAGGCGATGCGAGCGGTGGTGTTGTCCCAGGCCGAAAACCGCAAGGCGGTGGAGCGTGCTTTGGAGCCTTCGATTCCCGATCCGCGAATCCGCGCCTTCCTGCTGCAAAATCTAGAAGGAAGTCCTGGAACCTATCGCTGGCGCGCCAATCTCGCGGTTCTGGGCGCGGCGATGGAGGATATTCTGGGGTTTCCCTCGTTTCCGGCCTCGGCGCGCTATGACGGGCCGAGCCTGTTTCTCACCGGCGCGGAGTCAGAGCACGTCTTGCCAGAGCATCATGCCGCGATTTTTTCCCTTTTCCCCGCCGCTCGTCTGGTGGAAATCAAGCAGGCCGGGCATTGGCTCCACGCCGATCAACCGACGGCCTTTGTCCAAGCCGTGAGCGACTTCACCCATCCAACATCGAGCCCAACGCCACCATGACCGATCCCCTAGAGCCACCCGATCCCGCCCGTGCTATCGCCTTCCAAGGCCTTTCCGGTGCGTACTCGCACCTTGCCTGTTGCAACGCTTTTCCGGGGATGCTCCCGCTGCCCTGCGCTACCTTTGAGGACGCCTTCGCCGCCGTCCGCGAGGGACGAGCGCGCTATGCCATGATCCCTATCGATAACACCCTCGCTGGGCGCGTGGCCGATGTGCACCACCTTCTGCCCTATTCCGGGCTGCACCTCATCGGCGAGCACTTCCAACGCATCAACCATCATCTGCTGGCGCTGCCGGGCGTTGTGCTCGAAGATCTGACCGAAGTGGAAAGTCACGTCCATGCGTTGGGGCAGTGCCGTAACCTCATTCGGCAACTCGGCCTTAAGGTCATCGTCGGAGCCGATACCGCAGGAGCCGCCGCCGATCTGGCAAAATCAGGCTCGCGGACCAAGGCGGTGATTGCGTCGGAACTGGCGGCCTCGACCTATGGGTTGCAGTCCTTGCGCGCCAATATCGAGGACGCGGAACATAATACTACGCGCTTTGTCGTCCTCGCCCGCGAGGCTCTTAATCCCAGTCCTAACCAAACCTGCGTTACCACCTTCGTATTTCGCGTGCGGAACGTTCCTGCCGCTCTGTATAAAGCGCTGGGGGGATTCGCCACCAACGGGATTAACTTGACCAAGCTGGAAAGCTATATGGTCGGCGGAGAGTTCATGGCGACGCAGTTCTATGTGGACGTGGAGGCTCATCCCAGCCAACGCTCCCTGCGTTTGGCTTTAGAGGAGTTGGAGTTTTTTAGTCACGAGGTGAGGATTATTGGTGTTTATCCGGCGCATGCGTCCCGGCGTTCGGCATAATCGGGTCAAGGGACCGTGCCCCTTGCGGGGGGGTCGGGGGCAGCGCCCCTGACGAGGGCGTAAGCCCACACCCCAGCCAACCACCCCGACCCCCCAACAAAAAACCCCCGATTGTTTCGGGGGTTTTTTGTTGGGGGGTCGGGGTGGTTGGCTGGGGTGTGGGCTTACGCCCTCGTCAGGGGCGCTGCCCCCGACACCCCCGCAAGGG
>JAVBJO010000044.1:0-17067 GCA_031546925.1 Rhodospirillaceae bacterium
GGCCCCACCCCAAAAAAACATCCCGTTTTCCAGGATGTTTTTTTGGGGTGGGGCCGTTTGGCTTGCGCCGGGGCTGCCGCCCCAACCCCCGCCCGGGGCATCGCCTCGGACCCCCGTTCCTTTCATCAATAGGGCACATTCCAAATGGTATAGAGCCTCTTGCCAACCTCCCTCCCACACCGTAAGAGAGTCTCCGCTGGCCTCTCGGAGATCCGACCACCATGGAACACGTTCTTACCCTTATCGCCACCACCGAGAGTCTCGACGAAGGCATCATCTCGGACGTTCGCGCGGCGCTCCGAGCGCTGGGCGCCGATGTAGGGTCTCCGGTGATTCTGTCGCCAGGCCGAGCCTGTGACCTGGCGTTTGATCATCTTGCTCCAGAGCAGGCCGACGCGGCGATTCGTCAACGGATGGGCACTCGTCCTTTCGATATTGTGACGCAGTCGGCGGCGAACCGGCGCAAGTTGCTGCTGGTGGCGGATATGGATTCGACCATGGTCACAGGGGAAACACTGGACGAGCTGGCGGATTTTGCCGGGATTAAAGATCGCATCGCCGCCATCACCGCTCGGGCCATGAACGGAGAGATTGGCTTCGAAGCGGCGCTGAAGGAGCGCATCGGCCTGCTCGAAGGACTTCCGGTTCATGCCCTGGAGGAAACCTGGCAACGGGTGCGCTATACGGGCGGGGCCAGGGCTTTGGTCCAGACCATGAAGGCCCATGGGGCGCATGCGATTTTGGTTTCTGGCGGCTTCAAGTTTTTCACCGCTCGGGTGCGGGAGGAACTTGGGTTTGACGCGGATCTCGCCAACGAGTTCGTGTTTGCCGAGGGGCGGCTCAAAGGGGTGAAGGAGCCAATCCTAGGGCGCGAGACCAAGGTTTCCACCTTGATTTCGGTGGCGGGAGAGCGTCAGCTCTCGTTGGCGCAGACCCTGGCGGTGGGAGACGGAGCCAACGATCTGGATATGATCCGGGCTGCCGGGCTGGGTGTAGCCTTTCATGCCAAACCCGTTGTCGCGTCCGAGGCCAAGGTGCGCATTGATCATGGCGATCTTTTGGCCTTGCTTTACGCTCAAGGGTATAGGGATGCGGATATTGTTGGGCAGTCCCCTCCGTGACGGATCTGTGGGTTTTTGGCTATGGCTCCTTGATGTGGCGTCCCGGCTTCGAGTTCGCCGAGGTTCACCCCGCCTTGCTCCGCGGCTGGCATCGTTCGTTTTGTCTCTATTCGATGCACTATCGCGGCACACCGGATGAGCCGGGTCTGGTTCTTGGCCTGGATCGCGGCGGGGCGTGCCGAGGCCTCGCCTTTCGCGTGCCCGCCGCTCAAGCGGAACACACGATTGCTTACTTGAACGAGCGGGAGTTGATCGGGTACGCCTATTTGGCTCGGACGCTTCCGGTTTGTTTGAAGCCGGTTTGTTTGAAGCCGGTTCGTTTGAAGGACGAGCGCATTTTGAAGGACGAGCGCATGGTGCCGGCTTATACCTTCGTCGCCGATCGTCAACACCATCACTATGCGGGGACGCTCCCCATCGCCCAGGCGGCCAGCATCATTATGAAGGCGGGAGGTCGCGCTGGCCTCAATCGTGACTATCTGATCAATACCGTTCGCAAGCTGGAAGCGGATGGGTGTATTGATAAACGGCTCCATGCCTTGCTGTTGGAGGTGGAACATCAAACCGGCCTTATTGATCGCGGCGCAGGAATTTGAGCCGGCTCGGATGAGCCGGTTGCCGAACGGGCATGGCTCGGTTAAAAGCACTCCTCCGGCCACTCCTCCGGCGCCAATCCTCCGGCATGGATCGCGCGAAACCCATGAGTAATCCTGACGACCCCCGCGAGAAATTCCGCCGCCCCTTGGAGCGTCCCTCCCTTGGTCTGCCCTCGCGCCCCCGGCGGCCACTCTCGGGAGAGGTTCTGAGGGGGGATGCCCCTGCCTCTCCACCGCCCGCCTCTCCGGACGAGCCTGCGGGAGGGCTGGCCCGTTTGCTGGTGGCCGTGGCCAAGATGCTTCAGCCCAAGCCTGCACCAGAGGCGACGCCTCAGGTGGCGGCTCCGCCTCCGTCCGAGCCGCCGGTGATCTCGGTTCTGGTCGCGGCGATGAATGGCGATACCCCGGATGGCCTCGCCTCTCATGCGCTGTTCAAGCTGCTGGAGAGCAAAACCGCGCTGAAGATCAAGCCTCTGCCACGTGCCTTCCCCCTGGAGGCGCCGGATGACCCCGATGCCATGGCGGGCTCCTTGATCAATACCCGCCATGCGGTGGTTGACGAGGACGCTGATCTTCTCCTCTGGGGCGATATCGCGAAGGAGGGATACCGCCTTCGCCTGTCGGGCGCGACGCCCCCCGATGGGGAGCGTCCGGCGACGTTTGGCGCGTCGGTGCGCATCGATCTGCCGACCAAGATCGATCAGCCACAGTTGACCTTGCTCTACGCCGCGATCCTGGCCGCTTTCGAACCCGCCAACGAGTTGCAACGCGCGGCCTTGCGACGGCTCTTGCCTCAGGCCGCCCTGGGATTGGAAGCCCTCGCGGCAAAATTACCACCGTCGCTTTCTCCGGCGCAGCAGCGCACTATTGTGTTGGTGCATGGGCACGTCTGCACCACCTGCGCCTTGGTGGTCCCGCCCTCCCAGGCTGCCGACTGGTTCCAAAAAGGCATCAACGCCTATCGGGCCAGCGAAAAACGACTGACGCGCACCGATCCCTCCTGGGAAGGGGGACTGCTCCACCGACACCTGGCCGCCGCTTTGATGGCGCGCGCCGAACGGGTCAAGGACAAAGCCGAGGAGTCTCTGACCGAAGCGGTGCAGGAATGGCGGGCGGCGTCAGATACCCTCACCCGCGCCAACATGCCGCAAGAGTGGGTCACCATACAAATCCGCTTGGGGTTCTGCCTTTACCGCCTGGATCTCCTCACCGGAAACACCGAGCTGCTGCGAGAGGCCTTGCAAGTCCTCCAAACCGCCGCTCAGGTGGTCACCCGCACCGAGGCCCCGCAACGCTGGGCGGAAATCATGCACACCATCGCTCGGGTGCTGGAGGTCTATGGCGATCAACTCCGCAGCCCCGAGGTGCTGGCCCGCGCCATCGAGGCCTGTAAACTGGTGCTCGAAGTGCAAACGCGTGAGCGGGTTCCTCTGGGTTGGGCCGCCGTGCGCAATACCCTGGGCTCCGCCCTGTTCTTGATCGGCAAACACGGGGGAACCGCAGAGCACCTAGAGGAAGCCATTGGGGTGCTCGAAGAGGCGCGAGAAATCTTCACGGCACACGGAGCCAAAGGACTGACCCAGGTCGCCGATCGTAACTTGGCTCATGTGCGCAAGTTGATCGACGAGAGAAAGGGACGTCAGGTGATTGATCCAGATTGGGTGGGACGGCGTCCCTGACGCGGCTTTGTGAAATCAGGTCTAGGCCCCTTTTCATTCATCTCTTCTTCATCGAATTGCCCATAGCTTGCCTCAAGGGCTGCCGCCCTGTAAACAAGAGGGAATTGATGGATTTAGCGGACACTGCGATGAATGAGAGTTTTGTGATTGCCCTCCCCAAGGGGCGGATTTTGGACGAAGCCATGCCTCTGGTGCGGGCGGCGGGCATCGAGCCGGAACCGGCCTTCGACGATCCCAAGAGTAGGCTTTTGCGATTTCGCACCAATGTGCCTCATATTGATATTATCCGCGTTCGCTCGTTCGACGTGGCCACCTTCGTTGCTTTTGGCGCGGCCCATCTTGGGATTGCCGGAAATGACGTGTTGATGGAGTTCGATTATCCCGAGATTTACGCTCCGCTGGATTTGCGCATCGGTGCGTGCCGCCTGTCCGTGGCCGAGCCGGAGGATCTCGCTGCGGCCGACGATCCAAGGCGCTGGAGCCACATTCGCATTGCCACCAAGTACCCCGAGATCACCAAGCGGTTTTTTGCGGCCCGAGGAGTCCAGGCGGAGTGCGTAAAGCTCAACGGTGCGATGGAGTTGGCCCCCTTGTTGGGGTTGTGCTCGCGCATCGTGGACTTGGTCTCCACCGGGTCGACCTTGCGAGCCAACGGGTTGAAGGAGGTGGAGACCATTGCTCCGGTGACCTCTCGGCTGATCGTGAATCGAGCGGCGTTGAAGACTCGCCCCGAGGAGATGACCCACTGGATTGACCGCTTCCGTCTCGCCTGCGAGGTCCCCCATGCAGCGTCTTGACAGCACGCATCCCGATTTTGAGGCGGAGTTCCGTCGTCTCCTCGCCATGAAGCGGGAGACCGCTGCGGATGTGAACGCCACCGTTGCCGCTATTCTGACCGATGTGCGCCAAAGAGGCGATGCCGCCGTGTTGGACTACACGCAAAAGTTCGACCAGTTGGGGGGAGACCTCTTGGCAGGGGCACTGCGTATTGCTCCCCACGAGGTCGATGCCGCCCTAAGCCAGGTGTCGGCGGACCTGCTGGAGGCTCTCACCCTGGCGGCGGAGCGCATTCGTGCCTTTCACCTCCGCCAACGTCCGGCGGATGACTATTACACGGACGAGACCGGGGTGGGCTTGGGCTTGCGTTGGACGGCGGTGTCCTCCGTCGGGCTGTACGTGCCGGGGGGAACGGCTGCGTATCCCTCGTCGGTGTTGATGAATGCGATTCCGGCCCATGTGGCGGGGGTGGAACGGCTGGTGATGGTGGTGCCCACCCCTCGGGGGGTGCTCAATCCCCTGGTGTTGGTGGCGGCCCGGCTGGCGGGTGTGCACGAGATCTACCGCATTGGTGGGGCTCAGGCGGTGGCGGCGCTGGCGTTCGGGACCGAAACCATCGCTCCGGTGGATAAGATCGTGGGACCGGGCAACGCTTATGTCGCAGCGGCCAAACGGCAGGTTTTCGGCACCGTGGGGATTGATATGATCGCCGGGCCGTCGGAGATCCTGGTGGTGGCGGATGGGGCCAATGATCCCGCCTGGATTGCGGCCGATCTTCTCTCTCAGGCCGAACACGACACGGCGGCTCAGTCGATTTTGATCACCGACGATGGGGACTTTGCCGAACGGACCATCGTCGCCGTGGCGGAGCGTCTGAAGACTCTTCCCCGGGCCGATATTGCGCGGCAAAGCTGGGAGAATCATGGCGCAGTGATCGTGGTTCCCTCTCTGGAGAAGGTTGCGGCCCTGGTAGATAGGATCGCGCCCGAACATTTGGAGCTGGCCGTGGCCGACCCCGAGCCCCTGGCGATGAAGGTACGCCATGCCGGCGCCATCTTCCTTGGTCGTCACACGCCCGAGGCCTTGGGCGACTACATCGGCGGCCCCAATCACGTCTTGCCCACCGCGCGCTCGGCACGATTTTCCTCAGGGTTGGGGGTTCAGGACTTCATGAAGCGGACCACCTTGTTGCACTGTCCTCCCGAAAGTTTGCAGCACATCGGTCCGGCCGCCGTTTTGCTGGCCCGAGCCGAGGGACTGGAGGCGCACGGGCTGTCGGTGGCATTGCGTCTGAATGCGCTGGGTCGATGAGCCTCATGACGCCGCACCATCGCATCATTCACATCCAACTGGATGAAAGAACCGCCGTGCGTCGCCGGCCCGAGGTCGAACACGAACGCGCCATCGCCATCTATGATCTCCTGGAGGAAAATTCCTTTGCCCCGGAGGGGGACAACTCCGGGCCGTACAACCTCCACCTGCGCATGGATGAGAGCCGCCTGATCTTCGATGTTCGGACCCAAGAGGGTGTCCCGTTAATGGAGATTCCTCTGCCCTTGCGGCCCTTTCACTCCATCGTCAAAGACTACTTCCTGGTGTGCGAGAGCTATTATAGCGCGATTAAGACCTCGACTCCCTCGCAGATCGAAGCCATCGATATGGGGCGCAGAGGTCTCCACAACGAAGGCTCGGAAATTCTCAAAACCCGCCTCGCCGAGCGGGTCGATATCGATATGGATACCGCGCGGAGGCTGTTCACCCTGATCTGCGTCCTCCATATTCGAGGTTGAGGTGCACGATGACGGATGAGCTTCCGTCCTCGATCCTCTTCTGTTGCTCCTTCAATGCGATCCGCTCTCCCATGGCGGAGGGGCTGATGAAAAGGCTTTTCGGGAAACGAATTTTCGTCGATTCCGTCGGCGTGCGCGCCCAAGAGGTTGACCCCTTCGCCGTCGCGGTCATGGAGGAATGGGGCGTCAACATCTCGGACCATCGGCCCAAAACCTTCGAGCAACTCGAAGACCAAAGCTTCGATATGGTCATCAGCCTGTCCCCGGAGGCCCAGCACAAGGCGGTGGAGCTCACCCGGACCAACGCCTGCGAGGTGGAGTTCTGGCGCACCTTCGACCCCTCCCTGATAGAGGGAAACCGAGAGACCCGCCTGGAAGCCTATCGGCAAGTGCGCGACCAACTGATGGAACGGTTGAGGCGGCGCTTCCCTCAACGCCGCGCAAACATACCCTGAGGCCGAACCAGAAGAACGACGATCAGAAAAGCAAAGGCAATGGCGTTGCGGTCCAGCAGCGCCCCAAGATAAATCGTTCCAAAGGCCTCGATGACTCCCAAGGCCAAGGCGGTCACCAGCGCGCCACGCGGGGAGCCCAAGCCCCCCAACACGATAATCGCAAGAGCCTTATAAGCCGGAACGCTCCCCATGGTGGGCTCGACCAGGTTGTTCAATAACGCCACCCACACCCCGGCGAAGGCCGCCAGCATGGATCCGACGAAAAAGGTAAGATCTCGGACTTTCTGTAAGGAGATGCCAAAGGATTCGGCCATTTGCGGATCGGATACCGTGGCGCGACAAGCAATTCCAAGTCGGGTTTTACTTTGCAGCCAAGCCAGCACGGCAATAAGAGCCGCAGATCCCACCATGACAAAGATTTCCGCCGCGCGAAGTTGGATGCCACCGAACAGGGGAAGCTGAGTTTGCAGCGGGGGCTGGACAAACGACAGGCCCGAGGCGCCAAACAGGATGCGAAAAATTTCTTCGGCGGCGATGTAAAGCCCAATGGAGGCAATCAGGGCCACAAACGGCGGACGCTCTAAAATCGGCTTGTAGCAAAGGCGAAACACGCCCACGCCAACAAATCCACAGAGAACCATGGCCACGCCGAACCCCAGAACCAAGCTTCCACTGGCATTGGTCACAACCACGCCGATATAACCGCCGAGCGTAAAGAGCGCTGCATGCGCCACATGTAAAATCCGCAATAGTCCATAAACGAGTGTTAAGCCAAGGGCAATTGTAGCATAGATACTCCCTTGAATCAGGCCTTGGAAAAAGAGTTCAAGATAAAGTATCACTTCCTTACATCTTTTGTCGGTGGTGCAAGGAGGAGAGAGTCAGAAATAATAGAATGATGAGTCAGAATCCCTTTTCTAACGATTTGAACTTGTACGTCTTTTCTAACCTCGTGGAGATTGTTGAAAGAGAGGATTCCCGTTGGGGAATTAAAGACACCCGTGGCAATGGCATCTCGGAGGGTATAACCACCTCGTCCTCCGCTCTTATTCATTCCTTCAATCAAGACGATAGCTGCGGTATACGACGAAGTCGCGATCATGTCCGCACTGACCTTATAGTTTGCCTTATAATCATCCAGAAAGGCCTTCGTCACGGGCGAGGCGAAATCGCGATCAAGAGAGATCGTGACATAAACACCCTCGGCGGCGGCTCCGGCGAGGGCAACGAATTTTTCCGACCCATAGCCCACTTGGCAGATCAGCGGAGTAATCATCCCGGCGGCTCGCAGTTGAATCACCAGCGGGGCCACAGCGGAATAATACCCCGAGATATAAATAAGATCGGGATTGGCCGCCTTACTCTGCTCCAGGATCTCCCCGAACTGGCGTTCTTCGAGGTCATATTCGTGCTCGTCAAGGATCTGAAGATTAAGTCTGGCGGCAGAGTCCTTCATTCCACTGGCGAGGGAATGACCAAAATCGTTGTTCAACGTAATAAGAACAATGCGTTTCTTACCAAGATTGCTCGCCAACTTCCCGCTGGCCCGCCCCAGAACCTCACCCACGGCCGAAGAACGGAAAATATAATCGCCAATCAAGGTGATTTTGGGGTGAATGGCATAAGCTGTAATATAAGGCGTCTTTCCCCCTTGAAAAATGGGCGCTGCTGCTTGCGTTGGATCAGAATAAGAGCCAGAGATTGCTGCGATCACCTGATCTTCTTCCACCAATTTATGAGCTACCGCAACAGCTTGCTCGGGATCAGCTTGATCGTCATAGACAATCAGTTTGATCTTCTCCCCATCAAGCCCCCCTTTGTCATTGACTTGTTTGACCGCGAGCGTTACCCCCCCCAGGGCGGACTGCCCATCGGCGGCGGCAAATCCGGTCAAAGGAACATGAAGGCCGATCTTGATCTCGGCAAAGGCGAGGCCCCTCAAGGCGCACAGAACGGTGATGATCACCGCACAAAATACGCTGATCCTCACCGTCAGAGAGCGCATTTTTGAGCGCATCAACACCCTTCCCTCCCCACTTCCAATGCTTCCAGTGAATTTTATTGGCACCACGCCCGTGCGGCCTCCACGGTCCAATCGGGGCCGTGGCCGGGGAAAATCCGCGTGCTTTCGGGAACGCTCTGTAAAAACCGAGCGATGGATCGCCAGAGCGTTTCCTCGTTCCCTCCGAACAAATCCGTGCGCCCCACGCCGTGCTGAAACAAGGTATCGCCCGTCAAGGCGAAGGTGCCAAAATGGAAACAGACTCCCCCCGGTGTATGTCCAGGGGTCGCGATGCCCTTGACGACCTCCCCGCCCAGGAGAAGTTCGGGTTCGCCCTCGAAGGGGCGAAGGCGGGCGGGGGGCGCAAAGGGGGTCTCCCCTGCATAGGTTCGGTTGATCTGCCCGGCCCGCGCAATAATCGGCGCTTCGTCCGCATGAACAACGGTGTCGATGTCGAACCTCTGCTCAAGGGCATGAGCGGCCCCCAAATGGTCCGGGTGGCCGTGAGTCAGCCAAATGGCCTGGGGCGTACATGCAAGCTCGGACAAGGCCTGGCAGATTTTTTCCTCGTCTCCACCAGGATCGACGACAACGGATTCTCCCGAGACCAGATGACGGACGATATAGCAATTCTCATACCAAGGCGGGCTGGTGACAACCACGCTCAAGGAAAATGGGCCGGGAAGATCAAGATGCTGGATCGTCATGGGATAAGGTCTCTTGTATTCGTTTCGCTGGGATGGGACTCAACCACTGCCGAGGGCTCTTAAGAGAGGGAGGCGGTAGTGTGGATCTTTCTCATTCCAAAAAACAAATCCATTCACAATATCAACGTTGAAAAAACTTTCGTAATAATCTTCATCGCTGTAGAGAGTGTTATTATCTCTCCCAAAAATTTTAAGTTTTATTTTTTCTTTTGCTATATCGACCTTATTTATATTAGTATGAAGAACAGTATAGCTTTCTGATTGTATCATTTTATATGATTTCAGTTTTATATTATAGGATTTTGCAATGGCAAAAACGAGGTCATCGCTTTCCTCCCCAATTGAGGAGATAACAAGTCCCTTGTCATAAACATTATTGCTAACAATAGATGGATTATCATCTATGATTTGAATCCCGGGAGAGATATTTTTTATTATCCTTGCCGAAGCACCGATAATTTTCCCTTCGAAGGAGGCTCTCATATCAAAATAATAAAAATTATCGTCGGACTTAAGGTTTTGAATTTTGAGAACCAAATCCACAAAATCATCCGCCGCAAATTGGTTGAGGACCGGAAGGTCGTTTTCCCATTGCATCTTTGCCTCCTGGCGCGATAAGCCTGTTCGAGCAAACGGATTGTGTCTTGTCCGGCACGAAGAGGTCAAGGACTTTGCCCTGATTTCTCGGTCTGTTGGGACGAATCGCGTTTTACGGGAAGGCCGTTTTACCGGCCTCTTTTTTAAGAAAGCACAAATCTTCATGACCAAGCGCAAGCAAACCTCCCCCTTGATCGAAGTGGATATCGTCACGCTTGGGAGTCAGGGGGATGGGGTGGCCTCTTGGGAATCGACCCAGGTTTTTGTTCCCCTGACGGTTCCAGGAGACCGCGTTCTGGCGCGAGTCAGCGGACGGCGCGACAAGGCCTTGCTGGCAAACGTGGTCGAGGTCCTCCGCCCCGGTCCGGGACGAATCACACCGCCCTGTCCGCTCTTTGGCCAGTGCGGAGGGTGTGCGTTGCAACACCTGGATGAGGCGCATTATACCGCCTGGAAGCGCTCCCTTCTGACCCTGCATCTGGCGCATCAGGGGTTGGGGGAGGTCCCCCTTGCACCGCTTCTTTGCCTCCCAACGGCCAGCCGTCGTCGGGCGACTTTGGCTTATATTCAAACCAAAGGGCGCTTGTTCTTGGGATTTAATGCCCGTGCCAGCCATACCATTGTTGATGTCTCCGAGTGTCTGCTGCTTGATCCGGCCCTCTTGGCCATTTTCTCGCCGCTGCGGAGCCTGTTGAGCACCATGATTGCTCCGGGCGCCGGAGGAAATGTGGTCCTGACCCAGACCGAAACTGGCCTTGATCTTCTGGTGGAAGGAGCGGCTGGCCTGGATCTCTTTGACCGAGAACGCCTGGCCGTATTTGCCGAAAAAGAGGATCTGGCGCGCTTGTCTTGGCGTCGTCCCGGAAGCGGAACAACTGACATCATCGCCCGAAGACGGCCCGTCGTGGTCCGCTTCGGGGGCGTTGCCGTCGAGCCTCCGCCAGGGACCTTCCTCCAGCCGACGATTGCAGGAGAAAGAGCCCTCGTCTCCTTGATTCTGGAGGGGGTGGGAAAGGCCGATACGGTGGCCGACCTTTATGCAGGCTGTGGCAGCTTCACCTTCCCCTTGGCCCAAGGCCGCACCGTCCACGCCGTCGAAGGAGAAGAAGCCCCCTTGCACGCTTTGGCGGCGGCGGCTCGGGCGGCGGGCTTGGCGATAACCTCCGAGGTTCGCGATCTTGGGCGTCGGCCACTGCATGCACAGGATTTGCGTCGCTTCAAAGCCGTGGTGTTTGATCCGCCTCGGGCGGGAGCTGCGCCTCAGGCTGAAATGCTGGCCGAGGCCGGGCCTGCCACTGTGGTAGCGGTCTCGTGCAATCCGGCGACCTTGGCGCGGGATTTGCGGACTTTGGTTGGGGGAGGGTATCGGATCGAGTCGCTCACCCCCATCGATCAGTTCCCCTATTCCGCGCATCTGGAGGTTGTTGCGGTGTTGCGGCGTGCTTAGAAGCGTCCGGGTCAAGGGTCCGTGACCCTTGACCCGGACGCTTCTAAGCTTCGACCATTTGGGCGGCTCGGGCGAGATCCACCGAGACCAACTGCGACACGCCGCGCTCCGCCATGGTCACGCCGTAGAGTCTGTCCATCCTGGCCATGGTCATGCGGTGGTGGGTGACGATCAGGAAGCGGGTTCCTGTCATGTGGGCGATGTCCTCCACCAGGGTGCAAAAGCGATCCACATTGGCGTCGTCGAGGGGCGCATCCACCTCGTCCAGGACGCAGATGGGGGCGGGCGTGATCACGAACACGGCGAAAATCAGCGCCAGAGCGGTCAGAGCCTGCTCCCCCCCCGACAGCAAGGAGAGTTGCTGCAAGCGTTTCCCCGGCGGCGAGGCCATGATTTCCAGCCCGGCCTCTAGGGGATCGTCGGACTCGGTGAGGGTGAGATGAGCGCGTCCGCCGCCAAACAGGCGGACAAACAATTCGCGGAAGTGACGGTCCACCTGTTCGAAAGCGGCCAACAGGCGCTCTCGTCCCTCGCGGTTGAGCTCCCCAATGGCGGAGCGCAGTTTGGCGATGGCTTGGACGAGATCGTCCTTTTCGTGCCGTAGCGACGCCAGACGAGTCTCCAAGTCCGTCACCTCTTGCTCGGCCCGGAGGTTGACGGGCCCCATGGCATCCCGCTCTCGCGAGAGGCGATCGAGGCGACGCTGGAGATCCTCCAGGGAAGCGCCGTCTTGCTGCTCCTCGGCGCTGATCAGGCCGCGCAACTGCTCCACCGGCATGTCGAGGCGTTCCGCGATACGCCCGGCAATGGCGCGGCAGTTCTGATCGGCGGCCCCCACGGCGGCCTCGTGGCGGATGAGGTTCTCCCGAGCGGTCCCCACCCCGGCCTCAGCGGCGCGAGCGGCTTGGTCGGCTTTGACCAGGGCATCCTCGGCCACAATTAAGGTATCTCCGCACCGTTTTCGGTCGGCCTCGGCGAGGGTGATCTTGTCGAGCAAGGCCGCGCGGCGCAGGGCGAAATGGGTGGGCGCCTCCGCCAAGCGTTCCAGTTCCATGGCGACGGCTTCCCGGCGCTCCTCCAGTTCCTCCACCCGCATCCGAGCGGCCTCCACCCGCTGGCGCCAGGAGTCCTCGTCGGCAGCGATGGCGTTCAGGCGGCGTTTGCGGTCTCCGGCTTCACGAATAAGGCGGTCGAGGGCGGCTCTCGCCTCCACCAATCCCGAGCGACTCACCGCTAAGTCGGCGCGCAGTCCGTTGACTTTGTCTCGCCCGTCCTCGGCCGAGGCGGGGAAGGCGTCAACCGTCTCCCGAGCCAGGAGAACTTCGGCCTCGGCCTCCTCTAGGTCGGCGCGAGCGGTTTCCACTTGCTCCTCCAGGGCGGAGAGGCGTGAGGCGAAGGCGGTAAAGCGTTGCGCCAACACCGCGTGAGCCTCGCGGGCGGTCGTGGTTTCCTTTTCGGCCCGCTTGACCGCCTCCCGCGCAGAGCGCTCGTTCTGGATCGCGCTTTCCAAGTGGAGTGTCGCGGTTTCGGCCTCTTCTGCGGCGCTCTCGACGCCCAGTTGGAGGTCTTCCAGGGTGGCCTCCAGCTCGCGCAAGCGATTGCGTTGCGCCAGGCGCAGCGCCATGGGATTGGGGGCTCCTGCCAGGACGGTGTAACCGTCCCAGCGCACAAGATCGCCTTCTCGGCTGACCAACTGCTGACCGGCGGCGAGGTGCGGGCGCAAGCGTCGCGCCTCGGCCGGATCGGGGGCCACGCCGGTTTGCGCCAAGCGACGCCCCAAGGCCGACGGCGCGGTAACGAACTTCAACAGCGACTCAACCCCGGTGGGCAGAGATTGCGCTGGTTCCAGGGGGGGTAAGGCCACCCAGTGGAGGGGGGCCTCGGGGGTTAGGGCTGCCAGGAGATCCTCCCCCAGCGCCGCCGCCAGAGCCGCCTCGTAGCCCACGGTTGCGGTGACCCGATCCAGGATCGGAGGGTAGTCACCGCCGCTTTGCTGCGCCAGGAGATTGGTCAGCGCCTCCGCCTCGGCCTTGAGGCGGACCCCCGCGTTGAGCGCCTGCTGATGGGCCTCCCGAGCCTGATCCCGGGCGGTTTGCGCCTGGAGACGATCCTGTTCCCAGGTTTCGGCAGAGAGACGACTTTCCTCAAGGTATTCCGCTGCTGCTTCCAGATCCATTTCGGCAGCGGTGAGATCGGAGCGGTCGATGCTTTCCGCCTCCACCTGAGTCTTCTGCCCCAAAACTTGTCCCAGACGATCCCGGAGGCGGTCCCGGCGGGTCTCCGTCTCTTGCAGACGACGCAGAGCGGTGGCTCGTTCGGCGTCGGCAGCGGCGACCTCCGCCATCACTTGGGAGAGGGCACTCTCCAGGGCCGCGGTGGCGCTGGCGGCTTGGTTGAGCTTGGTCTCTGCCGCTTGGGTGGCGTCGGCTTCGTCTGCGGCGGCCTCGGTCAGGGTCTCGCGTTCGGTCCCCAAACGAGCCAGAGCCTCCTCGGCATCGTCCGTCCGCGCGCGCTCCCGCGCTACATCGCCGCTGGCCTGGGAGAGGCGCGTTTCCAGGGCACGACGCGCTTCCAGCAGACGGGATTCTTCGCCCTCGAGATGCTCGCGCTCCACCAAGAGGCGCTGGAGGATCCCTTGTGCCTCGGCGTCCTCGCGCCGCAAACCTGGCAGAACCGCAGCCGCTTCGGCTTGGCGGGTGGCGGCGGCTGCCGCCGCCAAGGTCCGCGTCTCCACCTCTTGCTCGGCTTGGCGAAAGGCGGCGCGGGCCGCGTCGATCACCGCGAGGGCCTCGATCCATTGACGATACAACAGACGAGCCTCGGTGACCCGAATTTGCTCGGATAGAGTGCGGTAGCGGGCGGCCTGACGCGCTTGCTTGCGCAGGCCTTGCAATTGCTCGTCCAGGGTGACGAGAATATCATCCAGGCGTTCGAGGTTTCCCTCGGCGCCCTTCAGACGCAGCTCGGCCTCGTGGCGACGAGAGTACAGGCCGGAAATCCCGGCGGCTTCCTCCAGCAAGACCCGACGTTCGGCCGGGCGCGCACTGATGAGCGCTCCCACTCGGCCCTGGCTGATCAATCCCGACGACCGCGCTCCCGTCGAGGCATCCGCAAACAACAGCTGCACATCCCGAGCCCGCACCTCTTGCCCGTTAATGCGGTAATGGGAACCCTGGCCTCGATCAATGCGGCGCATCACTTGAAGCTCGTCGGCGGCGTACTGGGGCGGAGCCTCACGCCCCGCGTTGTCGAGCACCACCCCGACCTCTGCCAGATTCCGCGCGGGACGGTTGGCGGTGCCGCCGAAGATGACGTCATCCATCTCGCCACCGCGCATCTGCCGCGCGGAGGTCTCGCCCATGACCCAACGCAGGGCCTCGATCAAGTTGGATTTGCCGCAGCCGTTGGGGCCGACCACCCCGGTCATGCCGGGCTCGATCAAAAGCTCGGCACTATCCACAAAGGACTTGAACCCGGATAAACGCAGTCTTGTGAAATGAAGCATGCGTTAGTCTAAACAATCCATTCCAAAAGATGTCAGCCTCATTTCGAGTTCACGGGACAAGTTCACTGAAACGCACCCTTTAACGCCTTACTAAAGTCCGCATAATCCAGATCATCATCGTACAGTTTCCCGTTGATGAAAATCTTCGGGGCCGTTTTTACGTTCATCTCGCGTGCGGCATCGTTGGCTCGATTGAGGATCGAATTGACCAGAGGATCACTGTTCTTGAAGCAAAGATCCACCTCTGGCTCGGCCATTCCAGACGATACCGCCAGTTTTTTCAGCCCCTCCACATAATTGGTCGGGTTGGACCAGGCGCTTTGATTGTCCATGAAGGTGCTGAGAAGAGAAAAATACCGTGCTGGTCCAGCGCAATGGGCCAACATTGAGGCCGCGAGGGCCGCCTTGGTCGGAGAGGTCGGGAGATCCCGATAAATCAGTCGTGCCTTGCCGGTATTCAGCCAGTCTTTCATGAGTTGCGGCCAGACGTCGCGATGAAACGCAGCCGTTGCCGCCGAGGTCGGAGAACCATACTCCAGAATCGTGATCGGCGCACTTGATGAGCCAAGAACACGATCAATCTCATAAATCTTACCCGAAGCGGCGAAGGCGCTCGAAAGCGTACCAAGGCCAACCAATGTCGCTAAGAGAGTCGAACGGATAAGGGTTTGCATCGAACACCTCTTCTCAATCTTTTTTGTACACACGAAGACCAGGGGGGGCGTCAAGGGTTGATGACCCTTGACGTCAAAAACCCTTAGACCCCAAAACGCCTTAGGCTAACGCATTCTTCTTCGCAACCTCCGCCAAGAAGCGATAGCTTGCCTTTGGCGTGCGTTTTTGCGTCTGATAGTCAACCCGAATGATACCAAATCGCTTCGACAATCCAAAGGCCCACTCGAAGTTATCCAACAGAGACCACGCCAAATATCCTTTCACGTTGGCCCCGTCAGAGAGCGCACGATGGACTTGCTCCAGATGCTCGCGGAAGAAGGTAACACGCTCCACATCGTTGACCTCTCCCGCAGGTGAGGCAACATCATCATAGGCGGCGCCATTCTCGGCAATGAACATCGCCGGATTCCCATACGAGGTCTTGAAGTCCATCAACAGATCATAAAGTCCATCGGGTTGAACCGGCCAACCCATGAAGGTATAGCGCTCTGCTTTCGGATCCCCCCACCACACATCAAAAGGATGTCCGGTTTCGTGCTTCATGGTGCAGCGGCTGTAATAGTTGATGCCCAACAGATCGATGGGATAGCGCACTTGCTCCAGATCGCCGGGGAGCACGAAGCTGTTCATCTTCTCCGCCAGAACATCGGGGAGTTGTCCCCGCAGCAGCCCATCCACCGTCACGCGGTTCCAAACCGCATCCCAGCGAATGGCGGCGGCCTTGTCGGCGGGGCTGTCGCTGTCGGGGCGCACCGGTTGAATGTTGGTGACTGTCCCCAGGGTCAATCCCTTGTGCTCGGCGGCGATGGCGCGTAAAGCCGCTCCCTGGGCAAGATTCTGGTGATGGAGGGCACGCAGGATGCCCTGCTCCCCCAATTTCAATCCGGGCGCATGCTCTCCCACGCCATACCCGAAAATAGAGACCACATTGGGCTCGTTGAGCATCATCCAACTTTTGACACGATCCCCTAGGCGTTGCGCCATCAACTGGGCGTACTCCGCGAAGGGGCCGGTCATTTCTCGGCTTTGCCAACCGCCGATGTCCTCCAGGGGCTGAGGCAGATCCCAATGGTACAGGCACGCCATGGGCGTAATCCCATTCTTCAGAATCTCATCGACCAGGCGATCATAGAAATCCAATCCCTTTTCGTTGATCGCGCCTCGTCCGGTGGGAATCACCCGGGGCCAGGCGATGGAAAAGCGATAGGCGTTGAAATTCGCCTGCTTCATCAACGCAATGTCATCGCGATACAGATTGTAGTGATCGCAAGCGGAACGGGCATTGGTTCCATCCTGGATCTTTCCGGCAGCCGTGAAGGTGTCCCAAATATCGGGGCCACGTCCGTCCGCGTCTAAAGATCCCTCAATCTGATAGGAGGAAGTGGACGCTCCCCAGAAAAAACCGGGGGGGAAGGTTTTTACGGCATTCGTCATGGTTCCAGAACCTCCTGGCGGGTTTTATCCGAGCGGGTATTCCTGGTTTCATTGTGGCTGACAATGGGGGGAAAGGAAAGGGGTCAAGGGGCCTTCGCCCCTTGCAGGGGTGTCGGGGGCAGCGCCCCTGACCAGGGCGTAAGCCCATGCCCAAGCCCCCCCCCCGGCGCACCCCCCCCCCCACCCCCGAGGGGGCAGCCTCAGGGGGGGGTGGGGTGGGGGGGGGTGGGGGGGGGGGGGGGGAGGGCCGCGGCGCGGGGGGGGGGGCCCCCCACCCCCGCC
>JAVBJO010000064.1:0-2837 GCA_031546925.1 Rhodospirillaceae bacterium
TGCGGGGGTCTGCCCCCTCCCCCCCCCGCGGGGCTGGGGGCGGCCGCCCCGGCGCACGCCACGCCCTTCCAGCCCCCCGACCCCCTACCAAAAAACCCCCGAAAAAATCGGGGTTTTTTGTTGGGGGGGTCGGGGGGGATAGGGCTGTTGGCTTGCGCCGGGGCTGCCGCCCCATACCCTGCCCGGGGCGATGCCCCGGACCCCCTTTTCTTTCACCGCAAGGGGTGCGTTCCAACCGCGATTAGACGTCGAGATTAGCGACTTTTAGAGCGTTGCTTTGGATGAACTCACGACGCGGTTCGACCACATCCCCCATCAGGGTTGAGAAGACATCTTCTGCGTCGGCCACATCAGCCACCTTTACCTGCAACAAGGTCCGTGCTTGAGGGTCCAAGGTCGTTTCCCACAATTGGCTCGGGTTCATTTCACCCAAGCCTTTGTAGCGTTGAGTTGACACGCCTTTTTTCCCTAACTCCAGGATCGCATTCACCAGGGCCATGGGGCCGGAAATGGGGATCTGCCGATCCTTCACCATCAAGGTTGCCCCTTCCCCATAGCTTTCCTGGAGAGTCCCTGAAAACTCGTCCAGGCGACGCGCTTCCAGGGCACGGACGATAGCGGCATCAATTTGGTGGAGTTCGGTGACGCTGCGCAGAGTCCGCGTGAACACCCAACCGTCGCCTTCACGCCATTGGCCGCTCCACCCTTGTTCCAGGGAGGACTCCAGGGCGTCCAGACGACGAGCCACCGTCGTGGCGATGTCCTGCCCAGCCTGCTCATCGGTCAGAAGAGCGGGTTTCAGGGCTCCGGCAATGGCAGCTTGTTCGATGATCTTAGCCGGAACGCGCCGGGTAAGCGGCCCCAGCAGGTTGCGCACCGTGCGAGCTTGCTCCGTCAAGGACCGCAGATGAGCCCCCGCGATTTGCGCGCCTCCGGCCAGGGTGAGCACCGCATCCCCCAATCCGCCATCAATGAGGTACTCCTCCATGGCGCGATCATCTTTAAGATAAACCTCGCTCTGGCCGCGTTTGGCGCGGTAAAGCGGTGGTTGGGCAATGTACAGGTATCCTTTTTCGATGAGCTGCGCCATGTGGCGATAGAAGAACGTCAACAACAGGGTGCGAATATGCGAGCCATCCACGTCAGCATCTGTCATAATGATGATTTTGTGGTAGCGTGTTTTCTCAATATTGAAGTCATCACTGCCGATTCCCGTCCCCAGGGCGGCAATGAGCGTCCCAATCTCTGCCGAGGAAAGCATTTTGTCAAACCTGGCCCGCTCCACGTTGAGGATCTTGCCTCGGAGCGGCAAAATCGCCTGGAAAGCACGATTGCGGCCTTGTTTGGCTGAGCCACCTGCCGAATCACCCTCCACCAGGAACAACTCGGACCGGGCCGGGTCTCGTTCCTGGCAATCGGCCAGCTTTCCGGGCAGAGTCGCAATATCGAGCGCTCCCTTACGCCGGGTCAGTTCCCGTGCCCGACGTGCCGCCTCGCGCGCCGCTGCGGCCTCCACCACCTTACCGACGATTTTGCGAGCTTCTTGCGGGTGCTCCTCCAGCCATTCCGCGAGCTTATCCCCAACGGCCCCCTCCACAGCGGGACGGACCTCGGAGCTGACCAGCTTATCCTTGGTTTGCGAACTGAACTTCGGATCCGCAACCTTGATGGAGAGAACACACGTCAATCCCTCGCGCATATCATCGCCGGAAAGTTGCACTTTCTCTTTCTTGGCGATACCCGAGTCATTGGCATAGGCATTCAGGCATCGCGTCAACGCCGCTCGGAACCCCGCGAGGTGCGCGCCGCCGTCCCGTTGCGGAATGTTGTTGGTGAAGCAGAGTTGGCTCTCGTGATAGCTGTCGGTCCATTCCATGGCAGCCTCGACAATCACGCCATCCCGCTCACTGCGAAGCGCAATCGGCGGAGCATGAAGAGGGGTTTTGGCCCGATCCAGATACTGGACGAAGGCTTCGATGCCACCCTCGTAATGCAACTCGATCGCCTTGCTGTCGCCGTGGCGAAGATCCGTCAGGAAAAGACGGACGCCGGAGTTGAGAAATGCCAACTCCCGCAGACGGTGCTCAAGAGTCGCAAAATCAAATTCCGTCTTGGTGAAGATGGTTGACGAGGGAAGGAAGGTAACCTCTGTGCCAGTGCTTTGGCTATCACCCGCTGGAGGAGCCTCGCCAATAATCGCCAGAGGAGCTTCCGCCTCGCCCAAGCGGAAACGCATCCAATGTTCCTTACCGGCGCGTCGGACGCGCAAGTCCAAGAACTCGGACAGGGCATTCACCACCGAGACACCGACTCCGTGCAAGCCGCCCGAGACCTTATAGGAATTCTGGTCGAACTTTCCGCCTGCGTGGAGTTGGGTCATGATGACCTCTGCTGCGGAAATACCCTCCTCCTTGTGAATGTCGGTGGGGATGCCTCGGCCGTTGTCGCGCACGGTGCAGGAGCCGTCGCCATTCAGCGTCACATCAACACGATCGGCGTATCCGGCAAGAGCCTCGTCAATGGCGTTATCGACCACCTCGTAGACCATGTGGTGCAAGCCCGAGCCATCGTCTGTATCGCCAATGTACATGCCAGGGCGTTTACGTACCGCGTCGAGGCCGCGGAGGACTTTAATGGAATCGGCGCCGTATTCGGATTCGGTCATGGTGGTCCTTGAGGAAGAAAGCAAACGAGAGGGGTTCCAAGGGGCTTTGCCCTTTGGCGGGGGTGTCGGGGGCGGCGCCCCTGACGAGGGCGTAAGCCCATGCCCAAGCCCCTCACCCGACAAAACCCACCTCCCTTACCCTGATGCATCAGGGTAAGGGAGGTGGGTTTTG
>JAVBJO010000098.1:0-22239 GCA_031546925.1 Rhodospirillaceae bacterium
ACCCTGATGCATCAGGGTAAGGATGGTGAGGTTTGTCGGGTGGTTGGCTTGGGTGTGGGCTTACGCCATCGTCAGGGGCGCTGCCCCCGACACCCCCGCGAAGGGGCAACGGCCCCTTGACCCCGTTTTAGGCACGCACCCTCATTTCCCTCGTCACCATCGGCACGCTCATAGCGGCTGTGGCCGCATCCATCTCGTCATACATCCACGCCGAGGGATCAGCGAACAACGCCCGCAACAGCCGATTGTTCAACGCATGCCCCGAGCGCACCCCATGGAAGCGCCCCAGGATCGGCGCTCCGGCCAGATAGAGATCCCCTACTGCGTCCAGGATCTTGTGACGGACAAATTCGTCACCGTAGCGTAATCCGTCGTCATTAAGGATTTTGTTCCCGGTGGCATCGATGACCACGGCGTTATCGAGTGACCCACCCAAGGCGAGTCCTGCCGCACGCAGACTGGTGATTTCTTGCTCAAATCCGAAGGTTCTGGCCCGGGAAATCTCGGACTTGAAGGTCCCGCGGGAGAGAGTGACGAACAGTTCCTGACGCGCAATCGCCTTGACCTGGAAGTCGATCTCGAACTGGAGGCTGAAGACGGGGGAGGGCGACAGCATGGCCAATTTCCCGGCTTCCTCCACCGCGACGGTCTTCAGCACGCGAATGGCCCGGCGCGGAGCTGCTTGCTCGACGACACCGGCGCATTCGATGAGGAAAAGGAAGGGAGCAGCGGAGCCGTCCATGACGGGAACTTCGGGGCCGTTGATATCGATGCGGCAGTTGTCGATCCCGGCACCGGCGAGGGCACTCAACAGATGCTCAACGGTGCCGATCAGAACGCCCTGGTCATTTTTGAGGCAGGTGTTCATGCGGGTATCGCCGACGTTCGACCACAGGGCGGGAACGATGGCGCCACGACCGGCGATATCGGTCCGGCGGAACGTGATGCCGGTTCCCACGTCGGCGGGATGTAACATCATGTTGACGCGGGCACCGGAATGCAATCCAACGCCCATGCACCCAATGGAAGTCTTCAAGGTCCGCTGCCGCAGAACCGGGAATCCTGGCATTTCTAGCGAAGAAATCAAACTTGGGGTCGCATGAGCGGGATGGTATTTCACGGGAGTACCTCACTTTTTCATGGAAGACATGGGGCTCTTCTTGGGAGCTATGTCTTTCTGCCTAGCGCGGGTGGCGTTTTATTATTTTTTAAATCTCATCCACGGGCCTCGCAGCCCTTTCCGCACCGTGGTGTTCTATCCCGTGTCTGCGACATTCTCAAATCAATCATTGTTTCGCTTTGTTACACCAGAGCCCCGGCCAGAGCCTTGGTCAGACACGAAAAAAGCCTCAACCTTTGAATAAATCAAAAGTTTTCAAGGCGAAAGCGAGAATGCCTTTTCCTCTCTTCCCTGTCGTTCTCTCCCCTTTGGGAGAAAACGACAGGGACGAAAGAAGGGGGAGACTAGACTTTAGTTAGCCTGACGACGCAAAAAGGCCGGAATGTCCATGTCGTCAGAGGTACGATTGCCGGCGGGTTCACTCCGAACGGGGGGCGTGGTGGGGAGCGTTTGCGGTGCCGCGGCGGGGCGCGATACCACCGGTTCGGCCACAGGCGTAGCCAGACGAGGCTCCTTCGGTGCAGCCGCATTGCTGGGCGGATTGCGACGAACCACCAGATCCCACAACTTGCTCTTGGGGGCGGGCTGTTCCGGTTCCCGTTGACGCGCCGCCGGAGCCGGACGAGGACGAGCGATGTCGCTTACCGCGTCGCTCAGATCGTCCATGCTGGGGCCTTGACGCATTTCTGGGTCGGGACGCAATCCCTCTACTCCAGGGGCGCGCAAGGGAGCCCGCTCGGCGGTGGGAGCCATCTCGGAGGGACGCGTCAGTCCGCTGGAGGCCGAAGGGACCGCCGTCTGGCTTTGCGTAGTGGGGTGTGCCACCGTTACCGAAGCCACTTGATGGGAGGTCGCGGTGGAGGAGGGGGTATTCACCAAGGAAATCACCGTCGGCTTCTGCTGCCGCGCCGTTTCCGAGGCAATCCCCGTCGCCACCACGGATACCCGCATGCGACCGTTGATGTTCTCGTCGAGGGCGGAGCCGAAAATCAGATTGACGTCGGGATCAACCTCGTCGCGGATGCGATTGATGGCCTCGTCCACCTCGAACAGGGTGAGGTCGTCGCCAGCGGTGATGTTGATGAGGACGCTCCGCGCGCCCCTCATGGAGGTATCATCCAGCAAGGGGTTGGAGATGGCGGCCTCGGCGGCCTCGATGGCGCGCTTTTCGCCCTCGGCCTCGCCGGTGCCCATCATCGCCTTGCCCATTTCGGTCATGACGGTGCGGATATCGGCGAAGTCCAGGTTGACGATGCCCGGCATCATGATCAGGTCGGTGACCCCACGCACGCCCGAGTACAGTACATCGTCGGCCATTTTGAATGCAGCGGCAAAGGAGGTGCGTTCCGTCACCACACGAAACAGGTTCTGGTTGGGAATAACGATCAGAGTATCGACATATTGGGACAGTTCTTCGATGGCGGCCTCGGCCAGGCGCATGCGATGAGCGGCCTCGAACTGGAAGGGCTTGGTGACCACGCCGACGGTGAGGATGCCTTGCTCCCGCGCCGCCCGAGCGATGACGGGGGCCGCTCCAGAGCCGGTGCCGCCCCCCATGCCCGCAGTGATGAAGGCCATGTTGGCGCCCGCCAGATGACGGATGATTTCTTCCAGGCTTTCCTCAGCGGCTTCGCGACCAACCTGAGGCTTGGCTCCGGCCCCGAGGCCACGGGTGGCGACGACGCCCAACTGAATCCGCCGTTGGGTGAGGGATTGGCTGATGGCTTGGGCATCGGTGTTGGCGGCGATGAACTCAACCCCATCCAGACGCGACGCAATCATGTTGTTGACGGCGTTTCCTCCGGCGCCACCAACGCCGATCACGACGATTCGGGGCTTCAATTCGTTGGGGACCTCGGGGTGAAATTCCAGTGGCATGTCGATCTCCGTATCATTTGTCCCACACACGTGGGGATTGCGTTTCAGGCGTTTGAATTAGAAATTGTCCTTGAACCATCGCGTCATCTTGCCCCAGGACGAGCCTGAGGGGTCCGCGTTAGCTCTGCGCCCACGGGGAGGGGGCGCATGGGCGAGAGCGTACCGGATCAATCCAGCGCACACGGAAAACGCAGGCCCCCCACTGGCGTCGGGGAGTCCTTGCAATCCAAGTGGCCGACCGGGCCGGACTTGTTTGTCGAGGATCAGATTGCAGAGGTCTCGCGCTCCCTGCATCTGGCTGGCACCGCCGGTGAGCACCACGCGGCGGCCAGCAAGTTTATCGAATCCGCCTGCTTCTAGGCGGCTACGAACCAATTCGAAGGTTTCTTCCAATCGAGGCCGGATGATCTGGACCAACATGGAGCGCGGCACCTGATTCGAGGCGCCGTCCTCGTCCTCTCCCACCAGCGGTGTTTTCAACATCTCGCGGTCATCGGCGGAGGAGGGCATGGCCGAACCATAAAGGGTTTTGATTCGCTCGGCATAGGTCAGGGGGGTGGACAGCCCCCGAGCGATATCATTGGTGACGTGATAGCCCCCCACGGGGATCACGTCGGTATAAACCAGCTTGCCCCCCACGAACACGGACAGCGAGGTCGTGCCGCCGCCCATGTCGATACAGGTGACACCCAGTTCTTTCTCGTCATCCACCACGCACGCCAACCCCGAGGCAAAGGGGCTGACGACACGGGCTTCAATCTCCAGTTGGCAGCGATGAATCACGGTGGTCAGGTTGCGCACCGCGCCCGACGCCGCCGAAATCATGTGCAGACGCACCCCCAGACGCTCACCGTACATGCCGCGCGGATCGCGGATGCCGTCGTTGCCATCAATGGTGTAGTCCACCGGGATGGCGTGAATGAGATTGCGCTCGGTGCTGTCACCGTGGGAGCGCCCGTGATCCAGCATGCGACGGATATCGGACTCGTCCACCGCGTGGCCGTTCATCGCCACTTCTACCCGGACGTTGGCCGAGGTGGGAGAACCTCCTGAAATATTGACCAAC
Source organism: Rhodospirillaceae bacterium (assembly GCA_031546925.1). Classification (GTDB taxonomy): domain Bacteria; phylum Pseudomonadota; class Alphaproteobacteria; order Rhodospirillales; family Magnetospirillaceae; genus Magnetospirillum. Next base: position 4,065 of record JAVBJO010000098.1, read on the forward strand.
ACCGCGCCGATGCGTTCTTCGGCCATTTTCTCGGCGGCATCCACCGTGGCGCGGATAGAGTGTTCCAACTCCTCCATATCCACCACCGCGCCGCCCCGCACGCCACGGGCCACCTGATGGCCGATGCCGACGATCTTGGGCGTTCCGTCGTCCTGCATGCGCGCGACAAAGCAGCACACCTTGGTGCTGCCTACGTCCAGAGCGCCGATCAGTCCGTTCCGCATTACGCACCACCCGCCTTTTTCTCGCGCAGAACCAGGGGTTCCCGCAAGCGCATGTCCACCATTTCCAATTTACGATTGCCGAAGCGTTTTTCCTGCTCAAGTTGCGCCAAACGCTGCCAAGCTTCCTCGGGTTTTTCCTCGGGCAGGCGAATTTCCAGGCCGTTTATCTCGTCGAGCATCACATTCCACCGCCGCTCGCTCACCCGCACCGCGGCTTTGACGCGCAAGGCCAAGGCGGGCTGCGTGCCAAGCAATGTCATCAAGGCATCCGTTTGCTCTGCGGCCCCTTTCCCCACCACCAGCAGCAAGTCGGAGCGCCCGAGGGCATTGCCGGGAAGGAGATGTCCCTTGCGGTCCATCAGCACGTGACGTCCTTCGTTTTGCCAAACAGCGGCCGCTTGGCGCTCCTCAATGATCACGTGCAGGGTGTCGGGGAGGATACGCTCCACCGAGGCCGAATGAACCGAGGGCAGGGCCTCGATCCGCTGCCGGGCCTCGGACAGGTCCACGCTGAGAATCGGAGCCCCTCGACGGGTGTCCAACGCGGCGATGATGTCTTGTGCCGGCGTCTCACCTCGGCCCGAGACCGTTACGTCGCGCACTTGGAACCCCGCCTCCACCGAGGCCGCCACGAAGCGCTCCTTGGCGGTGTTCAGGGTGCGTTGCAGCGTGCCGGAGACCCAGGCCGTGGTGAGGATTACACCGACGAAGCACAGCCCCGCCCCAATCAGCATCCCTTTGCGTCCCAGCTTTCCAGGCAGCCGCACCCGTCGTGTCCTTTTCTTCGGCGCATTCCCCGACGAAGGCAGACGATCCGCAGCACTCACGCCCTCGTTCAGTGATCGCATGCGGCGTTCTCCACCATCCAGCGCACCAGTTCGGGGAAAGAAATCCCCGCATAGGCGGCAATCTCTGGCACCAGGGAGGTGGCGGTCATGCCCGGTTGGGTGTTGACCTCCAGCACTACCAGACGAGGCGGCTCGCCCGGTTGGGTATCATCATAACGCAGATCCGTGCGCGAGACGCCACGGCATCCCAAGACCGTGTGCGCAGCCAAGGCCAGACGGCAGGCTTCCTGGGCATCGGCCTCGGGCAGGGGGGCGGGCATCAGGTGGCGCGAGCCACCCGGTTGGTATTTGGCGTCGTAATCGTAAAAACCGCGCTCCGAGGTGATCTCGAGCACGCCTAAGGCGCGGTCGCCCATCACCGCGACGGTGAGTTCTCGTCCGGGAATGAAATCCTCCACCAGGACGCGATCCCCATCGAAGGGCCAGCTGATCAGGGGATTGTCGGGCACTTCCGACTTCAAGACATAGACGCCCACCGACGAGCCCTCGTTCAAGGGCTTGATCACGTAGGGGAAGGGGAGGGGGGAGGGCTCCCCCCGCAGGACCACGCGCCCCAAGGCGACTGGAATCCCGGCTTGGGTGAACAGTTGGCGCGAAAACGCCTTGTCCATGGCCGCCGCCGAGGCCAGCAAGCCGGAATGGGTGTAACGCACCCCCAACAGATTGAGGATGCCCTGGACGCACCCGTCCTCGCCGAAGCGCCCGTGCAGGGCATTGAATACCACGTCGGGCGAGAACATTCGCACCGCGTCGATGACTTCGATGGGGTCGCGGTCCAGGGTGACCGAGGTCACGGTGAACCCGGCTTCCACCAGGGCGGCAGAAGCGGCGTTGCCAGAACGGACACTCACTTCGCGTTCGGCGGAGGCTCCGCCCATCAGGACCAGGACGTTGCGATTCATTGCTGCTCTCCTCCTACACGGACGCCGATCCGGCGGATTTCCCAGTGCAACGTTACCCCGGAGGTCTCAAGAACCCGCCGACGCACCTCCTCGCCCAGATCCTCGATATCGGCGGCCGTCGCCGCGCCGGTGTTGATCAGGAAGTTGCAGTGCTTTTCGCTGACCATGGCTCCGCCTCGGGTCAGGCCTCGGCATCCAGCGCGATCAATGAGCTCCCACGCGCGCGCTCCGCCGGAAAGGGCGGGGTCGGGGTTGGCGAAGGTCGAGCCGCCGGTGCGTGTGCGCGTCGGTTGGCTGGCCTCGCGCTGGGTGCGAATTTCGGCCATGCGCAAGGCGATGGCTTCGGTCTGGCCCGAACGGCCTTGGAGAATCGCCTTGGTGAACACCCAAGATTCGTCGATCCCGCAGTGGCGATACCCAAAACCCAAGTCCTTCGCCTCGATCCGATGCAGGGTGCCGCGACGATCCAACGCCTCTGCCGCCACCGTTATGTCCTTCATTTCCCCGCCGAAGGCTCCGGCGTTCATGCGCAGGGCTCCGCCGATGGTTCCGGGAACCCCGGAGAGAAACTCCAATTCCGTCACGCCCGCCTCAAGAGCCATGGTAGCCACCGTCAGATCCAAGGCAGCGGCACCGGTAGTGACGGTATCGTTCTCGATGGTGACGTTGGCGAAGCCACCGGCCAGACGGATGACAACGCCCGGAATCCCCCCGTCACGGATCAGCAGGTTAGAGCCAACCCCCATCATCGTCACGGGGACCTCCGGCGGCAAGCAAAGGAGAAACTGCGCCAGATCTTCCTCGTCGGCGGGGCGGAACAGCACCTCCGCCGGGCCACCGACGCGGAACCACGTCAGCCCCCCCAAGGGCGCGTTCAAGCTGACTCGCCCCCGGACCGGCGGCAGAGCGGACACCCAGAACGAATGAGGCCAGGAGGGCGAAATCATGACGTCGTCACCTCCAGCGGGGGCAGGGCCGCCAATTCACTCGGCAGGGCGTGCGCCCACTGGGTGACACTGCCCGCGCCCAGGCACACCACCATGTCACCCGGCTGAGCCATCTCGTTGATGAGTCCCGCCAATGCGCCAGGCTCGCTCAAGGGAATGACATGGCGATGGCCGTGCTCGCGCAGACCGCTGACCAGACGATCCTTATCCATGCCCTCCAAGGGCTGCTCTCCGGCGGCGTAAACGTCGGCCACCACCACGGTTCCCGCATCGTTGAAGCAGGTGCAAAACTCAGGGAACAGGCTTTGCAGACGACTGTAGCGGTGTGGCTGTACCACGGCGATAACATTACCCTTGGTGGCGGAGCGGGCCGCTTTCAACACGGCGGCGATTTCTACCGGATGGTGGCCGTAATCGTCAATGACGGTGATACCGCGAGTCTCTCCGGTCTTGGTGAAGCGGCGCTTGACTCCGGCGAAGCCGCTCAGGGCACGCCGCACGATGTCATTGGGGAGACCCAACTCGTGTGCGACCGCCACCGTGGCCAGGGCGTTGGAAACGTTGTGCTCCCCGTACATGGGCAGATAGAGTTCCTCGATGACGCGGGCCTTGCCGCTCACCCGGTCGGTGATGATGACATCAAAGCGACAGCCGTCGTTGCCGGTGCGCAAGTTCGTGCCACGGACAAGCGCCTGGGGCGAGAACCCATAGGTGACGATCTTGCGATCCGGCACGCGGGCGATCAGGGCTTGGACTTCGGGGTGATCGATGCACAGGGCGGCGAACCCATAGAAGGGGATGTTCTCGACGAAGGTGCGAAAGGCATCGCGCAGACGGTCGAAGGTGCCGTAATAATCCATATGCTCGGGATCGATATTGGTCACCACCACGGCGGTGCCGGGGAGTTTGATGAAACTGCCGTCGGATTCGTCGGCCTCCACCACCATCCACTCGCTGGCGCCGAGCCGGGCGTTGGTGCCATAGGCGTTGATGATGCCGCCGTTGATCACCGTGGGGTCCAGCTGCGCCGCATCCAACAGCGTCGCGATCAGCGAGGTGGTGGTGGTCTTGCCATGGGTGCCACCGATCGCGATGGCGTTCTTCAGCCGCATCAACTCGGCAAGCATTTCGGCGCGGCGCACCACCGGGACCATGCGAGCGCGGGCTTCGACCACCTCGGGGTTGTCGGGCTTGACGGCGGAGGAAATCACCACCACCCGGGCGTCCCCCAGGTGCTCGGCGGCATGGCCGATGAAAACGGTGGCTCCCTTCTTACGCAGACGCTCCACGTTGTAGTTGTCGGAGAGATCCGTCCCCTGCACGGTGTAGCCCAGATTGAGAAGAATTTCGGCAATGCCCGACATCCCAATCCCGCCGATGCCGACGAAATGAATGGTGCCGATGGACAGCGGCATCTTCCTCATGAGAGCGACTCCTTGTGTGCGTCGAAAAGCCCCTCCACCAGGTCGGCGAGAAGAGCGGCAGCGTTGGGGCGGGTGGTGGTGCGAGCGCACGCCGCCGCTCGGACCAGGGCGGCGGGTTGAAGCAACAACGCCTGCAAACGACCGGCCAGGGCCTCGGGGGTGAAATGATCCTGCGCCACCAGCCAACCCCCGCCTGCTTCGTCCAGAGCCAAGGCGTTGGCGGTTTGGTGGTCGTCGATGGCGTGAGGGTAGGGGACCAAAATGGCGGGACGCCCCATGGTGCTGACCTCCGCCACTGTCGAGGCTCCGGACCGGACGATGGTCAGATGGGCCGCAGCCAGTCGCTCGGGCACATCGGCGAAGAAGCTTTCCAGGGTGGCGGAGATGCCCGTCCCGGCATAGGCGGTGCGCACTCCGTCCAGATCCTCCGGGCGGCACTGTTGCGCCACGTGGAGACGGGTGCGCAGGTCTTCCGGCAGACGCGCCAGGGCGACGGGAACCACCTCGGACAGCACCCGAGCCCCCTGACTGCCGCCGAGGATGAGCAAATTCAGTGGTCCGGCCTCTCCCAGCGCCGGATAGGGCGTGTCGTGGAGAGCGGCTATAGCGGCCCGAACCGGCATGCCGGTGTGAACCACCTTGTCCTTCAGGCTCGGCCGCAGATGGGCCACCGCTGGGAAGGAGATCGCGATCTTGCGCACGCGTCCTGCCAGCAGGCGATTGGCACGGCCCAGCACGGCATTTTGTTCATGAATGACGGTGGGAATCCCCAAGAACGAGGCCGCCAGCACCGTCGGCACCGAGGCATAGCCGCCAAATCCCACCACCACGCTTGGGCGCAGGCGTTTCAACAAGGTTCTGGCTTGCAGGACTCCGGCGGCCAGCTCGGTCAGGGCGCGGAATTTGGCGACGAGGCCATGTCCGGCAATGGCCCCGGCGGAAATTTCCTCGGTTTGCAAGGTTCCCAGGGTTCCCCCGTAAACGTGGCCGCGCCGGTCCGTCACCAGACCCAGGCGCCATCCCCGTTCCCTCAGGGCCGTCGCTAGGGCCTCGGCCGGAAAGACGTGGCCTCCGGTTCCTCCCGCCGCCAACAAGGCAAGCTTCTCCGTCATCGTCCCCACCCCTCCGAACCATAACGGGTTCGCGTCAAAGCCAAGATCATCCCCATCCCCAGCGCCAGAGCCAACATTGACGACCCCCCGTAACTGATGAACGGAAGCGTCATCCCCTTGGCGGGCATCAAACGCAGGCTAGAGGCCATGTTGATGATGGACTGCAAGCCGAACTGGGTCAGCAACCCGGTGCAGGCCAACATGGTGAAGAGGTTTTCCTCCTTCGTCAAACGGGACAGCCCCCGGAGCACGACGAAGGCGAACAGCGCCACCACCAGCAGACATAAAATCGCCCCAAATTCCTCTCCCCCCACTGCGAGGATAAAGTCGGTGTGGGCGTCGGGCAGGACCAGCTTGACTCGTCCCTCTCCCGGTCCCCGTCCAAAGAATCCCCCGCTGCGGAAAGCCTTGAGGGCGGTGAGGACTTGATAGGCGGCCTCAGAGTTCGGACCCATGAACTGGTCCACCCGCTGTTGAATGTGGGGAAGGGTGAAATAGGCTCCGACCGCCCCCGCAGCCCCCAGGCCGATCACGCCCCCCACCAGGTATAAGGGCAATCCCGCCAGGAAGAATTCGATGGCCCAGATGGCGGAAATGATCAAGCTTTGCCCCACATCGGGCTGACGCAGCAACAACAGCACGGTCACCAGGTACAAGACACAAGCAAGGCGCTTTCCAGGAAAACCGGGACGCCTATGGCCTTCGCTCAAGACCCAGGCCAGGGTGACGGCAAAGCAAGGTTTAGCCAGTTCCGACGGCTGAAAGGAGGTTCCGGCAAGACTCAACCAACGCCGTGCCCCGTTGACCTCGGGAGCAATCAACAGCACCAATACCAACAACATCAAGGCAAAGAGATACCCCAAGCTGCCCAAACGACGAATTTGCAAGGGCGGCAGCAGCGACACCGCGATCATGATTCCCAAGGCTGGGACCAAAAAGATGAACTGCCGCCGGATGAAGTGAAACGAGTCCACGCCGATGCGATCCGCGATGGCGGGGCTGGCGGCCATGGTCAGCAGCATGCCGATGCCGGCCAGCAGAAACACTGCGAGGATGGTCCAACGGTCTACCGTCCACCACCACCGTCCCAGTACGGAGGTATCGGTTCGTCCCAGATTCATCGCAAATCCTCCACCAGATGGCGGAAGACTTCGCCGCGATGCTCGAAGCTCTTGAACTGATCCCACGAGGCACAAGCGGGGGACAACAGCACCACCGTTCCCGACTTGGCCATGGCCCGAGCAGCCGTGACCGCCGTCGCCAAGTCCCCGCACAGGGTGTAAGGCACGTTCTTATCGTTCAGGGTCCGAGCAAAGGCCTCGGCGGCCTCGCCGATGAGGAAGGCGTGAACGATGCGCGGGAAATGTGCTTCCAGGGATTGAATGCCGCCTTCCTTGGCCTGGCCCCCGAGAATCCAGTAGATCCGATCGTGGCAGACCAAAGCCTTTTCCACTGCATCGGCATTGGTGGCCTTGGAATCGTTGATGTAGGCGACGCCGCCCACCTCGGCCACCAGTTCTTGACGATGTGCCAAACCAGGATAAGACATCAGTCCCTTGGCGATGACGTCACTTTCCAGTCCGTCCGCCCGCGCCAGGGCATAAGCGGCGCAGGCGTTCTGCCAGTTGTGCCGTCCGGGCAGACGCACCAAACCGCGTAGGTCGCAAACCTCGTGCCCGTCATCGCGGAGAATCCCATCGGCGGCGGAAATGCCAACCCCCAGGGTTTGCGCGGCGGAAATGCGCACCACGGTGCGTCCAGCCTGTTCCATCTCGGTGGCGATCCCGGCGCAAATGGCGTCATCGACGCCGATGATCGCGGTTCCCTCGGGTGCCAAGAGATCGAATTGCAGCCGTTTGGCCTTGATGTAGCCCGCCAACCCACCATGCCGCCCCAAATGGTCCGGGGTGATATTGAGGAGGGCTCCGGCTTGGAGGCGCAAAGTCTCGATCAATTCCAACTGATAGCTGGAGAGTTCCAAAACATAGCGTCCCTCGGCGGACAGATCGGGCATATCGAGCGCCGCTGTGCCCAAATTTCCCCCGGCGGCGCTCTCGCGGCCACCGTGCGCCAGAAGATGGGCCAGCAGGGTGGTAGTGGTGCTCTTCCCGTTGGTGCCGGTAATGGCGAGGAATCGATTGCCCGGCTTGGCGAAGGCCAGCAACTCCACATCGCACACCAGTTTAACCTTGGCGGCCCGCGCTGCTGCCGCCAAAGGATGAGCCTTCTCCAGCGGGTAGGTGCTGGGGATGCCGGGACTCCAGATAAGGAGATCGACGCCGCTCAGGCCCTCGCTATCGGTTAAGGGATCGGTCACGGTCACGCCAGAGGCGCTGGCGGCCTCACGCGCCGTGGGAGTGTCATCCCACGCCGTCACCTCTGCTCCAGAGAGCCGCAGCGCTGCGCAAGTGGCGGTCCCGGATTTGCCGAGACCCATCACCACAACCCGTTTGCCGGAAAGAGAAGGAACGCGGATCATGGCCTTACCTCAGCTTCAGGGTGGAGAGGCCGACCAACGCCAGCACGGCGGCAATGATCCAAAATCGGATGACGACGGTGGGCTCGGCCCATCCCTTCTTCTCGAAGTGGTGATGGAGCGGTGCCATGCGGAACACGCGCTTGCCGGTCAATTTGAAGCTGACCACCTGAACAATCACCGAGACGGTTTCCAGCACGAACAGGCCACCCACGATGGCCAGCACCAATTCATGCTTGGTGACGACGGATACCGCGCCTAAGGCACCTCCCAGCGCCAGGGAGCCGGTATCGCCCATGAACACCATGGCCGGGGGTGCGTTGAACCACAAGAAGCCCACCCCGGCTCCCACCAAGGCACCGCAGAACACCGCCAATTCGCCCGACCCGACCACGTAGTGGATTTGCAGGTAGTTGGCGAATACGGCGTTACCGACCAGATAGCTGATCAGGGCAAACACCCCAGAGGCAATCATCACCGGCACGATGGCCAGGCCATCCAAACCGTCCGTCAGATTGACGGCGTTAGAGGCTCCGATGACCACGAAGACCGCGAAGGGCACGAAAAACCAGCCCAGTTGAACCAGGACCGACTTGAAGAAAGGAATGGCCACGGCTCCGGCGATGGGATCGGGCGGAACCACCACAGAGGCGTGCTCCACCGAGGCCGAGAAAAGACTCCCGATATCAAAGTGGCTCTGCACCGCGTAGATCCACAGCGCCGCGCCCAGAGCGATCAAAATCTGGCAGACCAGCTTCACTTTGCCGGGCAGTCCCTTGGGGTTCTTCTTCGAAACCTTGAGAAAATCATCCAAAAAGCCGATAGCGCCATACCCTAAGGTCACCAGCAACACGATCCAGACGTAATGGGAGCGCAAATCCGCCCACAGCAGGGTGGCAAACGTCAGGGAGATCAACAACAGGAACCCGCCCATGGTGGGGGTTCCCTTTTTGGTGAGGAGATGGCTTTCCGGCCCATCCGAACGGATGGGTTGGCCTTGTTTTTGCCACCGCCGCAACCAGTTAATCAGGCTGGGACCGATCAAGAAAGAGACCAGCATTGCCGTCATCATCGCTCCGCCGGTGCGGAACGTGAGGTATTTGAACAGGTTAAAGACACCAATGTTGTCCGCCAGGGGGTAGAGTAAATTATAGAGCATGACTCCCTAGCACCCTTCCAACAAAGTCTTGACCACCTGAGCCATGCGACTTCCCGCCGAGCCCTTGACCACCACCACATCTCCCGCCTTGAGATCGGCTCGCACCAGGGGAGCCAATTCCTCAGCGGTATTTGTATGCCTTCCGCGCCGCATGGGTGGCAGAGCCTGATGCAGCCCCGCCATCAGCGGTCCTGCGGTGTGCACCACATCCACATTCCACACCATCAGCATCTCGGCCAGAGCGACATGAAGACGTTCCGCGTCTTCGCCCAATTCCAGCATATCCCCCAGGATCGCCACGCGGCGCGCCCCCTTGGCGGGGCGAGCGGCAGACAGGGTCGCAATGGCAGCCCGCATGGAGACGGGACTGGCGTTGTAGCTTTCGTCGATCAGTTCCAGACAGCCGTCCTTGACCGGAACGCGGTGGCGTTGTCCTCTTCCCTTCGGGGGGGACATCTCCGCCAAAGCGGTTCGTGCCAGGGCATCGTCTCCGCCCAAGGCTCCCACCGCCAGCAGCACCGCCAGGGAGTTCATGGCCCAATGCTGGCCCGAGACGCCAACGCGATAGGTGGTGGCGTGATCGTTGAGCAACGCAAAAACGGTGGTGGCGTCGGGGTCGACGGCGCAATCCAACAACCTGGCATCGGCATCGATATGACTGCCGAAGGACAGGAGGGTGCGCACGCCGGCCTCCTGAGCGGCCTCTGCCAAGCGGCGATAGTGGCGGTTGTCGTGGTTGAGCACGGCGGCTCCACCGGGGGGGACGTCGCACTCGATGCCTTGGAAAATCTCAGCCTTGGCGTCGGCAATCTCCTCCACCGAGGTGAAAAAGGCGGTGTGCACGGCCTCGATGGTGGTGATGATGGCCACATGAGGGCGGACCATGCGCGTCAGAACGGCAATTTCCCCCGGATGATTCATCCCCAACTCGAACACGGCGAAACGCACGTCGGCGGGCATCCGCGCCAGCGACAGGGGCACGCCCCAATGATTGTTGAAGCTCCCTGCCGACCAATGCGTCTTCCCCTGACCCGAGAGCGCCAGGGCCAGCATCTCCTTGGTGCCGGTCTTCCCCACCGAGCCGGTCACCGCCACGATCCGAGCGGAACTCCGCCGCCGAGCCGCTTCACCTAGGGCCTGCAGCCCCCTCATGGTGTCTTGCACCACCAGCAGAGGCAGACTCTCGCACCCAGCGGGGACGCGATGCACCAGGGCGGCGGAGGCTCCCGCAGCAAACGCAGCGGCCACGTGCTCGTGACCATCATGATTGGGGCCAACCAGGGCGATGAACAGATCGCCCTTGCCCAGGGTCCGCGAGTCGATGGAGACACCAGACGCCATCCAGTCCCCTCCGTAAAGGGTTCCCTGGGTCGCTTCCCGCGCTTCGTTCGCCGTCCATAGACTCATGAGCATCCTCCCACGGCGGCGCGAGCGACGGCAGCGTCGTCAAACGGTATCACGGTGCCACCGATGATTTGTCCGGTCTCATGGCCTTTTCCGGCGATGACCAGGATGTCTCCGGCGTTCAATTCACCGATGGCAGCCTGAATAGCTTGGGCACGGTCTCCAATCTCCACCCAAAAGGCGGGGATGCCGCTCATGCCGGAAAGAATGGCTTGGCGAATAGCAGCGGGTTGTTCACTGCGGGGATTGTCGTCGGTCACCAGGGTCCAGTCCGCCAATTCGGCCGCAATCCGTCCCATTTGCGGGCGCTTGCCAGGATCGCGATCCCCGCCGCAGCCAAACACCACCAGCAAGCGACCCAAGACGTGGGGACGCAAGGCCTGCAACACGATGGTTAAGGCGTCTGGCGTATGGGCGTAATCCACGTAAATTGGGGCACCTTCTGCCGTTTGTGCCACTTTCTCCAAGCGCCCGGGAACACCTTCCAGCCGCGATAAGGCCTGAAGGGCGGCTTCGGGCTCCGCGCCGCACGCCAGCACCAATCCCAACGCAGCCAAGGCGTTCGAGGCTTGGAAGGCGCCCGCCAGGGAGAGGTCAACGGTGGTTTCGACGCCCATCACCCGCAGCCGCAAGCGTTGTCCCGCTGGGGTTGGCGTGGCCTCGATCAGGGCGAGAGCGGTAGCTCCATACCCATAATCCAGGAAGCGGAGCTCGCGTTCGGTAGCGATCTGGGCCAACTCGGCGGCTTCGGGGGTTTCGGCGTTGGCGACGATGGCCCCACCGCGCGGCAACAATTCGGTGAACAGACGACGCTTGGCGGCCCAATAGGCCTCCATGTCGGGATGGTAATCGAGATGGTCCCGCGTCAAGTTGGTAAAAGCGGCTGCCTGTAAGGTCACGCCATCCAAGCGGTCCTGATCGAGACCATGACTAGAGGCCTCCATGCAGGCATGGGTCACGCCCGACAGGGCCAGCGCGGCCAAGGTGGCATGCAATTCGACCGGATCGGGTGTGGTCAGGGTATTTTCCCGAGGCCAACCCTCGGCGATCACACCCAAGGTTCCCAGAGCGGCAGAGGAATATCCCAACTGCATCCACAATTGGCGCACGAAATTGGCGGTGGAAGTCTTGCCATTGGTTCCCGTGACCGCAACCATCGTGGGCGGTTGTGCCCCGTAAAACGCCGCCGCCGCCTGGGCAAAAGTCCGGCGCGGCGTGGCGTCGGTCACCAGCACCACATCGCCCTTGGGCTGTGGGGTGCCAAGGGGGGCGAGGATCACCGAGGCTCCCGCCGCCACCGCTTGTGGGATGAACGTGCGTCCATCTACCTTGACGCCGGGCAGAGCGGCAAACACCATGCCGGGACGAACCTTGCGCGAGTCGGCGGTCAGGCCGGTAATCTCGGGACCACCGCCGACCACACCTGTCTGTGGGCCGAACAGATCAATGAGCCTCGGCAATTTCGCGTCCTCCATCAGAAGAGGGGGCAACAGGGGAGGGAGCCTTGGCGGCGCGAGGTGCCGGGGCAGGAGTTGGACGAACCACGGGAGGTACGACACCTTCTGTATGTGGCAACTCTCCCAACAGAGGCGCCACCTGGGCAATGATGCGTCCTGCCGTAGGGGTCGCGTTCCACCCGGCGGTGATGAACCCTGCGGTTTCCTTGGTTCCCTTGGGCTCGTCGATGCTGGCCAGAATGGCGTAGCGCGGATCCTTCATGGGGAACGCGCCGATGAACGACGCGAGCACCGCTTTCTTTCGATAGCCGCCACGTCCGGCCTTTTCAGCAGTTCCTGTCTTGCCGCCCACGTCGTAACCGGGAACATTGGCCTTCTTGCCGGTACCCTCTGTCACCACCAGACGCATCAAATTCCGCATCTGATCCGAGGTCGCTTGCTTGATGACGCGCTCTCCGGGGATGGGTTGCGAGAGATCACGCGCCTGAATGGTCAAGGGTATTAAAATACCACCATTCACCAGGGCGCTCACCCCTTGCACCATTTGCACCGGCGTAACCGCCATGCCGTGCCCGAAAGCGATGGTAATCGTGTTGATTTCACGCCACGGATTGGGGACACGAGGGGCACCAACCTCGGGCAGCTCGATGGTGGCGGAGCGCAACATCCCCAGCCGTTCCATGAAAGCCTTCTGGTTATCGGTGCCCGCTTGCAAGGCCATCCGGGCCGAACCGACGTTAGAGGAGGTCACCAGGATATCGCTCACTCCCGCCCAGCGCCTGAGCGGATGATCGTCATGGATGGTATGCCCAGCGAACTCGAGCGACTTGGTGCAGTCGAAGGTGGAGTTCATGTTGACGCGACCGCTTTCCAGGGCCATGGCGGTATTGAACAGCTTAAAGGTGGAGCCCATCTCGTACGAGCCCTTGGAGACGCGGTTAAACATCGCCTCGCCCGCACCAGTGGAGGGATCGTTGGGATCGTAATCGGGCAGGCTGACCATGGCCAGCACCTCGCCAGTGCGCACGTCAACCACCATCCCGGCGGCACCCAGGGCGCTAAAATCGCTCACCGCCCGGGCCAGTTCGGCACGCAACACGGTCTGCACTCGGATGTCGATGGACAGCCGCAAGGGAGCTTGGCCTTTATGGAGCGTCGCGTTGAACTTTTTCTCCACCCCGGCGATACCATTGTTGTCCACGTCGGTCATGCCGATGACATGGGCGGCCAGATTGCCATGTGGGTAGATCCGTTTCTCCCCTTCCTCGAAATCAAGGCCGGGAATCCCCAGGAAATTAACCTCGTACTGCTGGTGCGGCGTCAGGTTGCGCCGGAGATAGACGAAGGGACGCTTGTTGGACAGTTTGGCGAGAAGATCCTCGCGATTGAAGTCGGGCAGGACGGACATCAGCTTGTTGGTGGCCTCGACCGGGTCCTGAACATCCTCGGTACGAGCGTACAAGGATACCGTGGGCAAGCTGGTGGCGAGGACAATGCCATTCCGATCGGTAATATCCGTTCGGGCCATGGAAAGCCCGCCGGTTCGTGCTTCGGGTGCCGCAAGAGGACGCGGAACCACGCGATCCAGGACCGATAGATCCAGCAACCGCAGGGAAATGACCACGAAAATGGTCAAAAACACGGCGGCAATGGCGCTCAACCGGGCACGTCCGGTCTGGATGACATTGGCGGGGACGCTGTTGTCGGACGAAATGGCGCTGTTGGGCGTGTTCTGAAGATCCGCGCCAACCTGGATGACCACGGGGCGGGATTTATGGGCGAACAATTTCATGGCCGCCCTCCCGTCGAGGCGGCGACAGCGGTGCTGCCGCCTTTGGCGAAGGCGTCCAGGGTGGTGATTTGATCGGCGGTCACCACGCGCATGTTGAGAAATTTTTCAGATAAGGCGCGAAGCTGCGCCGGATCGTTGCGATAGCTCCACTCAGCATTGAGGACGTGGATGGTCTGCTCGGTCTTCTCGATCTGGTGATTGATCTTGCGCAGGAGATTCTCGCGTTCCTTGACCTCGTGCTTCAGGAAGAACAGGCCAATGGCTAAGCCTCCCGCCAGACCTGCCAGAATAAGGGTGCCAGACAATGCACGGCTCATGCCTCGCCTCCCGCTCCCGGCCGAGCCGGGGTGTCGCTGCGCAGGGCACAGCGCAAGCGCGCCGAACGCGAGCGGGGGTTGCGGTCCATTTCGGACTCCGACGGCTTGATCGCCTTGCGCCGCGAGACCACAAAGGCCGGAGGGTGGTCTTGCCGCGTTGCTTGGGGCAGATGCCTCGACGGTTCCGGGGTGCCGCCAGAGCCTTCTCTCAGGAAGCTCTTGACCAAACGGTCTTCCAAGGAGTGGAAGCTCACCACCGCCAGACGCCCACCGGGAGCGAGAAGATGTTCGGCGGCGGCCAAGCCGCGCCGCAATTCACCCAATTCGTCGTTCACATGGATACGTAACGCCTGAAACGTGCGCGTAGCGGGGTCGAGGGCATGACTGCCGTCATGTCCCCCGCGAATGGCGCTGCGAATAACCGTGGACAGCTCCGCCGTCCGCTCGAACAGTTTCTCGGTCCGGGCGGCGACAATGGCGCGTGCCACGCGCCGCGACTGGCGTTCCTCTCCTAGTTGGAAGAAGATATCCGCCAGAGTCCCCTCGTCATAAGTGTTGACCACATCGGCGGCAGACAGGCCGCTCTGCCCCATGCGCATGTCGAGCGGACCATCCTTGGCGAAGGAGAACCCGCGTTCCGCCTGATCCAACTGCATGGATGACACACCGATATCCAGCACGATGGCATTGACCTGGTGTACACCATGCTCCAGAAGCAGGGCAGCCATGTCACCGAAGCATCCCTCAAGCAAAGTGAGCCGGCCCAGAGACAACGCCCGTCCGGCGGCGATGGCAGCGGGATCGCGGTCAATGGCGAATACAGTGCAATCGGCCTGCTTCAAGAGGGCACGGCTATAACCGCCCGCGCCGAAGGTGCCATCCACGCAAACATCCCCATCCTGGAGCGCCAGGGCCTCTAAAACCTCGTCTAACAGAACGGGGATATGGGGAGAAGAACGCATCAGCGCCCTCCCATCTGTGAAGAGCGCAGGGGAGGCAGGCTGAGACGATTGTCCCGCACACGCGTCCTTGCCTTGGCGACCTCTTCCTCGTGAGCAGAGGGCTCCCAAATCTGAAAGGTCTGGCCTTTCCCGGCGAACATGACAGTGTCGGTGATCTTGGCGTGGTGGATCAGCCTCTCCGGTAGGGCGATACGGCCCTCGGGATCCCAGAGAAGTTGATGGGCGTCGGAAAAAATAGCCTCTAAATCCTCTCGATCCTGAGAAAAAGGTCCAAGCTCTCCGGCGCTCTCGGACAGCCGCATCATGTAATCCATCCCACAACCGTCGATACACGTCTTGGTGAAGGACGAAAAAATCACAACCCCTTGGAATTCAGGCACATTCGCCAAAGCCGCGCGAAAACTCGCAGGGACGCTGACGCGACCCTTTTTGTCGATTTTGTTTACGAAAGTGGAGAGGAATAACCCCATCCCCAGTCTGCCTTCCTATCCGTTCCCCCCGTTTTGCTTGCAACCATGACGCGCTTAGCGTTTCATGGAATCCGCAATGGGATGTCATGGGATAGCATGGGAAAATATGGGCGGTCAATGGGAGACCTTGGGGCGAGGTGGTTTTTCTAATCTTTATTTGGGGGCGAAGCACTAGAGAACTCTTGATGATCTTATGTTCCCAGCAAAATCTTGTGAGGAAAGAATGTTCATGAAAATCATAAAACCCCCAGGGATGTTCCGCACCTTATAGTTTAGTTGTATTCCAAGCTACAGCACTGGAAAAGGGCGATTGAGATGGGAAAAGAAGCCTCTATACCAGAAGATGGAAAGCGGAGGCCTTTCTCTCGCCAAGAGACGGAATTTTTGTGAGTGGAACGAATGGGAACGATTAACGATCAGGCGAGAGGGCAAGAGTCCCAGCTCCCTGCCTCCTGCTTCGTTTCCGAAGCCATTGCTTTAGACGCTCTTTCCCTTTAAAATATTGCCCCCCATGTCCGCCGTTGCCATCCATTTTCCCGCCTACCCCGATCTCCTCTCCGCCATCGAAAGCTGGCGGCATTGGCTTGCGGAAGAGCGTCGGGTCAGCCCTCATACCCTGGATGGATATTGTCGTGATTTGTCCTCTTTTTGTCATTTCCTGTCCGACCACCTTGGCGAGATGGCGGATATTTCCGCCTTGGCTGCGTTAACGCCTGCTGACTTCCGGGCCTTTCTCGCGGCGCGTCAAGCCGGGGGGTTGTCGCGATCCTCCATGGCGCGTCTCATGAGCAGCTTGCGCGGATTCTTCAAGTATCTTGACCAGCAGAAAATTGTCCATAATCCTGCCCTGAGTGCGGTGAAGACTCCTCGTCTTCCACGGTCGATTCCCAAGGCTTTGGCCCCCGACGAGGCGATGGAGACCCTGGTTTCCGCTGGAGAATTGCAAGATGAACCTTGGGTTGGCGCTCGAGATATTGCCCTGTTCACGCTCCTTTATGGCTGTGGATTGCGTTTGGGTGAGGCCTTGGGAATGACCAAGCGCGAAATTCCAACAGGGGAGAGCATGTTCATTACCGGTAAGGGACAGAAGCAGCGACTCATTCCGGTTCTCCCCTTGGTTCGCGAGGCCATCGAGAACTATGTCCGGCAGTGTCCTCATGCTATGGGACCGGATGATATTTTGTTCGTGGGAGTCCGAGGCGGCCCCCTCAATCCGGGCGTGGTGCAGCGTCAGATGCGGAAGGTGCGCATGTTTCTCGGTCTGCCGGACACGGCGACACCCCACGCCTTGCGCCATTCTTTCGCGACGCATCTCCTGGCGGCGGGAGGGGATTTACGCACCATCCAGGAATTGCTGGGCCATGCCACTCTTTCAACCACGCAGCGCTACACCAAGGTGGATAACGCTCGTTTGGCGGCGGTCTACCGAGATGCCCACCCACGGGCGAGGAAAAGCTGATGTTTCTTCCTGATGAGCAAGCTACCGAGCGCCTTGGAGCAACCTTGGCACGAGACGCCAAACCGGGAGATATTTTCGCCCTGGTGGGAGAATTGGGGAGTGGCAAGAGCACCCTGGCCCGCGGTTTTATCCAGGCCCTCGCCGGAGAGGATGAAGAGGTTCCCAGTCCCACCTTCACCTTGGTCCAGACTTATGACACTGCTGCGGGGGTGATCTGGCACTTTGATCTGTATCGGCTTTGCCGCCCCGAGGAGGCCTTCGAGTTGGGAATCGAGGACGCCTTCATCGACGGAATTTGCCTGATCGAGTGGCCGGAAAGACTAGGCCCGGCACTGCCTCGGCGATTCATTGAGGTCCGCCTGCGTTGCGTAGAGGAGGGCCGAGAGGCCTCCATTCTTCACAGCGGCAGGGGCGAGACTCCAAGAACCGCCTCGTGAACCAGGAGCAGCAGCCCATAAAGAGCGAGCCCTAGTCCAACGCGCCCTGGCCCCACCTCGGGGAAGAGCGCACGAGAAGGCTTGCGGGTAAGAACGGTGAGACGCTCCCAGGTCTCTGGTCCCAAGGATCGGCGGCGCTTGGCCTCCAGCAGGGAGGGGCCTGCCAGGGCCAAGATCAACAGCGGCAGAAACACGAGCGCCGCCGCCACATCGCCGTTGGCCACCAGGTGAGCCCCCGCCCACAGTCCAGCCGCCCATAAGACGGGATGGCGGGTGAGCCGAAGGATCCCGGGATGATCCGGGTCAAATCCCCGTCCTCCTGGCCCGAGGGAAAAGGGGTTGGGGGAGGTGAGACCCGTCACCGCCAAAACACAGACAACTGGCATGGTGACTAGGGGAACCCAGCGCATCCAGGGCTCGTGGTCCCACAGGGGCAGCATCGGCGCTTGGCGCAGGGCAACGATCACCCAAGCGAACAGTCCTAGCGATACCAGGGAATAGACCAGGAGAAAGGGACGAGGGCCCCCAAGCACTCGCTCGGCATGGCTGCGGAAGAGGGGGCGGTTGGTCAGACTGTGGCTAAGCAGGAAGAGGGCAAGGGATGCCGTCAGTGCCGTCATGGACGAATACCGTTTGGCACGCCCCCAATTGATAAAAAAGAAGGGGGTCCGGGGCATCGCCCCGGGCGGGGTATGGGGCGGCAGCCCCGTAGAGCAGGCCAGCCCCCCCCTGATGCGGAGAGCTTTGCCCCGCCCTCTCTCTCGCGGTTCGGGACAAGTCCCAAG